>WJIN01000393.1 GCA_014730295.1 Promethearchaeota archaeon | reverse complement strand
TTATAAAATCATTAGAGAATCATCTTAAGATTTCATGTCGAGAAGCGGTAGCATTTTCTCCATCTTTAATGTCCAAAAGGCTGATAAAAATATTTGATTCCAAAATAGAATCGTTTTCCATTACCACTAACAAAAGAGTGGAATTAGTAGATTTAAAATTGGCAGAGAATGAGGGAAAAAGAGTCTGGCAACTCATTTTTAAGGACTCTAAAGGTGATGAAGAGAAGGTTTTCTCTCAATATGTTATTTTGGCGATTGGATCTCTTTTTAAGACGGGATTGTTTGAAACTAAGCACAATCTTGAGTTACAATTTAAAAATTTAGATATTAAAATTCCTAACAATTTTTCTTCAAATTTCGAAATTCAAATTTCGGATGGAACAAAACATTCAGGACTTTTTATTTGCGGTGCTGCTTCATATATGCTATGTGAGAATTTGGACGATGATCTTGAAATTAAATACGGGACGGGGTTGGGTCTCGCGATTTCTATGTCCTATAGAATTTCGAATTGTATAAGCGATAGGGTACGAAAAGAATAATAAAAGGAATTTTTCTACCCTATTTTACAATTCTTCTTTTAATCGCTATCTTATGTCCGATGTATGCACCCCCGAGAGATGCGATGACAATAAAAGGTAAAAATGCTAAAATGATATAGATAAGTACAGGTTGCACAGACAAGAAGTATGTTATTACAATAATTATAAAATATATCAAGGCATTTATGAAGGATATTTTTAGATTCAATGATAACAATCCTGAAATGAAATTTGCAATTCCAAATACGATCACTAGCTCTGCAAAAGAAAATAGGACTATCTGCGGTATCAAACGTCTTAAAATTTGTTCTATCGTAAAAAACTCTGGATTTGCCGATAAAACTAAGTATTGAGTTGCAAATATGTTTAAAAGCGTAAACAAGATTGATAGTGGAGTAAGTATAATCCAAGTCAATGCAAAGCGTATTGGAAGGGAATATGTGGTATATCGTTTTAGGTTAGTGTTCAATATCCCGCCTATATTACTCCTGTCTATTAGCTCTAATTCATAATCGGGTGAGAATTCATCAATAAAGTCTTGTAATAGATCTTTTAGAAAGTTGCTAACCAATTCATTATTATCTTTTGAACTTACAATGGCCGCTCCGAAAATCTTTTCCTCTGGTTTTGGTTCAAGAATTAATTTATTATCTTCTCCAAGATCGACGAATTTTACAACGCTTTCAAGCGCTTCTCTACTAAAATTCGCAACAGAGGCAAAAAAACCTATTAAAATATTATCATCAAACGGTTGTTCCATAAAATTCTTCGAATATAAGAGAATGCCATTTCTTTTAAGTATATATACACTTTTTATCATTTTAATCCTCTTGAATGTTATTTTTATATTATTTTTAATATGTTAGTTCTAAAAACTGAGCGACTTCCGTTAAGGATGCTCTATAACGCTTAAAACTATAAAGATCGGGCCCAAATATATGGATTAATTTTTTTATTATTTCATCGGGGGCTTCTTTAGGAAATAGTTTGTATTTTTCGTATTTTCTTTCTTCAATTACTATCGCAGATTCCAGCTCAAATAATTCATTAATTGCTTCAGTATTTGGATAATTCAGTTCCACGGTAATCAATTCCCCAGATTGAGGAATTTTTTCTATAAGTTCTTCTTTGGTACCACATTCTAATCCTTTTTCAGTAATAGTTAGTATCTTATCACAATCAGAAATAATGGTTTCCGGACCGTGAACTATTAGTGCTACATGAAACTCCCGTTTTACATCTTCTAAATATTTTTTAAATTTCTCGTATTGGAGCCGATTTAAAATACCTTTTGGAAGTGAGAACATAATGATATCAGGAGATTGTATGAGAGCGCGAGCTATACAAAATAGAAAATAATCTAATGCTTTTAAATCAGATACAGTATGTTTTCTTTTATTATATACCCCCGTAATTTCAAGCGCTTTCTTCCTAAGCTGTCGTCTTTCGCGATAATCTTGCAAAAATGATACGCTTTTCCAAAAAGGTCCTTTCGTCATCCATTCATCAAATAGAGTTGTAAGCTCAGATTCTCGCAAAATGTTCATAAATTCTTCTTTACTTTGTTTTCCCTTTATTTTTGTTTCCACATCATATTTAATCGCCTTTTTCAGCTTCATACCCGCCATTTTAGAATCAATTGCTTCGGGAATGATGAATATCTTTCCTAAATCTTCTTCATTGGTTAATTGAATAAATTTACCGAATATTTTTATAGTACCAGAAAATTGATGGCTCTTTCCCGCGATTGTAGAAAAAAATCTCATTATATTAATCTGTTCTCTACTTGAATCCGAGGAACCTTCATATAAAATTCCTAATGATTGCCCTTTTGTGAGCTTAAAACTTATATCTTCCAATTCATCACTGATTGAGACATCTTCTAATAAAAGATGTTGATAATTCTTGTAGAAATTCCTAATCTCTAAAATAGATAGAATAATTTCTATTAATTCCTCAATTAAATCTATAATATGGGGCGGATTTAACTCGTCCCAATTTCTAATAATATCTAATTGTAAAAACTCTTCCAATTTTATTATTCGGGAAAGAAAACGTGAGAAAGTTATGTTTGGCTGAAGAGGGTAATTTTCAAAATTGATATCCAATTCCACATAAAATCCTGGAAAATAAATCCTTACCCTTCGATGATAAGGGATCTGGTCGAGTTGACAATTTTCAAAATTATCATTGAGAAGTTCTAATTCTCTATCAACCTCTTTTAAATGATGTTGAAATTCCCTTTCAATTAATTTATCAATTCTCTGAATGATTTTTTTTGGACTTATCAAACCATCCGCGTCAAAATCTGGTTCGACCAAGATTTCATTAAAATCTACTGTCGTTTCTATTGGTGTATTGATTTTTAATAAGGGAACACCTTTTTCTAATACATCCGTATTGGTAAAGAATAAAACCTCGATAAAACTTTTTTTATATTCTAAATCTAAAACGGTCGCTAATCCAAATGTTCCTTGCCGAAAGATTAACCAATATTTTTCTGAAAATCGAATTGCTTCAGTTATTTTTTTTCTGAGTATTTCTAATTCTTCTTTTCTTGTTCTACTCAATTTCTGGCACCTCCATGGCTCTAAATCTAAAGTATTGTTCCATCACGCTGTCTGATTGCTTTAATCCAAGAATGCTGTTTTCTCCAAACTCTTTTTCTAATTCCTCGCGAACTTCGTTCAAATTAAGGTTAGTGAGCAAGGCAAAATCTGTTCCCACTTTATTTTCTAATGCCTTGTGGATTCCTTCAATTTTCTCTAATCTCTCAACAGCATCTTCTTGAATATCATAGAAGAAAAGCTCAATTGTCCTCCCATCACCGGGCAACTGTGATAAAAGCTGTCGAGGAGTACCAAAATCGATCATACCCCTCCCTCTTCCAAACACAACCACTTTATTACAGAATCTCGATTCTTCAGGATAATGACTGATCACTATTAAAGTGGTGTTATATTTTTCATTAATTTGGGTAAGCGCGAGCCATAAGTTTTCACGTACAACAGGGTCCAAGCCTGAGGTAGGTTCATCCAAAATACAAAAGATTGGATTGTGAATTAAACCCATTGCAATGCTCACCCGACGTTTCTGCCCTCCAGATAGGTTTTTCACAAGCTCATTCATTTTATCTTCAATTTCAAGACTTCGAAGAAGTCGTTTAGACTTGCTTACTATTTCCTTTTCGGTTAGACCATATTGTTTTCCAAAATAGATAAGGTTTTGAAGAGTAGTGAAATTAGTATAGATCTTCCCTAAATCTTGAGGAACATAACCATAAATGGGTCTAATTTTCCGTTTATTTTTTTTTACATCCATTCCATAAATTTCACATATTCCCGTATATTTGCGCATTCCTAATAAAGCTTTTACGAAGGTGGACTTGCCCGCTCCACTTTCCCCTAAAACGCCCAAAATCTCACCGTGCTCTAATTCAAGCGAAACTCCATCTACAATTAATTTTTTTCCGATATAAATATCTAAATTTTCACAATAAACCGCTGAAAAACGTTTAAGATAATTTATATTTAATTCTCCTTCGAGTCCGATCATCGATTTTAAAATTTTCATCACGCGTTCATTAAGATAGGAAAGAATACTGATGACCACGAAAGCTACTATGAGGAGTGCTTCTGATATCATTAACCATATCAATAAATTACTCCACGGCAAAGGATCAAACGCTTGATCATATCGAATTTCATCTATGATCACTAACCCATAGGGGGTGTTTCTTAGATCGCCCCCAAATGATGGAATATCGCCTACTCCTCCAGTATTTAGACTGATACACCGTCTATACCATTGGGTAAGAGTTTTAATATCTTCTGGTTGTGAACGATATCGATATAGGGCAATCGAACCTAAATACGTAGATATGAATGAGGAGGGTAATTCAGTTAATTGAGAAAGGAAGGGAATTATATTAAAGCTCCCATCCTCTTTTTGGGCGCCTTTTAAAAACTCTATTGCCGCAATCCTTGAAAGAGGTTCTAAATTCAATAATTTATGTATTTCCAATCCATAATATGTAGAGATTACATCAGAATGAAATCCGTGAATAATGGAAAATCCTCCATCAGGATTCTGTCCAGAAGAGATCCAATGAGAAAGATTGTTTTGATCTATTAGATTAAGAGCATTTAAATCATTCAGGCTTTTAATCGCCCAATAGGTACTTTCTGTGGTAGAAATGTTCGTATCAATCAGATCCTTAAGAAGTAACTCATATGCAGGCCCGAAATAAGATAAAAGTAAATCAAAATCCTCACCAAGTTTGAATCCTCCATCCGGATTCTGTAAATTAACTAAATAATTGACGGTTGCAGTTCCATTTGGAAGATTTTGAAGCGTATACGGTTTAAATAACTGATATAGAAACACCGCACAGTAGGTAGAAAATATTGATGAATTAGTAAAGGGTTGAGAGCCGAACCCTCCATCCTCAGGATTATAACACGAATTTACAAAATCTAAGATGCTGTTTATATCTATGTATGTTATATATTCTTCTGAGTTCCAATTATAAAGAGCCAAAACGCCGAGATAATTGGTTTGAAGATTAGTCTCTCCGATGAGACCGTTGAACGCCTGATATTCATACAACCAATTATAGTAGTTCAATTTATAGGTATCATCAATTGTTAAACCGCCATAACTCTCTAGTAAGAATATTGAATTCATTCCACTCCATCCTGATGTGAAATCGGATATGTTTATCGACCAATGAGGACCAAATCCACCATCATCATTAGTACAATTTATTACAAAGTCTTTAGTCTGAGTTTGATTAATAAAAAAACTAGTAAAATGATAAATATTCCATAATGAATAATACGTTGCCGATACATCTGAAATCGCGTTTTGGGTAGAAGATCTAAATCCTCCATCAAATGGATTATATAATAGACTATAATATCCCAAAATTGCTGCTTGTTCTGTTAAATTATATGTATATCCCATTTCTAAATACGCTCGAACTCCATAATATGTGGTTTCAGCGGTCACTATTGTATAGGAACGATTAGAATATCTATAACTCCCAGAAAATCCTATTGAGTAGTTCCCTAATAATTTAATATAAGCTGTAATAGACACATTATTCGTTTCGAGAATAGAGCTTGCTTTAAGTATTTTTGCGAGCTTAATTGCATAATAGGTTGAGATGATATCTGCCTCAGGGGCTTCCTCATTATATTTAAATCCCATCCCCCCTTCATCTAACGAATTATTGATAAAATCTATTGTCCGATTTATTCTATCTTGATGTTCAAGCGCATCTAAATAACTTCCGTTTAAAATATCAATTGTTTTAATAACCTTATATGTAGAATACATATCACCAAGACCTCCTATATTTGAATAGGACCCATCGGGATTTTGTTTTTCAAATAAATAATCTAAGAAAAATTGCTGCTTACTCTCGGTTAGGTTGGGATTATTTACGGGATTAACAAACTTAGATGTGTTAAATAGTGGACTAGAAAAATTAATGGAATCGATAGCTCGATAATTCGAATCTATTGTTGGTTCCACAAATAAATTTTCCGGATTTTGATGCGTCCCAGAAAAATACGCCATATCGTTTTTATAGCTTTTCACTTGAGATTCGCTAAAATATTCTATAAACGGAATATTGATTATCCCTAACGCAATTAATTCTCCGATGAACAATCCGATAATCAACAATAAATACTTAATACGGCGTTTTTTCTTTCGGTCTATTATTATTCACCTAAGTCATGTATTGCTTTTTCATTTTTTAATAAGTCTAATCTATCTCTTTCTTCTTCCCATTTAATACGTAATTGGAAATAGCGTCTAAAATTTGCAACATCTCTGCTCATTGCCATAATCTTAACTTCTTTTTCCAGTAAATAGTCGATAAGAGGGAGTAAATTTTCCTCAAAATCCTTTAAAAACACCTCAACGACATCATTACCCACTCGAGATACTTCTTCACAATGCTCAAAATCCGCAATTATATCAATGATTTCTCCTGTGAGGTTTTCAATCGATAATCGCGCTAGTAACCCATTGCTTGGTAAAGAGGAAATTAAATTATGAGGGGTATCAAATTCAAGTAATTTTCCTTCCCTTAAGATCGCGGTCTTATCACAGACAAGTGCCGCTTCTAGATCATGGGTGATGATAAACATCGTAGTCCCTAACTTTCGGTTTAACTTTTTAAGATAATTAAGGATATCATATCGCTTATTGGCGTCTACCCCTCTTACCCAAACTAATTTAAATAATTAATTTGTGTGGTAGGTTCATCTAGAAATAAGACGCCAGGGTTATGAACTAAGCCTATTGCCATAGAAACTCTCTTCTTTTCCCCGCCACTTAAACTTTTGAGTGGATTTCCCCATGTATCTTCTGGAATATCCAATATCGAAAATAGATCTTCAGCTCGTTCTTTAGCCTCTTCCTTCGACATTCCATAATTTGAAGCAAATATTTCGATATTGACTAAAGGAGAGAGTTCATAGTATAGATTTAATAGCTCTAACTGCGGAACATATCCTATATTACTTAAAATCTCTGAGTGGGTGCTTTTCTTAGCGGGGTCCAGACCAGTCACACTTACATCTCCGCTCCAGTTCTTTTTATTGATCTGACACGTAAGGACCCTGATAATAGTTGTTTTACCAGCTCCAGAAATTCCAAATAAGCCAATCAATTCCTTTTCCTTAACATCGAACGAAACATCATATATGATATGAGCATCGCCGAAAGAAACATTAAGATTTTCAACATTCACAGTAACCTCATTCAATTGAAGAAACCTCCATATTATATTCTAATAATCTCATTTTATATTGTTTTTTTCTAAAATCTTGAAATACTGAGTAAATACCTATTGATCTAGTGGAATTTTCTACATTAAAAATTATGTCAGATATCATTTTTTACCTCTTCTTTGGTTTTAAAAACATTTATAGTGATTTGTCTATTAAAGTTCTTTTCTAATCTCATTTTTATACTTCATACCTCCGTTTGTAAAATATGATGAATGTGACTATATTCAACACGATACTTATCCCAAGAAGGACGAAGAAATGGAATCCAAATACAGTCTTTCCTTTTGCCAAAATAGCCTCCACCATCGGACTTCCATGTGTTAATGGCAATATATTCGCAAAGACTTGTAAATAGATTGGCATCGACCCTAATGGAACAAAAATACCGCTTAATAAAATTATAACGATGAAAAAAGCAAAGAATAACTGATTTGCCTCTGTTTTACTCTTACTGAGAGAACTAATGAAGAGACCGAGACTAATCCCCGTATATCCTAATATATATACCGCAAGAAAGAGTTCAAATAAGGACCCCTTCAAATAAAGCCCCCCAAATATGGAAGCTAAAAGTATGAGGAGTGCTTGGAAAAATAAAACTAATGAATAAGTGATATATTTCGAGATAAGTACTTCAGCTCGTTTTACAGGGGTGAGTAATAAGCGCGCGATGGGTTTTTCCTTCACAATCACCAGAATCGTCAATACATTTGCGATTCCGAAAATCATTAAGGGCAAAATCATGATCAGATTCGAGTTTAAGCTGGCATTATAGTCTGCCGGAATTGAAAACTCTTCATTCGCTTCTAATACAATTTGAGGAGTTAAATTATTCGCTGAGATAAATAAATTAACAGAATCATATATCGCATTCAATATTTTTTGAATATCTGCGATTCGTGAAGAATCTGGTATACACTCTATCGAGGCAGGGAGCTCATATTCAAGCATCTCACTAAATTCTAAAGGAACAACGATAATGCATTTTATTTCTCCATTTAATAACATTTTCCTAGCAGTTTCCATCGAATATCTTTGTTCGGGGTTTGTGGTATTATAAAATGCTAATAAATTCAAAGAGTCTGTCTCATTGACCGCGTCAATGTATGGAAGGGTATAATTATCCCATGTGGTTTCTGTATAATTATTATTGGGATTAATAAAAGTGTTTGAATCGTTTGAGACGATTACTACGGGAAACACGCTTCCATTACCCGCTTCTTGATTCATAAAAGAAAATAACATAATAATTCCGGGGGGTAATAATAACGCAATGACTAAATTCCACGGATCGGTCCGTAATAGTCTAAATTCTTTTTTAATTTGTTTAAAAAGACGAAATAAGCTGTTCTTCAAATTTTTAATCGTTCTTTTGAAGGTACTCTTTATATTTTTATTCTGTTCTTTCACCATCAAACTTCCACCTTTTTAAACATGTATACGATATAAGCTAATACGTCATATATAAGAGCAATAATTACCACGATCAACAACGAATAAATTTCTACGGGCAATCCTTTCAACGTGATTTGCAATACCAAGGGTATTGAATGATATAATGGAAAAGAATAAATTATTGCTTGCATAAATACTGGCAAATTATCGGCACTAATAAACTGTCCGGAAAATATTAATATTACGATAAAAAACATGATATATAATTGATTTGCTTGTTGATCGGTGCCACTTAGAGATGAAATAAAAAGTCCTATTGACACCCCACAAAATCCAATAGCAAGCAGAACTAAAAATAATTCAAAGAGAGATCCAAGACTGTAGAGCCCAAAGAGTGCGGTCGCAACAAAAATTTCCGCAACCTGTATGCTCATTATTGCTGAATTAGCAATAAGTTTACTTAATATTATTGACCTTTTTGAGGTTGGAGTAATCAGCATTCTGGGCAATGGTCCTTCAGAAACTATTGATAAACAAGATAAATTCATCGTGGTCCCAATAATTATTAATGGAATAGTCAGCGCAAATGCGTAATTCACAACCTGTGCCTCCCAGAATGGTACTTCAAATTCTAAATATGGAATGAAATATGTGAAATTGGCGGTTTTCCCAATCTTTATTCTAAATTGAGCGATTGGCTCGAACATGGAAACATTTATAGCACTAACTGCATCTGAATCTGAACCATCTATATAGAAGATTATTGGGATATCCGTATTATTCTCGACTGTTTCCGAAAAGTTTTCGGGAAGGACTAAGAACACATCAATCACTTCATCTTTTAACCATTGGGTATAGAATGATTTTGCTTCTTCATATTCTTCTGGAGTAGTGACATTACGATAGCCTTTAAATCCAAACGATGATAAATTACCTTCAAATACGTCAATAAAATCATCTGAATATTGGGACGAATTATCGGGGAAATTCTCATATGTAGCCATACTGTCTTTAGATATGATGGACACATTAAAGAATTCTGTTGGTCCTCCTCCAGAGGTTAACCCGAAAACCACAATCAAGATAAGTGGGATTGCAAATAAGAGAATTAGGGTACGCTTGTCACTTCGTATTCTCCCAAACTCCTTTCTTATCAATCCACTTAATTTAATTTTAAATACCTCTGATTCTGTTCTGCTGAAATTTTAAACTTATGCTGATAATAATTATAAAATAAACATAAAAATTTATTTTAAAAAATCTATTTTTTTCGAAATTATTCAATTAGATTAGATAGATTAGATAGTCTTGTAATAAAAAGTTGATTTAGACATCAACAAATGTATTAATATCCATTTTCAAAATTACCCGAGATTTGGAAATATCAATCAAGGTAGAACGAACTTATAAATATGTGTTAATCCGAATTAAAATCTAAAAGAACTATTATTTCGAAGAAGTATTTTTATTAAGAATATGAGTTTATTAGAAGAATTAAAAAATAGTGTAATTGAGGGAGAACCTACAAAATCTGCCGAGGTTGCCGATCAGATTGTAAAAGCTAAGGGAAATATTCAAGAAGCCATAATTAAGGGATTGAATACTGCTATGATTGAAGTTAGTAGACTATATCAATCAAAGGAATATTATTTACCCGAGATTATTATCGCATCTGACGCATTATATAGTGCTTTAGAGGTTTTTAAACCACATCTTGAAAATTTGTCAATGAAGAAGAAAGCTATAGTAGTAATTGGTGTGGTGCGTGGAGATATTCATGATATTGGAAAAAATCTTACTAAGTTATTTCTGGAGGCAGTTGGATATAAAGTTATTGATTGTGGAAGAAATGTGAAAGCAGAGACCTTTATAGAAGCTATTCGAGAGTATAATGCTGAAATTCTAGCACTCTCAACTCTAATGAATCCGACATTAGAGAGTATTATTGAACTAATCGAGCTTCTTAAAACAGAGGGATTTTATGACAAATTAACAATTTTGATTGGTGGTGCGGCTACCAGTGAAGAATTTTCAAGAAAAATTGGCGTAACCTATTGTAAGGAGGCTTTTGAAGCGATTGAAGTATTAGATAAAAAATATGGGGAGAAATAAGCCATGGAATCAATAATGGAAAAGTTAGATACAGACTTTTTTAAGGGTGTATTAGCACAAGAGGGTTTTTCAGTCCCTGCAGTACCGATTATACTTGGTTATTCAATTTGGGCCTATTCCCATTATAAAAAAATTCCAGCGGAAACAATTATGAGAAATGGAGAATATCATGCCGCAGCACAATTATATGTTGCAAATAAATATGGACTTCCGTTTGTGGTTACATTCACAGATCTCAATCTTATTGGAGAAGCCCTGGGGGCAAAATTAACTTACTTGCCTGATGTGATTCCTGTTCATGAATCTCCTGCGATTCAAAATCTAGATGAGTTGAATAACCTCTTTCCAACAAATCCTGAAAAAGATGGAAGATTGCCCGTAATTGTGAAGACAGCCAAAATTTTCAGTGAAAAATTTAAAGCAGATGAGCATATTTTAATGGCTGGATGTGAAGGCCCCATTACTGCAAGTGGCTCGATTGTAGGAATGGAAAATTTAATGAGAAATATGATTAATCAACCCGAAAAAGTTCATGAAGTGTTAGATATCGCCTCCCAAAGTATAATTCACTTTTTAAATGCCCAATTAGAACGAGGGATGGAATTTGTAACACTTTCGGATCCAAGTGCGTCTTGTACATGTATCTCTCCCGAATTCTTTAAAGAATTTGCACTTCCGTATTATAAAAAGATAGTAAAACAAGTCAATTCCCCTATTTTTATGATTCATATCTGTGGAGAAGTCTTACCAATCTTAAAAGATCTAATAAGAGTACCAAAGATGATGATTATTAGCGTTGATGATGTCGACATGGAACAAGCTAAAAAAATAATTGGAAATAAATTTGTTTTGCTAATGGGAAATGTCTCAACTTCAATAATGCGATACGGAACGGTTAATCAAGTCGAGATGGAAGTTAAACGAGTGATTAATAAAGCAGGAAAAGGAGGTAAACTTTTACTTAGTTCTGCTTGTGATTTATCACCAGGGACTCCTGAAAAAAACATTCTTGCAATGATTAACGCCGCAAAAAAATATGGGACATTTCCACTTTAATTTCTGATGGGTGGCTAGTCCAAATATTCTTTCCAAGCGAGTTCAAATGCTTCCCTCATTGGTAAAAATCCCACTTCGGAAACTACTGAAGAATAAAAATCGGGTTTGGTAGTATCAAAAGCACTAAATCCCGTTTCCAGCAGTTTTCTGGATGTTCCATTAATATTTACCTTTTTATCCAAATGCGATGCCAAACCAATTCCTAAATGGTTAAATAATATTTTTTCTTCTACTTTTCTGCGTTCTACTTTTACAAGCCCTCCCAATAAAGTTTTTCGAGCGTACTTATAGGTTGCGCCAAGGAAGTAAACGGGTAAATCTTTTGTTTTAGCAAGAGTTGCGATCATGCGAGTCCCCATCTTATTCAACACTACTCCATCAGCGGATACAGCATCTATTCCGAACATAAACAGATTGATCTTACGAAATTCAAATCCAAACTGACTAAGATTTATTAATTTCACCGGAATTCCCTCTTGAATCAATTGATAGGCAGTAAGAACACCTTGTTGTTCGGGCTCGGTTTTATCTACGATAACTTGGCTTATATAATCGCGAGCTTCTAAAATTGCTTTTCTCACGACTCCAGAATGACAATGAGTGCCAATGATCAGTTTATCCAGTTCATAAGATTCGACACGGTCTATAATCCGATTTTTAAAAATCGATGCGATTTTATTCTCCGATGTATCATAATTTTCTTGATGAAATGTGATTTCTTTTTCTAAGATTGTCTTGGCTTCACTCACAGTCTCAATAGTGGAGTTTTCAAGCCGTTTTCGAATAAAAAATGCGGTATTTAAAGGAACTTGACTCGTTAACCGAACTGTTAACAAAAAATCAATGATAATATTAATATTCGTTAAAAATTGTTCCAGATTTTTTTCAGGCACACTAGTTTTTTTACAATATCTTAGGAGAGCATCAAGCATTCCTCGGGCATTTCCAGTGGCTCCTTGATATTTTTGATTTTCTGGAATCATAAATTTCTTAATTTGAAAACCGATCTTTTCTACAAATTTAGGATATGGTTCATTATAACCATATTGTTTATTAGTTTTTTCCCATGTAGTTTTAAATTCATCTATATTCATGTAAATTCACAATTAAATGTTTTATTATTAATTTTTTTGATTTTAATGAATCTCATATTCATAATTATCTTACTAAGGATTTCTTCTTATCCCTTTCTTTAAAATCAGAATTAAATCAATCAAATAAGCTTTATCACCATAATCTATATATTTTCTCCCCTTAAAAAAATGGACTCCATTTTTTTTTAAACCTAGTAATAGTTATTGATGAATAAGAAAAAAATATTAGTAAAAGTGAAATAAAAAAATGTCAACTATCATGGACTATAGTTTCGGAATGGAAGTTTTTCCCACTTGGACAGAAATCGTTGAATGGTTTTTAGCTCTTCCCATTCATTTTCAAGTTCTCCTAGTTATCGGGATCTTCCTGATTATTGCTGGGTCCTTAGTGCTGGTATATTATATTCTTAAAGGATTATTTTATCTCCTAAAGGCTGTCGCTAAGGGATTAAAGAAACTTTTTACAAATCTGTATTATGCAATATCAGGAAAAACACGACCAGGAGAACCTGTTTATGTGAGTCAATATCCTCCAGCCAGTCAAAGTTCTCAACCTCCAGAACAATCAATCTCACCAGAGATACCTAGGCAATCCGGAGGGATCCAATTTTGTACTGAATGTGGTAATAAAATTACAAAGAAAATGCAAAATAAACTCAACGAGACTGGTGTGGTATATTGTGTGTTCTGTGGGGGTGAGATTCGTAAAGAATAAAATTTTATTTTCCTTTCTTTTTGAATTATCATTAAAGTTCTAAAATAGTGTTTTTCTGCTATTAAATTTATGTAAGCGTTTAAGGGCGTTCAATTTGTCCTTTTTTTCTAAACGAGATTGATCGATAGCCTCCCTTAAAATCGTTGCACATTTTTCCATCCGATTAAGATTGACGGGATAGGGAATTCCATCTTTTCCACCTACAGCATAGGCATATTTTGCGGGATCTTTCCAGCTCGGAGCTTCACCCCATATAAATTCAGATATTAATGCTAATGCCCTGATCATTCCGGGTCCTAAACCATTAATCTTTAATATGTCAGTATAATCTCTCGAACTGAGCTCCTTTGCCAAATCAATGCTCTCCCATTTCAAAGTGAACGGAACTGGCATATCGAGATGAGGTATTTTCTGTAACTTTATAGCTTTTTCAGGACTCGCGAAATGGTAGATGCTGGTCTGATTGACGTCGTGTATTCTAGAAAGGTATTGCCTGATTCTCCGAGAACCCTCTTTTACTAAATCTAATGAAACCTTACGGCACTTTTCACTCTTTTTTGTTGCCATATCTAATACCCGATTTTTATATTGTTGAGTTATAATATCAGTATGAGGATCATTAATAAAATCCTCCAAGCCATCCGAAAGCCAATGATATCGACGGGCTTTTTTAATATCTTTGTCTAAACCTTGTTGGACAATCGCCCAATTATTATCTGAGATGATCATTAGATGATGGTATAAGCGAAACCCATCTTGGATTGCAGCGTTATCGACCTTGGCCACGAGCCTACTTATTTCAGTAAAATGATTTACATTATCTTCTGAATAATCGAGTAGTTTAGCTTGCTCATTGAGATGGTCTTTCACTTTAGTGGAATTCTTCCCTTTTCCCCCAGCTACAATTAGACCATGATCTTTTGGAGTAATCACCTGTTTTAATATACCACCTAAAACCGTTGTACATCCGCTTGAGTGCCAATCAAATCCTAATATACACGCCAATGCTTGAAACCAATAGGTATCCGATAATCTTCTTAGAATACCATCTGACCCCTCTAAATCATATAATATATCGATTATAGGTTTTCCTAAAGTGATCATACGCTTTAAAAGCCAGTGAGGTGCCTTTGAACTATGGAGCGGAAGAGTCGCTATTCCAACTTTACTCATAAAGAAGAATTTTTATTTGTTTTTATGATAATATCTGCTTTCTAGACTTTAAAAGAGAGGATAGTGCTAATTTTCTAAAAAGATAAAAAAAAATCTTTATTAAAAATTTTATTCGATTTTAATTGTTCTTGGGGTAGTATCAATATCTAATTTTTCGTAATAAGAATCCATTCGCTTATTATAGTCTGGAGCTCTCATTTCAATAAAAAGAGATATCGGAGCAAATGTGAATATTATTACGATAGGATCTATAAACACTATATATATTGATGAAAAGTCGCTCGTAGTCGTGAAATATTGAAAAAGGATTAAACTATAACTGACTACTGTAGAAATTCCTACGAACCCTTTCAACAACTTTTTATAAAATCTTCCAACACTCTCGATATCAGGTGCTACGGGACGATTATATTCATCTATTTTTTTAGCACACATTAGACCTGAAGAATCAAGGATCCAAAGAGGAATTACGATGATAGAGGCGATTGGTGCACCAATTATGATTGAAATCCATTCTATTACAATTGGCAATTCTTCAATATTTCCTGCGCTTGGATGAAATAAATCATTAAACGTTCCATATAGGCTCAGATATATTGCAATGTTCACAGCTAATAAGCCGGGGAAGATAGCGCGTAAGAGTATCGTTCTTCCCGGCATTTCTTTTTCATAGGAGATTTTAAAATATTCATATTTATTCAATCGGATTATTTTATGTAAAAAGATAAAGAACAAATTCATAAGGGGCCCTATTAGAAGAGATATGAACATAAAAATGAAAGGGATTGAAATTGAAACAATTAGATCTATTAATCCTTCTCCGGGGATTAATGGAATCATATCCCCCTTGATAGAACCGCCTCCAAATATTAATGGTAAACCGAATTGAAGAAATATGACTAAAACAATTAGAATTACTGATACTACTAATGGGATTTTAAAACGCTTTTCCATATTTTTTTCCTCTGATTAGTTATAACTATAATATAAATTTCACCTTAAAGTATATAAATTCTTTCAGTTGGTCAATTTAGATTTACAATTCTTCTTTTTTCATAGCGAATTATATTGTAAACTTTTTAACAAATTAGTAACACCTAAAGAAAAACCTTAATAAATATCTAAACCAAATAAAAAGCCAAGTCTGTGTAAAAGATAAATTAAAATTCAATTAAATTTAAAAATTCGCACTATTATCTTTACTTAACAAAACTTTCGGATTAAGTTTAAATCTTCCGGAGGGTTGATGTGTAATGCTTGAGGAGATTTATTTAGATTTAATACTTGCAGTATTTTCCTTCATAACTGTAAGTTTGTTTGTTTTTATGTATAATAAGCGAGCGTATCCAAAATTATGGATAGCAACAGCCATTAGCCTCGCTATAGGTTCATTTATTTTTTTATTTCGCCATATTGATCAAGATTATCGAATTTTCGGAAACGTTTTTTATCTTTTAACCACCTTATTTTTAGGTTTTTCCATAATATTTGAATATTTTCAAAAAATATTGCCAGACCAGCAAATCAAATCAAAATTATATTTGATCTCATCAATATTGATTTCAAATTTCTTGATCATAATCATTCTGGGTATCCTACAAGTATCTTTAATAAATATCATCCAAATATCTGTGATGGTCTTTTTATTTCTGATTGCCTTTATTATGATTCGGTTATATAAAAAGGAAAAATCCATAACTCATATTTTGATGCTATTTACAGTGATTTTTTCCTTTTTGACTTTATTTTTCTCTGTTCTTCATAATTATAATCTGGAATTGGTTTGGGAGTTAGCTTATATCATGAAGGTTATGCTCTACGCAACCTTATTATTAACTGCCACATCAGCGCCTATTGAAAATAGAAGAAAGAATACTGAAAAAAAATTCTGGGAGTCGTTCAGTCGAGCTGAATTCTATAAGGATGTCTTTATCCACGATATCAATAATATGCTCCAAATAATCTTATCTGCGATACAAATACTCTTAATAAATAATCCTAACCAAAGTAAGGAGAGAGAAAGGGCTTATCTCAAAATGATTAGAAATCAAGTATATAGAGGTTCAAAATTAATTGAAAATCTTAGAATGCTTTCACATCTTGAAAAAAAAGAAATTTTTTTGAAAAAATTGGAAATCGTTTCAAAGTTAAAGAATGTCTTGGATCAAATTAAAGCTTACTATAAAGATAAAAAAATTGATGTTCAAGTTGAAACATATTCCACGATAATTTATGTAAATGTGAATGAGTTGATACTAGAAGTTTTCCATAACCTACTAACGAATGCAATAGAGCATAATGATAATGAAGAAATTTTCATATCCGTTCGATTTAAAAGAGCACAGCAGAATAACCAAAATTTTCTAAGAATAGAAATAGAAGATAATGGGAAAGGGATCGAAGATTCGAGAAAGAAATCAATATTCTTTCGAGCTTTTAAAAAAGATAATGAATTGAGGGGTTTGGGTTTAGGATTATCACTTGTCAACAAAATTGTTAATATATTTAATGGAAAAATTTGGGTTGAAGATCGAGTGGAAGGGGATTATTCTAAGGGAAGCAAATTCATAATCCTTATTCCTCAAATCGAAAAATAAAATTAGTCCATCCATTTATACAGGAATTTTATTATAGTTTAAAATTCAATCCCCTTTCTTGCTTCTACACCCTCCTCATATGGATGTCTGTAACAATTATATCCAATAGAATAATCCGCAATATTCACCAATTTTTTATAATACATTGCACCGGTAATGAAAACTTCTACATGATTGGGTTTGTGTTTTAATAAGGTGATAAGCTCACTTATGTCTATTAAATTCAATGATATAGCATTGATTATTTCATCAAGACCCACAATATCGTATTTTCCTGAATATATTGTCTTTTTAGCAAATTCAAATCCTTTTTCTGCCAATATAATATCTTTATCTGATTTGCTTTTATCGCTGTTTATAAAATCGCCGGTACCAAATTGCTTAATTTCAATAAAAGGTTGGAGAAAATGGATCTCGCCCATGAAATACCCCTTTCTCCCATTTTCTCCATTATTGTGAGATTTTAAATATTGAATTAAAATCGGTTTTAGGCCATGCCCTAATCCTCTTATTATTGAACCAATAAGAGTGGTGGTTTTTCCTTTTCCATTTCCGAAATAATAATGAATTAAACCTCGATTTAAGTGATAGCTTGATTTTTTAATAGTTGATTTTTCCATTTTTTATTGGATAATTTCTCGGTTACTATTCTTTTCACTAATATGAATAAGGGAATAATTACATTTAAATTCCTAGGACAAGTTTCCTATTATATTAATCTCATAATATTACTACTTAATAAATAACATGAGAAGAGAGGTTCTAAGTAGAAAATTTTATTAGATTCTAATTCTTAAAAATAGTATCTAAAATTCCCCTAATTCCTTAGATTTTGACCGAATTTCCGATTTTCGACGATGTGGGTAGTTTTCCTCTTCCAGAAAATGTAGATAAAGAAGTCTTTACTAATTTTTATTGGAAGGCCTATTCTGCTATAATCAATGGATTTGATGTTTTTTCTCATAGAGGGATATTGAGTAATGTGATTGAACCAATTTATTCCTCCCTTACAAAGAAATTAGATGCTGGAGTAGAGGTTGTCAATTATCCACAACATATGAATATGTACGATCAATTTTTAAAGCCTCTCCAAGAATATGAAAAGATAGTAGGATTAATAGAAAAAGAAAAAGCAATTATCCCAGAGATGAATTACCTTGAAAAATTTGCTAAAGAAAATTATGAAAAAACACAAGAACCCTTGAATATTAAAATTTGTATCAGTGGCCCAATAGAATTGTATATTAAACGCCATTCATTCACCGTTTATGAAGATATGGCTTTAAACTATGCGAAATCAATCAATCACTTTATCAAAAATAGTCTTTATTCTAATAAATATATAAAAACATCAACAATTTCGATAGATGAGCCTTCCTTTGGATATGTAGATTTAGTAAATGTTGAGGATGATACTCTCATTAGGATATTTGATAAGTGTTTGCAAAATATCGATTGTATTAGTCAAATCCATCTTCATAGTTTAAATCATTCGAATATCCCCCTTCGCACTGAAAATATCGATGTGTTGACATGTGAATATGCTTCTGATCACTCAAATGTGATTTCAAAGAATTTATTGGATGAGCATGATAAATGTATACGAGTGGGTATTACAAGAACTGATATTAATGGGATAATGGCGGAAAAACTGGATCGGGGTATGTCCCATGATGAATTAAAAACTTACAATGGCTTATTGAGCTTAATAGATTCGGAGGAACAAATTGAAAACAACCTGAAAGTTGCGCTTAATCATTATAAAGACCGACTAAAATTCATAGGACCTGATTGTGGATTATCAGGTTGGACTCCTCCTCAATTAGCATTTGAATTGCTTAATAGAACTGCACGAGTAATACAAAAGGTTCATAACTCTTATAAAGCGTGATATCTCCATAAAATATAGAAAAATTTTTAGAAAGCGAGAGATCATAGCTTAGAATAACAAAATACCTTTCAAAGTTATTATCTCTATAATTCAAATTTAAAAACCTCACCTAATATGTTTTATTATTATAATTCAAAGTGAAATGGTTTATTTTTCAGTAAACATTTGAAAAATTATGAAAGATAACCAATCAATTCATTTGACGATCGATGCATTTCGAGACCTATTAGAGGATATCTTCCAGACTTCCACGAGTGATGAGGATGTTAAGAAAATATTCTCAAAAGAATATAAAAACGAAATTGAGAAAAAAGTTGATTATTATTTCGATTATGAGATTAACGATTTATATAGCAAGAAAGATTTATACACTATGAAAGATGGTGTGAAATATTTATTGGAAAAGATTCGCAATTCTAGAAAAATTATGAAGGCGCTTTTTTATGCTGCGCTATTTAACGATGATGAAATCATTCTAGAAAATGAAATGGCGGATATTTTGGACAAGATCTTATAATAAATCTCATCCATCCATCTAATTATTCTGATATCTGTATTTATACCTTTTATCTAAAGATTTGAGTAGATCTTTATTTTTATAGTTCATGTTGAATCCTAATTGTTCAGGAGAAAAATTATAAAACTTAACATATCCCCAAATAGTTATATTTGAAAATAAATAATAGATAACACGATCTCTAAAACTCATATCATTAAATTTAGGAGGAGCTAAAGGTTGTCCATTTTCAGAGTGTTTTTGTTCTCGCAAACTCTCCGACGTGTTCTTTGTTTCCAAGAGATGTCTCAAAATACTTAGTTTATTATAAAAAGTAATAATTAATTTGCTCTGGAAGGAAGAATATTGACTTTTATGCTTTTCTAATGCTTCCTTAACGATTTTAAAATCTTTCCACCGGCATTTGAGATAAAAATGTGTCTTTGTGGAATAATAATAAAAAGTTCTTTTAGGTCGAGATTGTCGCTTCAGTTTTTTGAGAGAGAAAAATACCAGACGACCAGTATTTAGGTGATCAGCATGAAAATCTTGGGCAAACCATGGATCTGGTGCAAAAATTATGGCTGGCTTTAGTTGCTTAATTAGATTCATCACTTTATTCAAGGATTCATTGTTTAATGGAAGATGGCCATCTATATAGCCCATTCTAATAACTTTTACTTTTTTTCTTGATGCTTTTTCAAAAACTCTATTAGCTTCGTCCAATTCTTTAATTCTAATCTCTTCTAGTCGTTTTCCTTTTAATTTATCATATTCTGTTCCGTAGGCGTTATTAGTCATTACTACCTCCACGACTTTATTCCCTAACCTTAAGCTTTCCAAATACATAAATGGAATCCCAAGTTCAATATCATCAGCATGTGGGGTAAAGAATATTACGGTGTATTTCGATAGGTCGCTCATTGATCTAAAACCTCTCTCTATTCGTTTTATCGAACTTTCTGTAAATTTCATAATAGAATGCTAAAGCAAGGAAATAATGGACAAAGATACTAAAAAGGATTCCGAGGGTAATCAAGATATACGCATTTAATAAACCCAGCAAAAATGAATAGGCTAAAAAAATTAGAGTTATATCTCTATTATGATGAGAAAACCACGTATGAATATGGAATAATGAAAAGATAATGCCCGAAACAAGAATTGTATAAAAGCTCCCAGTAAAATGAATCAATAAGCCCACAATATAAAACCTGAAAATCAACTCTTCCATTATCATTGTTATTAGAAAAGTTGAGTAAAGCGTAAAATAATCTGAGGAAATAAAGCTCTCAATAACTTCGTGAGATTTAAGGTTTTCAAAACTAGCTTCTGAAATTTGATATCTCACTGTAATTTCACTTAGAATAAAGATCAAGATTATCCCGAAGAGAACAATAGATATGGAAAAAACATTAATTTTTTGGGGTAAAAGAAACTCACTGCTAAACCCAAAAAAGATAGGAGTAATTAGGAACATCACGATTATTAGCTTGATTACAAATCTAAAATCGATCTCTCTTCTCATTCTTTTATTTCTCCTTTTATTTTTTTCTTAATAATTAAATTCTAATTAAGTTTTTCAATTCAATAGACTATAAGAAGTATTCATTTAGAATAGGTGCTTTTCTACTACCTTAGAACCTTGTTCTGCTTGTCTCACCCTTACGAGGTTCCGTTCTGGAATGCCGATATTACGCAGCATATTTTGTGCGAGATCCAAATCCTCCATTCTACAAAAACAATGGACATTTGGACCTGCATCGACTGTAAAATAAAAATCTGTTCCTTCATTCCTTCTGTTGTTTATAATGGCTTTTATAACTTTCAATGTGTCTGGATTCCAATAGAATAATGCGGGCTCCGAAGTCATCATTACGCTATGCATATAGAGACAACTTTTTTCTGCGATTTTTCCCACGGTTGGAAAATCATCATTCAAAATGGCCTTGGTAATTTTTTTCGCTTGTTTTTGGGATTCTGTGATTCTGACTGGATTGAAAGCACTCGAGTGTGCATAATTAATTCCCACATCCGATGAAACAGCTTTTTCTCCTCGATCAATGACAGCTATCACTGCCGCGATATCAAATTCATTGCAGGGACAGATCTGTTCCGCAAAGGAGGTTTCGTGAGAATCTCCTTTATGCCAGCGAACAAATCCTCCGTGGATAGAGCGTGCTGCTGACCCCGACCCCAATCTTGCGAATGTAGTAAGAACTTTTTTTGATAAATCCAGTTTTAATGCCTTGCTAGCCGCTGTAGCGAGGGCTGCAAAGGCTGATGCGGACGATGCGAGCCCTGCTGCTGTTGGAAATTTATTCTCACTGACCATCTTAAAATTTAAAGATGTTTGTGCTAATCTTCTTAATGGATCAACCACTTTTTTTATTCTTATCATTTGAATTTCATTAAATGGAAGTAAGTCGGTCTCGGTTTTTAAAAAGCCCTCATCATCCTCATAATTTTCAGAAAACTCAATAGTTGTATGAGTTAATAATTCTATATTGGATTTATCGCTGTGAATCGTTTCCTTAGTCATGCTTATACTATCATTCGTCGGGATATTGAGGCGAGATGGGAAATTTGGGTTCCTTCCCCAATATTTAATTAAGGCAATATTGGGATGAGTTTCTGCGGAAGCTTTCATCATTAATTAATAAATAAACCCCCATAATTAAATAAAGTTTTTTCTTTGAGGCAAAATTGAATTCTTGAGAAAATATCAATGGTTTCTCGAAACTCTAACTCAAAGAAAAGTAAAAACTATTTATGGCATAATAGATAATTTTCGAATAATTGAGTTTTTATATTATATAATCTAATTTCTTAAAAAAACAAGAAAATAATAGAAAATATGAGTAAGAAAATGTATTCTTCAGAAATTTCTGGGTTTTATAAACTCTCGGTAAAAGAGCGCTTAGACCTTATCCAAAAAAAGGTGGGACTTAATCAAGAAGAATTGAGTGTGCTTAAGAATTTTGGCTATTTTAAACCAGAAGAAATGGATTTACTGATTGAAAATGTGGTAGGAAGCTATCAATTACCCTATTCTATAGCATGCAATTTTAAAATCAACAATAAAGATTATCTCATCCCGATGGTGATTGAGGAACCTTCAGTGGTGGCTGCAGCCTCTAATGTGGCCAGAATGGCTAGAAAGACGGGGGGATTTCATTCTGAAAGCATAGATCAAGTTATGATTGGACAAATCCAGATTGTCGATATTGAGAATATAAATGACGCTGTAGAAAATATCAAAGCAAACAAGGAAAAAATTATAAAACTTGCAAATGATCAAGATCCTATTCTCATAAAGTTAGGAGGAGGAGTTGTGGATTTAGAGATTAGGACTATTGAAACTATAAAAGGACCTATGATAATTATTCATCTACTGGTAAATGTGTTGGATGCGATGGGAGCTAATGCCGTGAATACCATGGCAGAAGCCGTGGCACCGTATCTTGAGGAATTGAGCAACGGGCAGGTCTTTCTTAGAATAATCTCGAATTTAGCAACCCATAGGATCGCAAAATGCAGGGCTGTTTTCGATAAAGAAATGCTCGGAGGATCCGACATAGTTGAAGGCATATTATACGCTTATGCATTTGCAAAGGCAGATCCATATCGAGCAACGACGCATAATAAGGGCATCATGAATGGAATTATCGCTCTCACATTGGCGACGGGAAATGATACTCGGGCGATAGAAGCAGGAGCACATGCTTATGCTGCTATAGGAGGATATTCCCCCTTAAGCAAATTTGATAGGGATGAGCATGGAAATTTGATAGGGGAGTTACAAATTCCGCTTGCCTTGGGAATCATTGGTGGATTAACAAAAACGCACCCTCTTGCGAGAATTTCGTTAAAAATACTCGATATCGATACTGCAGAAGAATTAGCACAAGTCGCAGTAGCTCTTGGACTTTGCCAGAATGTGGCGGCGCTACGCGCTCTGGCTTCAGAAGGAATTCAAGCAGGACATATGAAATTGCATAAGAGAAAGGAAAAGAAAAGAAAATCTATTTAAATTTATTTTACACTATCTCTTTTTTTACATCTTCCACTATTTTCTCATAAGCGAGTTGGGCAGAGATGATCGATACAGGAACACCAACGCCTGGATGCGTATACATTCCCGCATAGTAAAGGTTTTGTACTTTTTTACTCTTATGATGTGGGCGAAATATAGCAGTTTGTCTCAGAGTATGAGCTAAACTGAGAGCCGTTCCTTTATATGCGTTGAAAGAATTTTTGAAATAATTATGTGCGACTATTTCCTTTGAAACTATAGAATCTCTAAAAGATTCTCCAGTAATTGTTTCTACTTTTTCAATAATATGATCAAAATATTGATCTCGAAATTCCTCATCACCTTCAAGGTCGGGTGAGACTAATACCAGAATCGTCATAAGTTCCCCTCCAGATGGAATGAGTGAGGGATCTGATTGAGAGGGGACTGTAATATAAATAGAGGGATCCTCTGGCCATTCTGGATGATCAAACAATTGGTCGAAATATTTATCCCAATCTCGATTAAAGTAGAAATTATGGTGTAAGAAATTGTTTAGCTTTTTATTCAGTCCAAGATATACTAAGTACGCAGACGGCGCAATCATCTTCTTTTTCCAGTATTTTTCCTCATACGTCCTATAATCCTTTTCTAATAATTCCATCTCTCCATGGTGATAATCTCCTGTATTTAATATAATATCTGCATCAACTTCCCCTTTATTTGTGATAAGCTTTTTCGCAATTCCATCTTCCATAAATATGTCAGTTATTTCCGTACTGTATTGTATTTCTACTCCTTGTTCTATTCCTAATTGCATAATTGCATCAACAATAGCTCCAAATCCACCCATGGGATACCAAATTCCTAGATCCATATCAACATGGGCAAGCATCGAGTACACAGCGGGACTAGTTGGGGGGGAAGCTCCCACAAACGCAACGTGATATTGAACGATTTTGCGTGCTTTCTCACTTTCGAAATATTTTTTCGCATATTTATTTAATTTTGTAAAGATTTTCAGTTTTAGTCCGTCGATAATGAGATCTCTGTCTACCAAATCCCAAAATGTCCAGTAATCTTTATAGAGAAACTTTTGAAATGCGATATCATACATTTTTTTTGAATTTTTAAGGAATTTTTTTAGCTTCTTTCCTCCATTTTCTTCAAAGGTATCAAACAATTCATAATTTTTTTCTACATCATCCATTACATCTACATACTCTTCATCCCCGAAAAAAACCCGATAGGAAGGATCTAACCGTATAGTCTTATAATAATCTTCAGGCTTTTTTCCAAATTGGTTAAATAACCTTTCAAATGCTTCTATCATCATATACCATGAGGGACCTCTGTCAAATGTATATCCCTTTTCCTCACTTACCATTGCGCGCCCTCCAGGACGATCGTTCTTTTCGTAAATAGTCACATTAAATCCTTCTTTGGCTAATAATGCCGCGGATGACAGTCCCGCGAATCCCGCACCTATAACCGCTACATTTCTTCCTTCTATTGAAGTCATGATTTTTACCTCTTAATCCAAAGTAAATTTTTTACAATATTCATTAAAATTCTAAATTTTGATGGCTTTACTTTTCGCTCATATATAATAAATGGATCTTTTTTAATTGTTAAAGCTGTCCATGTATACATGTCTGATGCCGTTTTAATGGGGATTAGATATCTTCTTGGGATATATTTAAAACCGCGTTCTGCTTCTGCCTCCCATTTAAAGTATCGATTAATCTGGGCATTCATAAATTGTACGAATTCCTCTTTTTTATTCAATATCTCTTCTTTCTTTAGAGATTCTAATTCATAACCCTTGATGGGAAGATAACGCCTTCCAAAACTGGTATCTTCGGGAACATCACGAATAAAATTAATATATTGCATTGCTCTACCTAATCTCTCGGCCGCAAAATACGATTCCTCTGGTAAGTCAAGAATTTTAGCCATAAATAATCCAATGACTTCCGCAGACCCATGAATGTATTCAAGAGTCTCTTCTAGGGTAGTATAAGTCTTTTTTGTAAGATCCATTTCCATCGCATGGAGAAAATCATCTACCCATTCAAGATTAAAATTTTTTCTATGGAGTAAATCTACAAATGAATCAATCACAATATTATTCGATTTTTCTCCCGAAAGCGCCTTTCTGTATATATTACAAAAATTGTAGAATTCTTCTTTTCTCTGGGGAATAGTATCCACAAAATCATCAGCAACCCGAACAAATCCATATAAAATAAACACATCTCTTCTCACGGATTTAGGAAAGAAAATGCTGCTATTGAAATATGTTTTAGATCCACGTTTGAATATTTCTTTAAACACTTCCTCATTTTGAGTTTGCAAATTCGAGTTCGCCATCTTAGTTTAAAGTTGATTTAGTAATTTTTTTAGTTTTTTATTTTATATTATAAATTCTATCCGAAAAATATAGAAAAAATAAGTTGTAATTTACACCATAAAGCGTCATTTTGCGAGCTCACTCTATTATTTATCATTTATTTTTCAATTTGATAAATTTTAGTTCCAATTTCCATAGAAACGTATTTGCTATCTGCACCAATTCCCCAGAGCTTCTTAAAATACAAATATACCATCAAATAAAACGAAAGCATAGAAAAATTATAGAAAAAATCCTCAAGAGGGATGGTTAAAACTCTTATATCCCAGATAAAATTAGAGCCATACAATACAATAGGCACCGAAGTGAGAATGTAATTGAATATGAAAAATAAACCGAATGTAATGAGGATATAGATCCAATAAGCTCTAGCTTTAAGTATATGGGGATAGAACCACGCTGAAATGATAAAAAATGCTGCCACGGAATTTAACACAATAAAAGTATAACCTTGGTTAAAAAAGATAAATGAGACGAGTATAAAAACTATACCTATCGCACTATAAAGATATCTATTAAAAAAAACCTCTTTATCCCCCAGAAAAACCAGAATTGATTCATATACAAAAATACATGAATATGGAACCGTTATGAAGAATAAAACTTCCTCAAGTGGTATGAATAGAAGATCAGAATCAAGAACATATTTAGGATTGAAGCTCCAGTGTCCAATATGGGTTACGATAATATCCCACACAATGTAAGTGGTACTGACCACTAAAAGGGACATTCCCAAGGCTTTCCATTTTTTATAATATCGAATTCTTTTTTCAAATGAAGCTAATAAAGGAAAACTGATAATAAATGCATTTAATATAAGATAATAATACCACATTGCTATCAAAAACGATAATGCAGATATAAATATTCTTTTTATATTTAAGAAAAATTCAATTAATTATCTTCCTCGTGGATTAGCTAATAATGCTGAGAATTCCTCTATAGAATTAATTTTAGGAAATTTTATTTCCTTTCTCATATCGAATTCGAATCTTTAATATGTATGGGTTTTTGTTTTAATTTGAAAAACTCAATGCAAATATTTTATAAAGACAAATTTTATTTTTATCTCAGTTCTATTCTCTAAATAATATGCTCAATCCAATAGATTATTTGCCATTTCCCTATGTAATATTTGCGTCCGTAGCAATAATCCTTTTTTTTGCAGTATTTATGGAAGGATTTGCATGGTTTTTGCACAGGTACGTTATGCATCATATAGGCTGGTACCTCCATGAAGATCACCATCGATATACTAAAGGAAGGTTTCAAAAAAACGATATTTTTGCGCTGTTTTTCAGTCTAATATCATTCTTCTTCATTCTTTTTGGATTGATTTTATATGATATACTCTTCTGGGTGGGCATAGGCGTCGCTATTTATGGGATGGGATATTTTATCTTCCACGATATACTCTTCCATAAAAGACTAAAGAATAATTATCGACCCAAGAGTGAATATATGAAACGAATATTCATTGCTCATTCTTTTCACCATCAGACCACTAACAGGAAGGGCTCGGACGGTTATGCATATGGGTTTCTATACTCAAGTAAAAAATATATTAGAATGGCAAATGAACTAAAGAATAAAAGAAATAAATTACAAAAAAATCCTAAGATCTGAAAATCATTATGAATGACTCAGAAAATGACTTTTTCTTCAATGTTGGCATCGATTCAATGAGTTTCTATACCCCAAAATATTATGTAGATTTAGCTAATTTAGCTGAAATTAGAGGTGTAGATCCTGATAAATATTTGAAGGGATTATTGACAAAAGAAATGCGTATTCCGGGACCCGGGGAAGACATAGTAAGTATGGCAGTTAAAGCTGGTCAGCATGCATTGATGAAAGGAAAAATTGATCCCAGCGAGATTGATGCGATCTTTCTGGGAACCGAAACAATAACTTATGCAGTTAAATCTGTTTCCAATATCCTTTCTGAAGTACTGGGATCTTCAGTAAATTGCGTCACTCAAGATGTCTATAACGCATGTGCTGGAGCGACACTCGCGGTATTGAACGCTATCGGACTGATCGAAAATGGAATAATCAATAAAGCTATGGTTATAGGCGCTGATATTTGTAGTTACAAGTTAGAAAGTCCTGGAGAACCGACCCAAGGAGCGGCCGCAGCAGCTTTAATTATTAGTAAAAATCCTCGTATAGCTACTTTTGGGAAAAAATTCGGAAAATTATCTGCTAATGTATTTGATTTTTATAGAATGCCCTATGAAGAATATCCTGTTGTGTTTGGACATTATTCAATAGATTCATATCTTAGATTTCAATTAGGAGCCTTTGATGAGTTTTTCCAAAATTCAGAAAATATCTTACCGGATTATCTAGTATTCCATTCTCCGTTCGCAAAATTACCAATGAAAAATATCCAAAACCTTTTAACAAAAAGATGGTCCATAATGAAGGAAATATTGATTAATAAGACCATGAAGAATTCGAATCCGGTGGAAGTTCAAGAAGAATCTTCTGAATATTTAGCGAGTTTGGTTGAAAGTGTAATTGAGGACATTCGAGAAGAAGAAAGTCTTGAAAATATAGAAGAGATTAAAAATAATCTTATAGATGCTCTTAGTAGGAGATTTCTCCCTGCGCTCAATGTACCGATGTCTATAGGAAATATGTACTCTGCTTCGGTGTGGGGGCAATTAATTTACATGTTAGAAAGCGTGGTAAATCCGAACGATTTAATTTATTTTGGTTCCTATGGATCGGGGGCCACGTGTATTTCTGGGATGCTGAAAGTAATGCCTCAATTCAAAGCAATCGTTGACCAAAAACCTAGAGTATTTGATTATGTTGGTAAAAAAAAGCAGATTTCAATTAAAAAATATGAAGATTTGAGAAATAAAATTGATACTCAAAAAGCCTATTATGCAAAGATTGAGCCACACCCATCTAACGAAAATTTTTTCATTAAAATGAATATATGTGAAGGGGGTTGTTTAGTTTCAAAATTAGATGGTCTTGATTATTGTCCCGATGGAAAAAATAAAACCTATGTAAAAAATCTTCCTATGTATGCAGTGGTCAGCTCTGATCCTGTAGAAACAATTGATGAAGATGATTTAATAGATGAGACGATAGTTAAGGTGTTTCCGAATACGAAAAAAGGACAACTCATCGAATATACTTTGCTCAGAGCTGGAAAAAATGATGCTTTAGCATGTTCTCAGAGCGGATATATAAATTGGGTTCCTACTTATAAACAAGTACCATATCCTCTTGTATAAATTATATCCCTTTTTTTATCTTTTTTTCTATGAATAAAAAGAGCTTGTTTTCTAATAATAGGAAAGGATAATAATCGCATTATTACTAAAAGTCAATATTTCTCTGAATTAGCCACTCTTTTAAGTCAGAACTAATAATAATGGGGACTTCCTTCAGTTTTTCGACATTTTTACTCCCAGTTAATAACATCGTGATTTCTAATTCCTGGAAGGTTTTTTCTATAAATTTTTCAATCGCATCCTGTCCCTCTAATGCGACCATAAGGAAAGGCCTTGCTAAAGCTGCAAAATGGGCGCCGATCCTTAATGCCTTTGCAACATCAATCCCACTCCTAATCCCTCCACTCCCGATTATTCTCATCTCTCGATTATTCTTCGCTACTGAGCTTACCTCAAAAATGCTCGCGGCGGTAGGAATTCCCCAATCCCAAAATAATTTCCCTAATTCTTGTTTTAATTCCATATTCTCATTTTTAGCTCGATAATACTCTACAGCAACCCAACTGGTACCACCTATTCCTGAGATATCAATAATATTGACTCCGATTTTGTTTAATTGGGATGCTATTTCTTTTGAAATTCCGCAACCCGTCTCTTTAATTACTATAGGAATGTCTATCTGCTCCTGTAAAAGTTGCAATTTTTCAAACACTCCAGAAAAAGTTTTATCTCCCTCGGGTTGTATAAGTTCCTGAATAACATTGAGATGTATTGCTAAAGCGTCTGCATTAATATTTTCGACGATTTCATTTACATAATCAAAACTTTCGGAAGTAGCTATTTGTGCTATTCCTAAATTGCCAATTATGGGAATATCTGGTGCTGATTCTCTAACCGCAGAAAAGGTATCCTTAGTTTCTGGATGCCGAAGTATTACTCTTTGACTTCCGACCATCATCGGAATCTGGTACTTTTGGGCAGCTTTGGCTAGTGATACATTTATCTTTTTGGTAAGTTCCGTCCCACCGGTCATCGCTCCTATGAACACAGGAGCTGAAATCTGTTTACCTAAAAACTCACATGTTAAATCTATATCACCTAAACTTAATTCTGGTATTGGTTTGTGCACAAATCTAATATGTTCAAACCAAGTCGTCTCATGACTTTCTACATCTTCAGTGCTTACGAGATAAATATGTTCATCTTTTCTATTTTTAATTGGGATCTTCGATATGTCCATAAGTACACCTAGTCTGTCATAATTAAATAATTAAAGTATATTTTAAGAAATCTTAAACATTTGATCTTTTTTAAGAATTTTCTTTATGAAATATGAAAAAAATGGATATTTTGTTTTTAATCTTGTTAATCAACTCCCCATATTAAAGATTATACCTAGATTGTCTTACCAGCTCAATAATCGATGTTAGTTTAAATTGACACTTTAGTAGAGAAACTACTTTTTTGAACCAAAAGATTTGCTTAAGCTTAAATAGAACTTATATTATCTATAAAATATATAAATTGAACCACGACCATTGATTTTAAGTCTCTAAAACTGAAAAATTTCCAGATGATTATATTAGGATTTAAATATACACGATTATTTTTCTCAAATCTATCAATTTGACAAGAATATCAAAAATCCTTTATTTTCCTCAAGAATAATATTCTATGTTTTGGAGACCCATGGAAGTGACTTATTGTAATATTTATAAGAAAAATAACAGAGGTTAAGAAAAAGAATGAGAGATTACAAAAAATACATAGCAGAGCTAATTGGTACATTCACATTAGTGTTTGTAGGATGCGGAACTGCTGTTATTGCGGGAGATGATGTGGGTTTTCTCGGAATATCTTTTGCGTTCGGTCTTACTCTATTGGGTATGGTTTACGCAATTGGACATATATCAGGATGTCATATTAATCCTGCGGTCTCCGTTTCAATGCGAATAAATGGCAAAATTAATACAAAGGATATGATTATCTACATTTTGTTTCAATGCATTGGAGCAATAATTGCAAGTACTCTATTGTTTCTTATTGCGGCCGGTCAGCCTGGATATTCAGTTGTATCCGATGGATTAGGTCAAAATGGATATGATGCCGCTTCACCGGGAAATTATAATCTTGTGTCTGCTTTCATTGCAGAAATACTTATGACTATGGTTTTTCTTCTGGTGATTCTCGGCTCTACGAGCAAAAATGCACCGAAAGGCTTAGCCGGTATCGCAATTGGGTTGACGCTTGTACTCATCCACATTTTTGGCATACCAATAACTGGAGTATCAGTAAATCCCGCAAGAAGTCTAGGCCCCGCTGTTTTGGTCGCTATCTTTGGAAATATGACAGCAATAATACAATTATGGATGTTTTGGTTAGGACCTTTGATCGGTGGTACGTTAGCAGCTCTGATTTGGGTTTTTATCTTGAGAGAGGATTAGTCCTAAATACAACACTAAATAATTCGGATTATTCATCTTTTTTTTTTATATCTTGTTTATTAAGAGTCTTTTTGAAAGTAGCATTAGTTTTATATTTATATCTTTCTTTTTTGCTAATGATTATAAAAAAGTGATATTGAAGAAACTCAATATGGAAAATATTAATAAAAAATTATTAGATATCATATCTGAAAAATATCTGAGCGATAACCTTTATGTGAGACATGCTTATTCGAGAGTGGTCGATTCGATTCAACAAGGAGTACCAGATATCGTAATCAGACCGGGAGATACTCAAGAAATCTCTGAAATTGTAAAAATTGCTAACGAAGAAAATATCCCAATTACAATCAGAGGCGGAGGATGCTGTGAATTTGGCGGTAGTAAACCAATAGGAGACGGAGGAATACTTTTGGATATGAAGCGAATGAACAATATTATCGAGATTGATGAAGAGAATCTCATCGCGACCATTGAGGCGGGAACATCATGGGCAGAGTTAAATGATACTCTCTCTAATTTTGGACTTTATACTGGGTGTTTAGGTCCAGGAAGCGGATTAACGGCTTCAGTGGGAGGCGGAGTCAGTCATCATTCTGTCGGAGGTGGTGGAGGTGCTAAGTACGGACCATGTACAAAACATGTAGTTTCCCTTGAAGTTGTATTGCCCACGGGAGAGATAATAAATACAGGATCACAGGCAAATAAATATTCCACCGTTCCATTTAATCGATTTGGTAACGGCCCGGATTTAGCAGCTCTTTTTATGGGGGATAATGGAATTATGGGGATTAAGACAAAAATCGCTCTCAAAATTTATCCAAAACCCCAATTTGTAGAGTATAAAACATTCGTTCTCCCGAGAAAATCTATGGAGATCTCTGCCAACATCTTTAATGAGATTCGCCAAAAAGGAATTGAGGTATATGATGCGATGTACTTCATGGATCTTTTAGTAAGTGTAGGAGTTCAGCAAGGAATATTTCCATTATGGGAAGATTTAAAGAAAAAAAGAGGTATTATGTTTTACACCATAGAAGCGAATTCTGATATTGAATTAGAACAGAAAGGTAAACAATTAGATAAGATATTTCTGAATTATAAAAGCCAAGAATTGGGTCAGGAAATTTCAGATGGAAATATTGGAAAATGGCATTATGAAGAGCAAGGACATTGGCTTATTGCCCATAATCTTTGGGGTTTAGTTCCTGGTTTTATGCCCTTAGATGCGGAATGCAAAACCTCTATAAATAGCTACCCGAAGATCCTGAAAGATCTGGAACTCTGGGATGTGGAAAATTCTGAAGATATGAAAAAGATTTTGGAAATTACTGGAATGAGACCAATATCTGGAGCGGGGCCTATCATTTTAATTGAGGATAATACTGTTGAATTGACTGCTGGATTTACGAGTTTTGAGAGTTATCATAAGGGTAATCTATATGAAGAGATAGCACAGATCAACATTAAATTATGGAAATCTATGTTAGAACGAATAACGAAGCATGGAGTTTCATGGTATATGATGGGGGATATTTTAAGCAGGTTATTAGTAGATATCGGTGCATTTGACAAAAGTTATTTTGAATTTTTAAAAAATATGAAGAACACATTAGACCCAAAGCATATAATCAGCAGAGGGAAGTTTAATTTTTATTAGCTTCTATTTCTTAATATTTACTTTTTGTTCCTACTACAGCTTTTTTATGATAAAATTAAATTCTAATCTCACTTAATTATAAATATTAAATGATAACTCCCGCTCGGATATTTAGAAAAATAATTGGAGGAAAACTCTCATTAAGTAAGGGTGTTGATCTTTTGATAGCATTTATTGAAACCAATAAAAATCTTAATATTCGACTATCGAGTCTTAGATATCTTAGATTATTGGATGTCAAACCCAATTCCCTATATTCTCTCTTAGAAAATCTATTAGTATCAGATGATCAAGAAAAAATACGGTCTCTTGCCGCCGAATTTATTGGTAGTAAATTTATCGAACGTGCTATGAAACCAATTAGTTGGGCATTAAAATATGAAAAAAATTATTTCTGTTATATTTCACTGATTAAAATTCTTTCTCAGAGGAGTGAAACTTGGATAAAAGTGTTGTTAAGTAGCCAGATGGATAGCATTTGTTCTAGGAAATATGTAGATGCTCAAAATCTTTACAGTAATATAAGTTTTATAAATTCTTTAGATGATGAAAAGGAGTCTAATTGGGAATTATATTCAATCTCTGAATTAGCCGCTATTCTAATCAATTACAGAACGATCTCTTATTTAATCGACAAATTTTATTATGTTTTTTTTGAGTGGAAGAGAGGATTAATTTCCAAACTCGATTTATCTGAACTTGGTTGGAATGTCTCAAGAGCCTGGAATTTCATCTATGCCGAACGACTCCTGGATCTTAAGGAGATTCCTGAACTCTTTAACTTAAAACATTTAGAAATGTTAGATCTTTCGAATAATAGATTAAGATCGATAAATGGCTTACATAAACTACCAAAAATAACTCATCTGTATTTAAGAAATAATAAATTAGAAGGCTTGGAAAGTATAAGAGATATAAAGAAAATGAATAAATTAGAGTACTTAGATATTCGAGGAAATAATATAGTAGATGATATTAACAAAAAAGACTTTCCTAATTTGAACTTGATTCTTAAAAATTATTTGGTTTTTATGTAATTGACATCATTTGATGTAATATTTTAAAGGAAGTGGTGGATTGTGGATTTTAAGAATATTAAAAAGAAATTTTCTCTGGATATATATTTCAAAAATGCAAAAAGGTTAGGTAGAGAGGTATTAGATGCTTATTTTAGTAAGATTCCCTATTCAAAGGAAGAACGAGAAGAAGAAATCCGATTTTTTTATGAAAATCTAGAATTTATTACAAAAAAATGGGTTCTAGAGATTCTTTGGGAGTTGGAAACTTATAAAGGCTCGAATTTTAATGAACTTAAACGAGCTCTAAAAGGAATATCCTCACGATCCCTTTCAGATCGTCTTAAGGATTTGGAAGAGCATGATATAGTTTCCCGCATCGTAGAAGATACGCGTCCCCCCAGTGTATTGTATAGATTAAGCGAAAAAGGTAAGGGTTTTGTAGAATTGATGACATTAGTTATTCTTTATTTAAAAATAAAAATTACTGATAGCTAATTCTATTTTTCTTGAGAGTAATTCTCTAGCCATTTAGGGAAGAGAAATCCTAAATAGAATTCTAAAGAGCTAACCATTAATATAGCCCGGGCGATAATGTTTGAGATCGCTGTGGTATATAACATGTCTATTATAGAACCAATAATAAATGTTGAAAAAGCGAAAAAGAGAATTTTTCCTCTTAATTTTATTGTATTTTGTTGAGATATAATTAATGCCCGAGCAAATAGAAATCCAGTAATTAATACCACACCCAAATTGGATAAGAGTACCATATCGCTCAAAGTTGACCATGTGACTTGATATGGTATACTCCCAGTTTTTCCAATCATATCTAAATCCGTAAATAAAAAGAATATGATGAAAATTTCAAGAATCATAGAGAAAATCGCATAACCGATTAAAATTATCCTACGATTCAAATTATTTAGTTGAAATAATCTCGTCAGCGCAATGAGCCAAAATAGGACAACAAAGGGGATTAGAATAATATTAAAAATTGCATAAAGACTTATCAAAAAAAAATCACTTAAAGGGGGGTTATAAAACGAAAATAAAAATTTTAGTACATCTGGAATTAATGGAAAACCGATCCCTAACCACGCAATTCCCACATATAAATATTCAACCATCTTCTGTTTTTTATATGTGGAACTAATTTTCAAACCAATAAAAAAATTCAATATAACATAAATAATTGTAATAATTCCTGAGGAAATATCAACTATTCCAACATCCATAATTTTAGCACCTTCTATCGATTTTTTTATAACCTTTCCAAAAAAATCTGATTATTGAGTAAGGTATTTATAATAAAATGATTTTGCTAATTAAGCTATCTACTAACCAAATTTTTTCTAATATCACGAATTTTGATTTATTATGCTTCAAAAACAAAATATTATGATTACAGGAGGAGCAGGATTTATAGGATCACATCTCGCTGAAACACTCCTGGGAACTAATAATTATGTCTTAATTATTGATAATTTCAGAGAAAATAGGGAAGAAAAAAAAAATATATTGCAAAATATTTTGGAAAGTTATCAAGAAGGAACTGATTTCACTATTATCGAGAGAAGTCTTCTTAATCCCGAATTTTTTGAAAAAATTGACAAAAATATTGATCTAATCTTTCATCTAGCCGCGATAGCCGGAGTTCGTTATTCGCTATTAAATCCAACAGAAATAACAGAAAATAATATATGTAGCACGGTCAACATTTTTGAATATTCTCGCAAATATGGTATAAAAAAAGTGGTTTTTGCATCTTCTTCCTCGGTTTATGGAAATCCAATTTATACACCTGTTGATGAAGATCACCCAAAAAATCCGATATCTCCCTATGCGGTATCAAAACTAGCATGTGAATATTACTGCGATTACTATTTCCGGGAGTATTCGATACCTTCAACTTGGCTTAGATTCTATACCGTCTATGGTCCATGGGGTCGAAAAGATATGGCTATTAGAAAATTTATTGAGCGTGTTCTCAAAGGGGAAGAAATCGTAATTTATGGCGATGGGGAACAATTAAGGGATTTTACATATATATCAGATATTGTGGATGGATTAATCTTAGCTGCTGAGAATGAAAAAGCCGATGGAGAAGCTTTTAATTTAGGGTGCGGCAATCCCATATCAGTTAATGAATTAGTTAATAAAATTTATAAAATTGCTAATAGACCCAAAAACGTTAAATATATTGATGCGAAAAAGGGAGATGTGAGAGTTACTCATTCAGATATTACAAAAGCACAAGTAAAATTAGGATTCGCTCCGAAGGTTAATATCGACCAAGGAATCAAGAATACTTTTGAATGGGAAAAAGAATATCTCAATATTTAGAAATTAAGCTGAGAAAAATATTAGAAATATGCTGGTTTTAATAGATCGTATTACATTTTTCTTAAAATCTAATAAATATTATTATTAGGTTTAAATATCACATTTTCTTAATTACTCTCAATCGATAAATAGATAATTTTTAAAGGGGTGATTAACAAATGGCGAGTGTAACTATTTCGGATCTTGAAGTGAAAGATTTTTTCCATGGAATTTCAGCGATAATTATAATTATTGTATCTGTGATTATCGGCATAAGGATTTTGTACACATACTATAAATACAGGGATAAAATAAATATAACTGTCGGTTTAACCTACTTTTTTCTCTTATCTCCATATTGGGGTGGCGCAATTTCTTTTATCGGTGTGTTAATAGCCAATTATGCATTAGATATTCCAATATATCTATTTCTCTCTAGCGCATTTTTACCCATTGCGTTGGTTAGCTGGATATATTCAGTTGCGACTTTGATTTATAAGAACTATAAAAAATTAATGGTTATAATTTACGTTGCAATCTCAATTATCTTTGAAATTCTTCTCATTATATTTTTATTGACAGATTATACCATTGTAGGAGAAAAAACCACAGAAATCAATATAATTAGTAATGATTTCCTCCTAATATTCCAAATCATTACAATTGTTTCGATGGAGGCTACTGGAATTCATTTTAGTATCATTTCGATAAAATCAGCCGATCCAAAAGTTAATCTAAAAGGAAAATTTTTACTGACGGCATGGTTATTGATCCTTATTTCTGTACTCTTAGATGCGGTATTAACAACAGATGCTTTATTAATGTTAATAATTAGGATACTGCTTGTTTCTGGCGTTATATTCTATTACTTAGGCTTTTTTTTACCCGAAGCAGTCTCAGAGAGAATTTTAAAATAAGAACCACCCCAATTTTTTTTTTAATATTCCGAATTTTATTTAATTTCCGATTTCCATCGCCTTCTTTTGAGTTAAGAATAACTGAGTAGACGTTGGTAGTGTAGATATTTAAACTACCTTTTTTTCACTTTACTGGGTAATTTATAAATATGGTTCGATCTATTAATTGTATAGTTGGAAATTAGTCAAAAACTAAAAAATTGAACACTATTGAAAATGTCAGAATTATATCAAAAACTAGAAAATATCGTATCTAATCAATTCATTTCCAATAATGAATATATAAGGCATTCTTATTCTCGAAATGTAGATCCATTACTGCATGGAGTACCCGATATCGTAATACGTCCTAAAGATGCTAAGGAGATTTCAGAAATTTTAAAGGTTGCGAATCAAGAAAAGATTCCCGTTTATCCGCGAGGAGGAGGGGATTGTGAATTTGGCGGCAGTAAACCCATTGGGAATAACGGAATTCTGTTAGATATGAAGCGAATGGATGAGATTATCAAGTTAGATAGAGATAACCTTATAGTTACTGTTGAGGCGGGAACCTCTTGGGGGAAGCTGAATGAATATCTTTCTGATTTTGACTTATATACGGGATGTATGGGACCCGGAAGTGGAATGACCGCTTCAATAGGTGGAGGTATTTCCCATCATAGCGTTGGTGGAGGTGGATGTGCAAAATATGGCGCATGCACGAATCAGTTGGTTTCATTAGAAGTTGTTCTTCCCACAGGAGAGATCATTGAAACTGGGTCGCAAGCAAATAAATTTTCAGAATATCCATTCAATAGGTTTGGAAACGGACCTGATTTAGCAGGATTGTTTTGCGGGGATAATGGTATAATGGGAGTAAAGACGAAAATTTCTTTACAAGTTTTTCCACGACCCACATTTGCGAATTACAAAACCTTTCTATTGGAGAGGAAATCGGCTGAAATTAGTTCTGAAATCTTTTCTGAGATAAGAAAAAGGGGAATTGAGGTATATGATGCGATGTATATTATGGATTTAGTTGTAAATGTTGGTTGCCAACAAGGACTTTTTCCTATGTGGGATAATCTCAAACGAAAAAAGGGGATTTTCTTTTACACTATTGAAGCTAACTCGGAAGAGGAATTAGAAGCAAAATCTAACCAGTTGGATGAGATTATTATTAATAAGAAGAAAGTCCAAGAACTTGGGACTGAAATTGCAGAGGGAAACATTGCTAAATGGCATTATGAAGAGCAAGGACATTGGCAGATGTATCACAATTTATGGGGCATGTTTCCCGCATTAGAACCCTTAACCGCAGAATGTTTTACTCCGATTAGCACATATCCAGGGATTTTGACAGATCTTGATCAATGGGATATAGAGCATAATGATGATATCCAAAAAATCACAGAAATTACCGGACAAAGACCCATAACGGGAAGTGGTCCTATTCTATTAATTGATGGATGCAATGTAGAACTGACTTGCGGTTTTACCAGCTTTTCTGCCTATCATAACGGTAAATACCATGAGCTTATTGACGAGATAAATGAAAAGCTTTGGAAATCCGTTCTCGAGAGAGTTACTCGACACGGAGTGCAATGGTATATGATGGGTGATATGATGTCCCGGATGATGGTCGAGATAGGAGCCTATCCAGAAACATTTTATAATTTAATGAAATCTGTCAAAAAAACACTTGATCCTAACTTAATCCTAAGTAGGGCTAAATTCAAATTTGGAAATGACTAATCTATGAAAATGCAAATCATTTGGAAGAAATTCTTATAAATTTTGATTATCATAAAGAGAGGAACTAACATGTATGAAGATACAAGAAGATACCTTGAAGAAAACGAGGGAAACACAATAAGCATTGTTGGAACAATTTCAAGTATTATATGGCAGCATATGCTAATACATGATGAAGCGCAATCTGAAATAAATTATATTGACCTTGAAAATGGATTCCAACTGGTCGTGTATACAGAAAAGGAAATAAATTGCCCAAATGAAGTAGAAATCATTGGAAAGGTAATTAAGGTGAAGGGAAGTAAAAATCCTAGATCAAAATTATCTGATGAATACTGTGAATACCATCTTATTGCAGATTCATGGAAATGTATTTAGAATGAAGGAAAATAAAAAATTATGTTGAAAAAGTAAAATGAGCAAATTAGAAAATTTAAAAAAGCAATGGGAAGCGGTGATGTCTTGCATGGGATGCGGCGATTGTGGATATGCCATTCGACCCGCGGTTGGTCGATTTCTTACTTGCCCCGTGAAAGAGGCAAAAGGTGACGAAGCCTTTGAAATCTGGTTCTCTCGGGGGCGCATGAACGTGCTTAAGAGCATTTTGGAGGATAAAATCCCATTAAGTAAAGATTTAGCGGAATTTGTATATCAATGCTCAGAGTGTGGTAATTGTACTGAAGTTTGTCATCAGACGCAAAATGAACATATAGTGTTAAATACTTCAAAGTGGATTGACCATGTCGAAGTATGGAATGCGTTGCGAGAAGATCTTGTTGAAGCCGGTTTTGCTCCTCTAGAGAGACATCGAGTATTGATTGAATACATGAATAATCCAGAAATGAGAAATCCATATGGAGAGTCAAAAATTGATAAAACCAAATGGGCATCAGAATTTTCAAATATTAAAGAAAGTGCGGATCTTGTATTTTTTACTGGATGCACTATGCCTTTAAGACAGATCAGCACGCTTAAAAGCTTAATGAAAATTCTGGAAGCCGCTAAAAAGGACATAGCATTATTAGATGAGGAATGGTGTTGTGGCTCTATAGCTCTTAGAATTGGTGATAAAAAAGCTGTAATGGATTCAATTCACCACAATATAGATCAAATTAAAAATACTGGTGGAAAAGAAATTTTTACAGCGTGTGCGGGCTGTTATCGTACGTTAAATAAGGATTATCCAGAAATATTAGGAGAAGAATTACCGTTTAGAGTGAAACATATTACAGAAATTTTAATAGATTTAATAAATGAAGAAAAAATACCTTTTAAGCAAGACAACGAGCCTTACAAGATCACTTATCATGATCCATGCCATTTAGGTCGACATATGGATTTATACGATATTCCAAGGGAAGTAATTTCAAAACTTCCTGGCGTTGAATTAGTTGAGATGAAACGTAATAAAAAGAATGCTTGGTGTTGCGGTGCTGGAGGGGGAGTGAAAAGTCAATTTTCCGATTTAGCAATTGAAATATCTAAAGAAAGAATAAGAGAAGCTATTGACAGTGGTGCAGATATACTGACAACTAGTTGTCCGTTTTGTATAGGTAATTTTAAGGACGCTTATGAACAAATGGATTCAGAAGAACAAGATAAGATTGCCGTCATTGATGTGATTGATTTAATCGCTTCAAAAATCTAAAAAATTTTTTCTATCAAAACAATTTCTCATATTTTTTTTATCTTTATTTTTTTGCTAGCCAATAAATCAAAAGCCGTAAAATTAAAAATATATAGTAAAACTAGTTATAAAGAATGATGTTTTTTATATATCTATCTATAGCGTTTTAAATTTCTTACATTTATCATTACAATTTGAGTGATATTTATGAAAAATGAAGCAAAAAACTTAGATTCGAAAGAAATAAAAAGTCCGTACAAAGAAATTTTTGATAAAATGAACAATGGGGTTGCAATCTATAAAGCAATTGAGAATGGAGAGGATTTCAGATTTGTAAATATCAACCAAGCTGCCGAAGAAATAGATAAAATAAAAAAGGAACAAGTAATTGGTCAAAAATTGACAGATATCTTTCCCGGAGTAAATGATTTTGGACTCTTGGATGTACTACGAAAAGTTTGGAAATCTGGAGAGCCGAAGAGACATCCAATTTCAAAATATAAAGATAATCGCATTGAAGGATGGAGAGATAATTATGTGTACAAGTTATCATCGGGTGAAATTGTTACAATATATGATGATGTTTCCGTTTTAAAATTAAAAGAAAAACAGCTTAGAAAGACATTGGAAGAGTCAGAAAAACGGAGAAACCAAATAACTGCTTTATTAAAGGCAACAAAAGCAGTGTTAGAGTATAAACATTTTAAAGATGCTGCAAAAGCAATTTTTGAAGTATGTAAAGACATAACAGGAGCTCAATCTGGATATATAGCATTGTTATCTGATGATGGGAGTGAAAATGAGGTACTATTTCTTGATTCTGGTGGGCTTCCTTGCAAAGTTAATCCCGATCTGCCTATGCCAATACGCGGACTAAGAGCAGAAGCTTATGAAAAAGGAAAGCCCATATATGATAATAATTTTATGAAAAGCGATTGGATCAAATATCTACCTTATGGTCATGTAGAATTAAAGAATGTATTATTCGCGCCTCTTAATTTGGAAAATAAAACCATAGGTTTAATTGGTCTTGCTAATAAGAAAAATGGTTTTAATGAAAATGACAAAAATCTGAGTGCTGGATTGTCCGAATTAGTTGCTATTGCATTAAAAAATAGTCAGATGCTTGAATCGTTGGAAAATTCTAGACAAGAGTGTCTATATGCTTACAATCAGGCTAATCTCTATAAGGATCTTTTTACGCATGATATTAACAATATTTTGCATAATATTAAAACCGCTTCAGATTTGCTATCGAACATAATGGAGCAAAAACTTGAGTTTAAAAAAGTCCAAGAGCTTATCGGTATGATAAACGATCAAATAATAAGAGGATCGAATCTAATTTCAAATATAAGAAAACTTTCAGAACTTGATATGTTAAGTGGTAATTTACATACAATTTCTCTGAATAAAGAACTAACTAAAGCTATTAGCTTTGTAAAAGAAAGTTATCCCAATAAAAATATTATGATAGATTATGAATCTCCATCTGAAAATTATCATATAAAAGGAAATGAATTTTTGGTTGAAGTTTTTGAAAATATTTTGATTAATGCTGTGAAATATACTGGGAATAATCCTAAAATCCAAATAAGGGTTTCAGTAATGGAAGAAAATATTAACAAATTCGCGAAGATTGAATTTATTGATAACGGAATTGGTATTCCAAATGAGATGAAGGAGTCATTATTTAAATCTCGGATTAAAAAAGACAAGGAAAGTAGTGGAATGGGATTAGGATTAATACTTACCAAAAAAATCCTAGAGGTTCATAACGGAAAAATTTGGGTTCAAAATAGAATTAAGGGAGATTATAAGAAAGGCAGTAATTTCGTTGTTTTATTACCCTTATTAGAGTGAGTGTTTGCAAATGTGCTTATTTAAAATTGGGAAGGTATTCCTTCTGTAATTTCATCATCTCGTCAAATACTTTCTCAGCAATTTCATAGCTTCCGCAATTTACATCAAGAGCTAAACAATTAATAGCCATCTGTTTTGATTCTTCTAATATCGCTTCTATACACAAATCTTGAGTAGCAGCTTCTCTTTTCAATAAAACGCCCAAATCTTTTGGAATCTTTCCAATCTTTACTCCATGAAGACCATTTTTATCAACTGTGGCTGAACATTCAATTATGAGATTTCTAGGTAAATTGTCGATAATTCCATTATTGGGAATATTAACCGCGTATTCATAAGAATTCTTATCCTCAATTATCGCTTCTATTATGGGAATTGCCCTCTCTCCAGAAGGTTCTGGCCTTAGCATTCCTTTTCGGGGATAACTTCCCTTTTTCAAACGTTTATAATATCTTTTTAGACGCGCATTTGTTCCAAGATTTGCTTGCTCCATTCTTTTAATCCACGCTTTAATATCTTCTATTTCCGTAAATTCAGAGCCGAATTGGACATATTCGCAGAGATGGTTATCGCCAACATAAGGAAAATAACCAAATCGTTTATAGACTTCGAAAGTAAGATCTGCATAATGAAATCTGTCCCACCTTCTTTCAAAATAATCTAGACAGAGACGATTAAAATCGGGCATTAAATCTTCCCCAGTTTTAAAATTATCCAATCCAAATAAAAAAGCAAAATGATTGAGCCCCCCAACCACTAACTTTAATTTTTCCAATTCCTCATCAAGCATTTTAGGTAGATGTTCATTTGTTAAAAGCTCTATTTGGTGGCACAATCCAAACATTTTTATGTCAGGATACACCCGCTTTATAGCCAAACATATTCTCGAAAGAGGATTTGAATAATTAATGAAGTATGCGTCGGGACAAATTCGATCTACATCCGCAACGATTTCTAATACCTCTGGAATTTGCCTCGCACTATGGAAAAATCCGCCTGGACCTCCATTTTCTCCCATCATTTCCGTAGTACCATATTTTCTTGGGATCGTGTTGTCTTGCCATCTCAGTTCAAATCTATCTCCATGTTCAATTGAGCAAATAACAAAATCAGCATCTTGTAATGCTTCTTCTCGATTCATCGCCTTTTTGATGGTAAATATTCCGCCAGTTCGTTCATTCTCTTTTGAGATTACCTTATAGACCATATTTAGTTTAGACTCGTCAATATCGTGTAGAATAATATTCGATCCATGCAACGTTTCACTCAAATATAAGTCTGTAAATGTAGGTGGTCCAAAGGCCGCACTTCCTGCTCCGACCAAAACAATATTTAACTTCATTTTCTACTAAATAAAAAATTACATTTCTATCCTAATTAAAAAAATCATGTATTCAATAAAAAACCTTTAAAACGAAAATATGCACTAGAGAATTGAAATATAAATTCTTTTTTGATAATTTTATATTCTTATACACTAATCTATAAATGAATGATAACTTTTGGGGATACTAAACATGTCGAATCCACAGAATGAGGAAATGCATTTTTTCAATGAAATTTCAGACGCCATAATTGTTACTGACATAGATTATAATATAAATGCGTGGAATAGGGCGGCTGAAGATATATATGGATGGAAAGCGGAGGAGATTATCGGTAAAAATATTATGGATACAATAAAAATTGAATATCGAAATCAAAATCCAAAGGATGTTATTTCTGAGTTTGAAACGAACGGTAGTTGGAAAGGTGAAGTTTTACAATATTCTAAAAAAGGTGATCCACTTCACATATATTCATCTGTCTCACTCATTCATGACTCTTCTGGTATCCCAATAAAAATATTGGCCATTAATGAGGATTTAACCGAAACTAAAGCGATAAAGAAAAAATTAAGAATCTCTGAAAGAAAGTATGGTCTAATTGTTGAAAATGCTTTAGAAGGAATTTGGATGATCGATGATGATGATCGCACTAATTTTGTGAATGAACGATTGGCTCAAATGCTAGGATATTCTAGAGAGGAAATGTTGGGTAAGCATCTTTTAGATTTTTGTGATGAAAAATCTGCTCAGATTGCCAAAAAGAATATCAATCGCAGAAAGCAAGGGATTAAGGAAAACCATGCATTTCAATTTATAAAGAAAAATGGAGAAAAAATCTATACAAATCTAAATGCATCACCGATCTTTACAGAGGAAGGAAGATATATCGGCTCAGTCGCATTCATTACCGATATTACGGAAAAAAGGGAAGCTGAGAGAAAATTAAAAGAATCCGAAGAAAAATTCAGGACTATGTCGGAGCAATCACTAATTGGTCTGCAGATTGTACAGGATGGAGAACTCAAATATATAAATCGTAAGGCGGCCGAATTTACAGGATATACCCCAAAAGAAATAAAAAAATTAGGTTTTAATAATGCCCTTATCCATATTCATCCAGAAGATATTAAGAAAGTTCAAAATCGCTTCAAAGAAAGAATTAAAAATTCGTTTAAATTAGACGATCCATTTCAATTTCGTGTTATTAGAAAAACAGGAGATATTAAATGGGTTGAAAGTCTTAACAGAAAAATAATGTATCAAAGTAAGGAGGCAGATCTAATTTTTCTGGTTGACATTACTGATAAAAAAAAAGCCCAATTTGAACTAAAAAATTCAGAAGAAAAATATAAAGAAGCATATAATAGGGCTAATTTCTATAAAGATCTCTTTATCCATAATATGAATAACATCCTTCAAGTACTCAGCAGTTCTACAGAAATTTTATCCCATTCATTTGAAGACCGAAAAGAGAACGATGATTTTTCCCATCTGATGAAAATGATCACTAAACAGATAAAAAGAGGAATAGAGCTTGTTTCAAAGATCCATCAAATTTCTGAATTAGAAGAAAAAGACCTTGAATTAGTACGGATTGATGCAGTGGAAATGTTAGAAAAGGTTATAGACTATATTAAAAAAGCATATAATGAAAAAAATATAGAAATCACGACTAAAATACACTTTAAAAATTATTTTGTTCAAGCTAATGAACTATTAGAAGAAATATTCCAAAACATTCTAATTAATAGTATTAAATATAATGAAGAAGAAATTATTGAAATCGAGATTAGAGCTTCTGAAGTTAACGATGAACAAGATGATACATTCTTAAGATTAGAATTCATAGATAATGGAATTGGCATCGAAGATAAGAGGAAACAACTAATCTTTATGAAAGGGAAGCAATCCGCGAAAAGGTCGAAGGGTATGGGTCTTGGATTAACCCTAGTCAACCTTCTCATTAATAAATATGCAGGCAAAATTTGGGTAGAAGATAGAGTAGAGGGAAATTATCAAGTGGGAAGCAATTTTTCTATTTTATTACCAAAATCGACCTAACCAGTATATAGGTACCTTTTATTTTATAAACCGAATTTTTAATATCAATTTCTTTTTCTAATTTATAAAAAATATCGAATTAGGGAACTAGATTAGATATACACAAAAGGACTTTATTTCATATTTAGTAAGATGTCATCTAAAATTAGGATTCCAAAACTATACAAGACTTTAGGCAACAGAATTAATGATAATATTGAAGAACTTAAAATTCGTATTTTTGATCGAATTTTCGAAAAACTTCCTAGGTTAAAAAAAAAATATACTAATAAGCAGAAACACAAGTCATACCAAGATATTAAATATCACTTAGATTATCTTGTTCAAGCTATTCGTTATTCCAAGCCTACATTATTTAATGAATATATTCGATGGGTGAAGTCTATTTTACTTTCAAGAAACATTTCTCTAAAAAGTTTAGTTATTACATTTGAAATGATAAGGGAAGTTTTAAACGAGAATTTTCCAAAGGAATCAGATCTGATTAATTCTTATTTAGACAACGCCATCGCTATCATTCAAACTCCAGATGAAACGGATTTTAGTTACATAAAAGAATCAAATCCTTTAAAAGAGTTAGCTTTAACCTATTTAGAGTATGTCCTCGCTGGAAAAAAATATGAAGCTAATGATCTTATTTTAAAGGCTGTGTCTGATGGAATAGAGATCAAAGAAATCTATTTAAACGTATTTCAACCCGTCCAACAAGAGATAGGGCGATTATGGGAAGAAAATAAAATATCCGTTGCGCAAGAGCATTATTGTACAGCAGTCACTCAACTTATTATTTCTCGTTTATATAATAATATCTTTGCTACGAAAAGGATTGGCAAGACCTTAATTGCCACCTGCATAGGAGGGGAACTACATGAATTGGGAATTCGTATGGTTGCCGATTTTTTTGAAATGGAAGGATGGGAAACATATTATTTAGGCGCAAATACCCCCATCGAAAGCATTATAAAATCTATTATACATAATAATGCAGATCTTTTAGCTGTTTCGGCGACAATGATGATCCATATCCCAATAGTAGAAGACATGATACAACAAATCAAAAAAACAAACGCGAAAGATGTTAAGATATTGGTTGGGGGATATCCCTTTAACATTGTTCCAGATCTATGGAAATATATCGGAGCAGATGGATTTTCTCCAGATGCGGATACAGCCGTAAAAACAGCAAATAAGATGTTAGAATCCAGTGGTTAAAATGGACTCAAGAGAAAAAAACAAAGGAGTTGCCTTTATTTGTAATATTGAAGGAAAACTCGTAAAAATCATCAACGATAATTTAGGGATATTTAATACATTTCCCAATGAATCCTTAAAACAAATTCTTGATTCAGATGATTATTTGAAATTTCTAGACTTTATTTTGCGAATCCAAGAAACAGGCGCAGAATTTAATTTAGATCTGAAAGTATTCGTAAAACCTAATAATTCGATTCCACTCAAGCTTGCGGGAAGTTTGATTAATGATCAAATAATAATCGTTGGTACGTTGTCAGATAATTTGACCTATCAAAAGTTCTTTAAGGAGTTAATAGGGTTATTAATTGAACAGATTAGCGATTTAAGAACAAGAAATCATAAAAAGAAGATTATGGAGATGCAAGAACCTTCCACGGAAACTGAATGGTACGAGGATCTTACCCACTTAAATAACGAATTGGTAAATTTGCAAAGAGATTTAGCCAAAAAAAATATTCGTCTTGAAAAGCTTATGGAGGAGCAAAAAAGAGCAAATACCCAGCTAGAGATGTTTGTCGAATCGATTCCCGATGGCATTATTGTGTTAAATAGTGAAGGAGAGATTCTTTTGATAAATTCTGAAGCGCAAAAACTTCTTTATGTGTTGACTGGTAAACAATTGAAACCAAATATAAATTTTAAGGAATTAAAAGATAGTAATATACTTACTGGGACCATAAATGAGATATTAAATACTCAAATAGAAGATGCGATTACAATTGAGCCTCTAAAAGAAGAGCTCTGGCTCCAGATTTTTCCTAAATTCGTGGCTTTAAGACATGACGAATCTCCTTATGCCGTAATAATAGAAATCAGAGATATAACTGAATTCGTTAAATTTGAACGATTAAGAACCCAATTTACCTCAGTCGTATCCCATGAACTTAAGAACCCCCTCTCAACCATGAATTTAACCGTTGAATCCTATAAAACATTTAAAGAGGATCTCTCCGAGGAGGATAAAGAAGAATTATGGGATAATATTGCAAAAAATACTAAAGTTTTAAAAGATTTGATTGATGATTTGCTTCTATATACGAAATCAAACTTAGGGAAAATAGAACTGGATCTCTCAAGTTGCAATATAAACCAATTAATTGAAAATGTGATTCTTCAATTAAAACCAAAATGGAAAAATAAGAATATTGAGATAGTGCGTCATATTGATAATGAGCATAAAATAATTGCAGATGATAAGAGAATTGAACAAGTATTTAGAATTTTAGTCGATAATGCTATTAAATATTCCCAAGACAATTCTAAAGTGATGATAGACATTGAAGGATATTCACAAGAAAAACATAATGAAAACATTGAAGGAATATTAATAAATATCAAAGATTTTGGCATGGGTATTAAAAAAGAAGAATTACCTCATATTTTTAACAAATTTTATAGGACTAAATCCGCCCAAAAAGTCGAAGGGAGCGGTTTGGGGCTTTCAATCTCAAAAGATTTGGTCGAATTACATGGAGGGGAGATATCAGTTGAGAGTGAATATGGAAAAGGAAGCATTTTTACTGTGTTTCTCCCAAAAAAGGCGCTTGAAAAAAAATAATTCCTATGTATAAATCATAACTTTAGAAATCGATGTAATTCTCATTTTAAGAAAGAAAAAAAGAGAAATTTAGATTAGAAGGATTGGACTAATTAAATGCACCTATATTTATTAGCATGTAAATGATAATCAAAAAGATCAAAATCAAAATAACAATCAAAGTGATGATTGCAACTTTTTTGATCAGATTGTCATATCCTCCTTCTTTAATAGAACCAATAGTGACCAGTATAAAATTTATCAATACCAAGATCATGGGAATTAAAGATAGAATTATCAGAATTATCACGGTCTCATCATCAACGGTGGTATAGGTTGTAATAAAAGCATTGAACAATGTAAAGTAAACATAGAGAGCAATCACATTGATAACTACCATAATCCCAATTTTTTGAATATTTTGTTCGCTCATCTGAAATATAACCTATTTTAGGATGTTTTTAATCTAAATGTTAGTATTCTTCCTTATATCTAATTTTTAATAAAGATTTTGTTTTCTTTTTAATTCATCAATTACGAGGTTATCCCATTATTGAAATTAAAAATAAATTATGTATTCTTGTCCATTTGTGGTAATTTTATTAATTAAAATTTAGGATATACTCAAATAAAAAATGATCACCAATCTATTTTATTGGTCGTATGCTCCAAAATCTCTAATCGCTTTATAGAGAGCGACTACATTTTCTGGTTTTTGATCCAACAACCAATTTGTTGGGCCTGGAATATACCCTCCATTTTTCCCAAGTCTCTTAATTTTATTTTGAACATCATGTCTTACTTCTTCGGGAGTCCCATTAACTAACAAACCTGTATCGTCAATCGTTCCAAGAAGGGCTATTTCCGGATATTTTTCCCGATATATCTCCAAATTATTAATGGTTGGTTGTAATGATTCAACTCCATCAATCCCGAGATCTATAAAATCGGGAAAAAGCTCCTTAATAGCCCCGCAACAATGTAAAATAAAGTTAACCCCAGCATCATGGACAGTGTTCACATAGTGTTTCAAAATAGGTTTGAAAAATTCTTGCCATTGTTTTAAGGGAAGCTGAAGACCGTCATTATGCCCGATATCATTTCTGATCATCACAATATCGGGCTTAGTTCTAAGAAGATATTCCATATTTTTCTTTTGATAATTTTCCCACATAAAATCCAAATGCTTTTTGAGAATCTCTGGTTCTTTGCGTGCTAATTTGGCGAATGTAGATAATCCTATTCCCAATATACAATTCTCGAAAGGGCCGCCAAATCCTTGAGCAACGACAATATCGAACTTTTTCATTTTTTTTCGATTTTTCGACAGTACCTTGAAGCGATTTTTATCCACTTTGAAATCTTCGGGATGTTCCCAGCACTCTTTGATCTTTTCTTTGGAATTTAGAGCAGGTCCAGTATACCAATAGGCAGGTGTTCCCTCATCATTTACTATAAACTTAAATATTTGTCCATTCGCAGTTACAAGAGTATCGGGATCTTCTCCTTTTTTGAGTTGAATTCCATCAACAATTTCCCAGCATAAATCAACTTTTGCATCTAAACCGTTTGGATAAATTGAGGTCGGACTAAACTTCGCTAGCAAATACTGGGTATGAAGAAATCTGGGACTCATATCTGCCTTATCAAAGAAATCTAAATCTTCTTCGGTCAAAGCGTAAGGGGATCGCATAAAAAGATCCATAAATTTAAAATCCGAACCAAGACAAAGGGAGGGAACCCGATCTGGTATACCTCCATCTAAAACAATATTGATTCGTTCCAGAGCAGTTAATTCATCACCCATTTAAAACACACTCGCAATCTTTCCTAAAATTGTTAGAACGTTGTTATTCTTGATGGTAATAGCTCCCTCTGACATTCCCCTAATAAATCCATCAGTACCACCTAAAAGATAATAAGAAGGAAGCGATATTGCCATTTCAGCCTGAATATCTTCCAAATCTTCTTTATTCTTAATATCTTCTATTCTTTCCATCTCGAAATCTCCATCTTTAATAATTGCCTGAAATGCGGGAGGGGCATCTGTAATAAGAAACAAAACCGTAGAGTTGGGTATTTCACGTTCCAGAATTCCAAATTTTTTTAACGTCCATAATCCGGAATAAATAAGAGCAGGGAAGCCTGTAAATAGAGGACTCATATTAATATAACTTTAAATTATTAATTATTGTTATTTTTCTATTTCTTTTATTTTTACGCGAATCATTTTTTTCTTGTTTCCTTTCATATCATATACTAATAGAAAACTTATTCCCGCAATAATGCAAAAAATCCCCCCTATTAATCCAGTATGTATTCTTACACCAATAGCTGCGTCTCCCACTTGATATGGTGCGGTGGGGTCAAATCCCGTAAAAATATGGATGAAAGCGATGATTCCGATGGCTATTAGGTATGAGAACCTAAAGAAAAAGTTAGTTATTCCTTGTAGAGTCGCTTCTTGATGCCTTCTTAATTCAACCGCGATCTCATCGTAAGTATCAGCAATTATGGCAACTAAAATACTGGCCGAACAAGCATAAAAAATTCCCCCAATCGTATAATATATTATGTATTCCATTACTGTTGCTGCCCACATGAAAGGTAAATATGCAATTCCTAACAAAATATACCCAATCCCAAATGTTCTTGCATGCCCGATCTTTTTGGCAATTTTTAACCATACAGGCATAAATATTAGAAATCCAAGAATGAACCCCAATTGGGCAATCATATTGATGCTCACATCTTCTCTTAATACATCTGTAATAAAATAGAGACTAGAGTTTTGATTTAAATTGATAGCGATACTGAACAAAAGATAAGCGATTAGGTACATAAGAAAGTTTTTCTTTTTAAGTGCTACTTTAAGGACTTTTTTAAATGATGTATCTTCTTTCTTTACTTTCTTATGGGTGATGATATATCTATTTGTGATGATTTCTGGTTCTTTCATACCTGGGATGATGGCAATACTGTTTGCTAATAATATGATAAGAACGATTATCGCAGCAAAAGAATATGAACTTGGGTTATTTTTTTCGATAAATGTTGGAATTACCAAAGCGGTTGCAGTAAACGCCCCTAAGGTTGAAAATATCAAAGCAGACCCCGCTATTTTCCTTCTTTGTTGATCGGTTTTAAAAATTGTTACAGAAGCTCCCGTATAATTAGAATTGAAAATAGTATAAAAAGAATCGTATATGCACACGACTACAACAAAATATATAAATATGGGCAAGGGGTTAGTAACCGCATCAATGGAAGGGGGAAAAAAAATTAAGGAAAACATAATCGACCCCAAAAATGCAGCAGCAATTATCCAAAGGGTTCTAAGACCATATTTTTTTGACCAAGAACGCGGTTTCTCAGTAAAATACGCCAAGAGAGGATCATTGAACGCATTCCATAAAGAAAAAATAGCGTATGCTACGGTTAACCATAAAATATTTAGTAAAATTACCTTTTCATAATAATAAACAACCACTTGACCAAAATAGGTTAAAAAGAATGAATCCATAAACCATGCTGAAGAATAAGATAAAAATTTTCCCGTGGAATAATTAAATTCCGCTTTATTTGAACTATCCACTTCTTCGCTTCCGCTAATTTCCACTATATAACACCAAAATTTGGGTATATCTTCTATAATTGGTCTTACTGTCCATTATAATTGAAATGCAAGATAATATTTAAATACATAAGATTGAATATTTAAATAACTAAATGTTTGATTTGTTAAACAATTAGTCTAGATCAATTTGGATGTAGTTCTTCTGCATTTTCAATAAATCATTTAGGATGCTTTCAGCTTGTCCATATGTAGATATCAATGGATCCATAAGAATCGCCTTCAGAGCAAGATCTTTAGATCTCTGAAAGATCGCTTCTAATACCAGATTCATTACAGAAACTTGAGTCTGCAAATAGCCAACCAGTTCTAAAGGATACTCTCCATACTTAATGCCTTTAAGTCCATCTTTATTAACAACTGCGGGACATTCTATTACCAAATCTTCAGGAAGGTTGGTAATAATCCCATCATTCGGAATGTTGACTGACGGTTCTATATAATTCGAATCGGATAATATACCCTCTAAAATTGGAATAGCTGGTTCTTCTACTGGTTTTACAAGTCTCTCTCCCTTCCCTTTTTCAATAATTCTTTTTAGTTTCTCATATGTTTGTGTCATTAATTCCTCATATCCTTTCCAGAATTTTCGAATTGCGGGAATATCTGCTTTTTCCCATGCCCAAGGAATATATTCACCATAATGACTGTCTGTGGTGTAAGGGCAGTATCCATATTTTTCTAAAAAGAACCCGATAAATTTAAACCCATCATAAAGATTTACTTTATAGAAAAATTCTGGTCCTTTACTTCGAATCTCGGGATAGGCATCGTTTCCCGTATCCTTATACGTGCATTTGGTTATAACTCCGAAATGATTCATTCCATATCCTTCCACATCCAAGTTGGAAACGGGAACCTCTAAAATTCTGGACAATGTCGGCAAAAAATGATAAAATTCGTGGCACAATCCAACAAATTTAAGAGAAGGGAATTTCCTTTTTATCGCTAAACAGACTCTTGTCATCGGATTGGAATAATTGATAAACAAAGCATTCGGGCAAATTTTATTTACATCTTCGCAAATATCAAGTATTGGTGGAATTACCCGGAGCGAATGAAATAATGCTCCCGGACCGCCGTTCTCCCCCGACACTTGTTTACATCCGCGATTTAATGGAATTTTATAATCTTGATCCAATAAATCAAATCGGGGTGCCACCTCAATGGAATTGATAATAAATGTGGCATCTTTCAAGGCTTCTGGGCGGTCTGTCGTAGCCTCTAATTCGAAATTCATCTTTTTTTTCTTTATGGCTGCTTCACATGCTTGTCGGACTAATTCTAAATTTTTTCCATCTATATCATGAAGGCATATCGTACTTCCTTCTAATAATTCACTCTCGATTATAGTACCTACAGTTCCCATGCCGAAAGTTAATGAAGCCGCACCTACTACTGCTATTTTTTGGTTTTTACTCATTTTTTCTTACCTCTTTATTTTTCATATTTCATGTTTATATCTCGCTTTTCAGCTCTACTTTTCATTCTTATCAAGTATCAGCATAACCTTATTTATATCCAACTTTTCTTCTATCAAATTATATCCGAATTCTGCCAAATACTTGATAATATAATACTTAAAGAAAATGGAGAAGTTTTTATTTAGTGAATGTTTCCCCGCAATCCTTAGTTTGCTTCCATGAAAATTATAGTAAAATTCTTGAAACCATCTCTGTCCTTTATTGGAAAACACAATTCTGGTTAATAATGCCATTTGAGCGCGAGCGGTTAATTCAATATCATTTTTAAGTTTAAATAATAACTCTAGTTGATATCTCCGGGTGATTAAACCATTCTTGTACATTAAATCTGCCAGTCCCTCTAATTCCGATTCATGGAGTTTATCCAACAAAAAAGCTAATTCGTTTTTTGAGATAATCAACATTGGATTGTCCTTCATTTCGTCTCGCTGAAAAAACATGAGGTACCGAAATAATCCATTTCGAATTAGTTCACTCATAGTCAAATCTCTCTGTTTTATAATTTCATTTAGCGGTTCCAGTAGATTTGAATCTATTCTGGTGCCGATGAAGGTATCTTTTTTCTTCATTTTCTTTAAGTTTATATTAATAATATATATTAGTTAAACTTCTTTTTAAATATTAAATATATGTTTTACAATTAAAAAAAAAATCAAAGTCTTTCCATTTCAAATCTTTTATAATCCATATTATCTTTCTACCCTCATAATGATTAAAGAAGATAAAAACATACAAGAAACTAAAGAGAGATTAGGTAGATGGTGGAATAACAAGGATCCCGATAGGCCTTGTATGGGATATAATCATCCATTTTATGGAAAAAATATTTCAAGTGTAAGTGAAGTGACTGATTTCTATATTCCATTCTGCCTAGCAAGAAACCCAGATGGAATTGAGGAGTGTTTAAACCAGTTCGAAAGACTTAAGCAAAAAATATATTCGGGAGGTGAGAATATATACAGTTTCTTTCCAAACTATGGTGCGGGGTGTTTAGCAGCGATTTTAGGAATAGAACCAGAATACCAAAAAGGTTCAAATAAATACGGAGCTGTGGGAGAAACAGTATGGTATATGGGCAAAATCCCTCCAGATAAGGTGGTTTCCCACATTCATAATATTGAACTAAATGAAGATAATGAGTGGTATGCTCGATATTTACGAATAATAAAATATGCCGCGAAACGAGCACAAAAGGATTATACTATCGCCATGACAGATGTGGGAGGTGTGCTTGACGTGCTCTCTTCGCTATTGGATCCAGAAACCCTTATCCTCACTATGAGACGAAATCCTGAGATAATAGACGAATGTTGTCAATTAATATTAGAAAAAATGCTTATCCTTTATGATTCACTTCAAGCAATAATTGATAAACATTGTCAAGGATGTGATAGCTGGTTAAATTTATGGTGTCCCGATCATTATTACCCTATTCAATGTGATTTTGCTGCGATGTTAAATCCCAAATGGTTTAAGCGTTTTGCTTTACCTTATATCAAACAACAAGCCGAGTATATGGACCATGCCATTTATCATTTAGACGGAGAAAACCAAATCGTACATCTGGATGATTTATTAGCTCTTGACAGTCTCGATGGAATTCAATGGGTCCCTGGAGCTGGCAAAGAAATTACGGCAAGTTATAAATGGATGTCCCTTTATGAAAAAATCCAAGCAGCTGGGAAAAAAATAATACTTAATCAATTTGAAGATCCCACTCTTATCACAGAATTTTATGATAAATTAAATCCAGATTTACTATATATCTCTTGCTTCTTTTTGGACAGAATCAGAGCGGAATTTTATCTCCCCGAATTTATGGGTGGAGAGGGAGGCAAAGGAAATTTTGGACGTTATAAAAGAAAAAGAAAAAAAGAACTAAGACAGAAAGATTCATAGGTTTTTTCCGAATTTACATCGCTAATAATTTTAAATATATTAAAGAATAATTTACAATAAGATAGATATTAAGAATAAAACATACATGCTGACGTTAATGAGAAGATTATAAAATGACTAATCTGAAGGAATTTTTAAAACCAACCCGATTTCTTGATTTCAATAAGAGCAGAGTACGTAATAAAGCCTATGAGATTACCAAAGATATAGAAAATGAAAAAGAAAAAGCAATAGCGCTATTCTATTGGGTACGGGATACAATTCGCTATAATCAATTCGGTTTTTACATGATCCCAGCAAATTTTAAAGCCTCTACCACCCTACGCAGGGGAAATGGGTTTTGTGTTTCAAAAGCGGTCCTATTATCTGCCATGGCACGAGCAGTCAAAATCCCAGCAAAAATTCATCTTGCGGACATTATCAATCATAAAATACCCCAAAAAATAATCGAGTGGATGAAAAAAGAGATTTTCTTTTTCCACGGATATAGCGAGTTATACCTTGATGGTAAATGGGTTAAAGCGACTCCTGTTTTTGATATTCGAACCTCTAAAAAAGGGGGATATCCATTAGTAGAATTTGATGGAGAGCATGATGCCCTATTGGCGAGTCATGATAAAAATGGAAACGTTTTTGTAGAATATGTGAATGACCGAGGGACTTACGCAGATTTGCCATATGATGAAATCGAAATAATTTTCAATCGAGAATATGCAGACGCCATAGAGGCAATCATCAACGACGCAAAGTAAAATATCTTTTTCTATTCAAATCTAATACGTTTTAGCATATTTTATCTTAAAAGTGCAAGTTATATAAACTCTAAAATGAATAATTCAATAAGGAACCATCGTAAACATTGGAACAAAACATGGTCAAATTTGAAAAATATCTGCAAGCTTCAGATTTTTTTGATTATAACAAAAGCCGGGTAAAAAATAAGGCGTTAGAAATAACAAAAAATAAAGAATTGAAATTAGATAAAATCAAAGCACTTTTTTATTGGGTTAGAGACGAGATCAAATATAACATGATGTCCTACGTTCCTGAAATTAAAGCAAATTTTAAAGCCTCGGTCACTTTGCGTAGGGGTTATGGTTTTTGTGTTTCAAAAGCTATTCTACTCTCAACTTTTGCGAGATCTGTGAAAATTCCCGCACGGATCCATTTAGCCGATATAATCAACCATAAGATTTCTCAGAAGGTCATAGATTTTATGGGGACAAATATTATGTATTATCATGGCTATTCAGAAGTGTTTCTCGATGATAAATGGCTCAAATTAGCACCCGTATTCGATAAAGACACGGCTCAAAAAGCCGGGTTTCTACCGCTTGTCGATTTCGATGAAAACAATAATGCCATGTTTAGTAAATATGATAACGAGGGAAACCTATTTGTAGAATATGTAGAAGATCACGGGGTTTCAAATCTTTTTTCCACAGGAGAGCGTAATGCCGACGCTTTTTAAGGAAGGATATTGAAGAATTTCGTCGGTGTACTTTTTAAGGACTTCATCATTACGAGAATATAATACATTTATAAAAAGGCTCAATTAAAAATTAACTAAGAGGGAAAAACGCATTCGCGCAAATCAATGTCAACTTTGTAAGTTTTATATGCCAAAATAACCGATCTTGGGTTCTTTTTAAGGAAATTTCTATTTTCTCTAAGTTCATTATCAAGTCATTAAAGTCTATTTAAATACGTCTCTTTCCCTTTACAATATATAGAAAAAAATGGATATCTTCAAAATAAAAAAGAATAGATGGAAGATTTATTG
>WJIN01000392.1 GCA_014730295.1 Promethearchaeota archaeon | reverse complement strand
TTACGGTACAAGGAGCAAAATCATTACCAGCACTCCCCTTCAAGATATTGCGGTAAATCAAAGCGATTATGTTATTGAGAATGGCAACTTGTACTTTACCAAACCTATCGAAGAAATTATAGGTTCTATCGCAGGAGTATCCTATCAATCCGATCTCAGAACATCTACTCCGGCAAACGCAAAATCGGTCTCGACCTACTATAAGGTCCATCTCGAATTTGACCTTGCCGTCGCGGATACGTCGGATTATACAAAACGGATCGCCATCGCGCAAGCAAACCAATTTGCCGTGATGGACTTCTTTAATCAATACCAATACGCCCACACTACCGCAAACATGATTAGCGAGATCGCCTATACCGAAACGTTAACCTTCTGGTCCACGCTCATCAGCGCCCCATTAATTATGCTGGGCTCTTATACAGTAGAAGGACTAAAAGCAGTGCTCATAAAAAGCGGTGAAGACACGGTTAAAAAAGTTCTGGGAAATCTCATTTCCAAAACTATTTACGACCGATTAGTAAGCCTTGTATATAGTCCTGTAAAAGAAGTATTTCAGGAAATAGTAGAAGACGGGCTAATTGAAACCCTTGCCGAAAACGGCGCGGATATATTAGGACTTACCGATGATATGGGGTTCCTCCTCTCATCGTTAGGAACTTCGGGACGTGAATTGGGAGGATCACTTGCTCAATTAACCTTCGGATCCACCGACCCGCGCGCCGAAATCAGTAACGCAGCCGGAGATACCGATAAGATGAAGGCACTTTTAGACAAGAAACTGAAACAACAAGCACAAAGGCAACAACAACAAGCAGCACAACGCAGCATCTTACGCACCATTACCTCATCCACGGCATTAAAAGCTGCATTTGCCCTTATTCCTGCTATCCTTACCATGAATCTCGGCTTATTTGTCGCGGGAGTACTGAAAGGAGCTTTAAATCTTCCGAAACTTCATACAGACATAAAAGCAGCGGCACACGCCCAACGCCGACATACGCTCAATCGACTCGCAACAAAGAATACCGATTTTTCCGTACAAAATATGCTCCTCGATACTTTACAATCCGAGCAAAAAACACCCGCCCAGCTGAGCGACCAAGCCCTCGATACCGACTTCAAGGATCAGCAGGACAACAACAAGCAAGACGCCCCGCACATCTCATCATTCTTACAGATCAACCCCAACCCACGCTCGGATGCCGACATTCGAAGCGACTTGGTGGAGATCTTTACCACTTTATCCTATGAAGAATTTTCTCTCTCTGATCAATGAAGCGAGTAGTTCTCAAGTGAGATTAGAATCAATTTATAAAACTATTTCTCAATGGCATCAAAAAGAATATGGGGATCGTGCTCGAGGGATTACCTATCAACACGATTTTGAAGAAAAAGAACGCTTATTTGCTTATCAAGAATCATTGAAAAATATTTATAAGTATGCAAAAAGTAGGGGATTTGATTTTGATTCGATTGCAGTTCGCGATATGACTCTAATGGAAGCTCTTAAGAAACCTAAAGGGAAGACTCCAAAAGAGTTAATAATGAATTATTATGATTTGAACAATTGGAATAACAAAATTTCGAAGGCATACATCAACGTATTTCAAATTTCAAAGTTTCTTGGAATCGACCCGCTTACTTTTCGGATCAATCCAAATACTCAATCATTTGATCCTCATCATTTTAAAGCATTCCCGTTTAGGAAAATGTCTTCTCACGTAGGGGACATTATCACGACCTCCAAGCATTTCCATCCGAAGTATGATGCCTTAAAGAATGAAATGGGTTGGAGAGCTGCTGAGGTGTTTGTTGAGTCCCTCATGAAGAGTCTCACGGAACTCGTATACTTAAAAGATGAGTCTGGGAATTATAGAGAAATTGAGCTTGAAGATATCAAACGAGTTCTACAGAAGAATTTTGGAGCAGAATGGGAATTTGTCTACGAAGGTTGGGTCTCGGAGTTCTCAAAAGGAGTGAACATCGAGGGTATCGGCGACTTTGACAAGGCGTTAGACGATATTAACCAACAAAGATTAAAATATTTGCCTGGAAATAAGATGGTCGAATTTCTTGAAAATGAATACTCAGATATATATAAAAAACATTTCAGAGAACATCTAAGGAAGTTAGGGATCGTTCTTTCGGACTTTATCACCACACAAGATGAAATCGATGAGTATAATAAGTTATTTCCGCAATATAAGGTAAAGCTTAAAATTTAGAATTTCTTTATTATTTTTTAAAAAGCAAAAAATCAATGTTTAAAGAGTAAACCAAGAGGTTAATTGTGAAAATGTTTGAAGAAACTGAAAGTAAGTACATTGAGTTTAGAGGGGAGAAACGGCTAATGCATGATGGAATTTTGGACTTGTCGGATCTAAAAATCCAATCTTTTTCGGAATTAGGAGATTTGCAACGGTTTAAAGGTTTAAAAGAATTACACCTTGACAGAAATCATATTTCGACACTTAAGGGTATAGAAATCTTTTCCGAGAGTTTAAGAAAGCTAGATCTCACTGAGAATCCAAACCTTAAAGTCAATGAGTTAAGATCACTCAAGAATTTAGAGGAATTACGTTTGGAATTGAATAAGATTGATAAGATTAATGGATTGGGGGAGCTTACAAATCTTATAAGACTTGATCTTTCTGTTAATTCAATCCAAAGAATTGAAAATCTTGAATCCATCACAGATTTGAAGAGCCTTGACCTCAGCTTAAATCCAATAAGAAATATTGGGGGCCTCGAAAGCCTTTCAAAACTGGAGGTGCTTACATTGCGTGGGTGCAAAATCGAAAAGATTGAAGGCTTGGTTCAATTGACTAATTTAAAAGATTTGGATCTTTCAGAAAATCAAATATCTCGAATCGAAGGATTAGAAAATTTAGTGAACTTAGAAATCTTATCACTTTCCGAAAACCAGATCGAGAAGATTGAAGGGATGGAAAACCTCACCCAATTGCGCGAACTTTATATCGACCATAATAAGATTGAGACTACCGCAGGTTTGGAGAACCTGGAGAACATTGAGCATATCGATATCCGCTACAATTGGCTAACCGAAATTACTGGACTTGGGAGGATGAAAAAATTGGAGTGGTTATA
>WJIN01000479.1 GCA_014730295.1 Promethearchaeota archaeon | reverse complement strand
GTATAAAGAAATTGGAAAGGATGAAGGCAAAAAGGGACAATATCTACTTCGAATTCTTAATGAGACTTCCTCGAAGACCCTTATCTATGCTGGGACATATTCAAATATCGAGAAAGTCACCAATTTGCTTATAGAGAATCTACCAGTAATTAAAAAACCTTTGCAATTTCACTTTGCCGCCTGGCTTGCATTGAATTACTCGCCGAACTGGTATCTCATTAATCTAGCCAGAAGAGGTGTTGGCGTACACAACGGTCGTCTTCATCGTTCCCTGAGCCAAATCCAGATAAAACTGTTTGAAGAAAGCAGAGGGTTTGATAAAATTATTTCAACATCATCTATCATCGAAGGTGTAAACACTTCTGCTGAAAATGTTGTAATATGGCGCAACCGCAATGGTAAGTCAAAACTGAATGACTTCACCTACAAAAACATTATTGGTCGGGGCGGAAGGATGTTTAGACATTTTATTGGACAGGTATACATATTGGAACCACCACCCGAAACTGAATCGACTCAACTCGAAATACCTTTTCCGGATGAGATTTTAGGCGACATCGATGAAGAATCGAACTCAATTAAGCTTGATTCGGAACAAATTAGCAAAATCATTACTTTTCGCGAAGAAATGGGTGAATTGATAGGCGCGCAACCGCTCAATTCTTTACTAAAAGACAACTCATTCCAGACAAGTGATTTTGATTTTATTTTGGGCGTTGCATCCGACATGAAAGCCAAACCATCCGATTGGAATGGTCTATCATACTTGAATTCTGATAATGTGAATGCTTGGGACAGGTTGCTATACAAAATTGTCAATCTACAGCCAGGCAATTGGGATACTAGGCATTCGCAGTTCGTTGCATTCATCAAAACGCTTTCAGGGAACTGGCATAAATCAATACCAGAACTCTTAGACGAATTAGATGAATATGATATTGGAATTGATGAGTTTTTCACTCTTGAGCGAAATGTTTCTTTCAAGTTTGCTTCCTTAGCCAACGACGTAAATGAATTGCAAAAAATCATCCTTCACAACGGGCAGGACATTTCCCCGTTTGTTGCAAAGCTTTCTCATGTATTCTTGCCATCTGTGGTTTATCAGCTTGAGGAATATTGCTTACCCAGAATGATTTCCAGAAAACTGCATAATCATGGGATTATCAATTTTTTAGATGATAACCTTACGATTCATAATACTATAGACACTCTATTATCTATTGGTATTCAGCGCATATTTGAGGAGAATTTCTTGGATCCTTTTGACAAATACATACTACGATACTTTTTTGATGGCGTAACTTTAGAAAACAACTAAAAGAAGCTTGACATATAGAATAGCGCCGCCGGACAGAAGTGAACGGGCTAAAAGACATTGAAGAAAAACGAAGAGCCGCCGCAGAAAGACATTACACTATGGTAGCGTTCCGGTTTACATCTTACAACAGCCAAAAGCCAAAATGCCTGCCGCAGGCGCAACACAGGCACTTCGGCTGTTTGGCAACCCGTTGGTGTCAATAAATTTAAACAATGAAATTATAGCGGCGGCGGAAAGACAAGAAAGAGAAAGACCAGCCCCTGAAGAAGAATACAATGCGGCGGCTAAAGACAGCAGAATGAAAAACAAAAGCAAAACAAAAGACTTACCAGTCTTGAATGCCCAATGAAGATTTTCACCGAACATACCCAGGATATGACGGGCAGCAGAACAAAGTACGTTTGTCTGAAAAATAAAATATATAAGTAGCTTATTATTTGGCAACATGGTACAATAAGTCGCAGATGCCATACTGGAAACTTGAAATCAGTCGCTTGCATGGAATTATGCTAAGAAGTCTCAAATCTTAGCCTGGAAAGCGAAAGCTGGAAATTGCGTTCACCGACAGGGAATGTATAAGGTCAGATATACCTGGTACTCTGAATGAAAAGAACTGCCTATGTCACACAAAACAAAAGCTGAACTCGAGGAGCAAATCAAACTGCTGAAAGAACGTCTGGCAAGCAAAGCGCTGCAATCGGACGATGCATCCGAAGCTGAATCAGAGCTAAACTCTCCCGATGTCTTTGAGGTAGGCGAAGCGGATCTCCAACGCATAGTTTCCCGTGCGCAGTACATGCTGTATCGAATGGCTTTACCGAGCGGTGAGTACGAGTTCGTGAGCGCAGCTTCCTCCAGGCTGTACGGGTACACACCGGAGGAGTTCTTACACTCCCCCATGCTGATTCGAGAGACCATACATCCGGATTGGCGTGATTACTTTGCAGACCAGTGGAATAAGCTGTTGGCCGATGAAATGCCCCCCTTTTACGAGTATCAGATTATCCACAAGTCCGGGGAAGTAAAGTGGCTGCACCAGCAAAACGTGATGGTACGCGACGAACAGGGCCGGCCCGCAGCCGTTGAAGGTGTTGTCTCCGATGTCACCAGGCTCAAAGAGACCGAGGCTGCGCTCAAAGAGCGTATCAAAGAATTGAATTGTCTGCATGAATTGGCGCACATCGTAGAAAGCGCGGGAATGGACACGAATGCTCTGCTTTCGCGTGCTGCGGAACTGCTGCCACGCGCATGGCAGTTTTCCAAGACCACCGCTGCGCGCATTACGTTCAGGAATGAGGATTTCGTCGCCGGAGAGTTTGAAGAGAGCCCCTGGGAGCTTTCTGCACCCATGGTTATCTCGGGGCGTGAGGTTGGACGCGTGGTAGTGATCTATAAGGACAACCACCTCGATTCCGATGAAGGGCCATTTCTTAAGGAAGAAAGGGCTTTAATCGATACATTCGCGGAGAGGCTGGGGCACGTCATAGAGCGAATCGAATCTAACGAGTCCCTGGTCAAAGCTGAAGCACGCTATCATAGCCTTTACGAGAACGCTCCGGATATGTACGCGAGCGTTGATGCAGAAACTGGACTGGTGAAGCAGTGCAACAAGACCCTGCTTACTAAAACGGGGTTTGCCCGGGAAGAAATTATTGGAAAACCCATTTTTGACCGATATGCGCCTGATAGCCTTGATGGGGCTCAGGCGGCATTTCATGAATTTGTTGAAACCGGTGAGGTCAAAAACGCTGAGCTAAAGCTTAGACGGAAAGATGGCGGAACCTTAGACGTGTTCCTCAACGTAGCATCCATTCGCGATGGAACGGGGTGTGTCGTAGAAAGCATATCCAGTTGGCGTGATATCACCGATTTGAAACAGATCGCAGCTGCGCGACAAGCGAGTGAAGAACGGTTCCAGCGTTTGGTTACTCTGGCTCCAATTCCACTCTGCTACGTGAACACCGCGGGACAGATTGAGTACCGCAACCGCCGTTTCCTGGAAACATTCGGGTACACGGAGGAAGATGTTCCGGACTTGGACACCTGGTGGTCAACAGCGTATCCTGATGAGACTTACCGCCAATGGGTGCTTGATACATGGAACGGGCTTGTGGAGCGCGCAACAACCGACAATTCTGATATCGAACCTGTCGAGTATCGCATCACCTGTAAGAACGGCCAGGTGCGCACGGTTCTTGTCGGCGGAGTGATTCTCGTCGACGGTTTTCTGGCGACGTTCATAGACATCACGGATCGCAACCAGGCCGAAGCCGAACTGTTGCGTGAGCGCGACTTCTCGAATCTGCTGCTCAATGCGATGCCCGGAGTCTTCTACGTTCTCGACATTGAGGGCCGGTTCCACCGCTGGAACGAAAACTTTATCAAGGTGTCCGGATACTCAGACGAGGAATTTGCCGGGATGAGTGCGCTCGAACTCTTTGATGGATCCGACAGGAACTTGGTCACAGAGCGCATTGGCCATGTGTTCAAAGAAGGCACTGCGACCGTAGAGGCAAATATCACAACCAAAGACGGTAGAAAAATTCCCTACTATTTCACCGGTTTGAGAATAAAGATTGATAACGAGCCGCGACTGATCGGCATGGGTATCGATATTACCGAACAGAAACGGGCCAATGAGGAGCTTGCAACCATATTCAAAATGTCAACCGACATGATCTGTGTTGCCGATATAAACAAGGGGACGTTCGTAAAGGTGAGTCCCTCATTCAGCAAGACACTTGGTTACAGCGAGGAGGAAATCGCAGGGACCGAGTTCCTGAGCTTCAATCATCCAGATGACGTCGAGCCGACAAATCATGTCGTGGAGGATCAGCTCAAGCAAGGCAAGAACGTTCTGAACTTTGAAAACCGGTATCGGTGCAAGGACGGAACCTACAAGTGGCTGGAGTGGGTGTCTGCTCCGGACGCTGAACGCGGCTTGACCTTTGCCATAGTGCGAGACGTCACACAGCGCAAATGCGATGAGACCGTGATGCGCGAACTCAATGAAAGCCTCGCCCGTTCAAACAAGGAACTCGAGCAATTCGCCTACGTTGCCTCTCACGACCTGCAGGAACCCCTGCGCATGGTGGCAAGCTACACCCAGCTTCTGGCGGAACGCTATGAAGGGCAGATTGACGAGAAAGCCGACAAATACATACGATACGCGATGGAAGGTTCTTCGCGCATGCAGAGGCTAATCAACGACCTGCTGGCCTTTTCCCGTGTGGGGACCCGGGCGGAGCCGCTCAAACTAACCGACTGCAACCAGATCGTTTGCGAGGCACTGCAGGGACTCGAAAAGAGCATCACCGAGACCGACGCCGAGGTGGTCGTGGGAGACCTGCCGCAGGTCATGGCCGACCGCACCCAGCTTGGACAGGTATTCCAGAACCTGATTGGCAACGCCATCAAATTCCGTAGCAAGACCGAGCCACGGGTGGAAATCACATCCCGACGCAACGAAGACATGTGGGAGTTCATTGTGGCCGACAACGGCATCGGTATCGATCCGCGGTTCTTCGACCGCATCTTCATTATCTTCCAGAGACTGCATGGGCATGGAGAGTATCACGGCAGCGGTATAGGCCTTTCAATTGTCAAAAAAGTTATCGAGCGTCACAGCGGTCGGATTCGAATCGAGTCCGAACCCGGCAAAGGCGCGCGTTTCATATTCACCCTGCCCGTAACGGGCAACAAGGGAGGAAGTAACCATGGCTGAGAAGATTCAACTACTGTTGGTGGAAGACAACCCGGCTGATGCCGACCTCACGAGGGAGAAACTGGAAGAATCCAAGATACTCAACGACCTGCATGTTGTCGTGGACGGCATACAGGCTATGGCCTACCTGCGCTGTGAAGGGGAATACAAACAGGCCGCGAAGCCCGATCTCGTTCTACTCGACCTGAACCTGCCGCGTAAGGACGGACTCGAGGTACTCGCTGAAATGAAAGCTGACCCGGCACTGCGCAGAATACCAGTCGTGGTGCTGACGTCCTCAAAGGCGGAGGAAGACGTGGTTAAGTCTTATGACCTGCAGGCAAGCGCCTATGTATCAAAACCCGTTGACCTCGTAGGTTTCGGGGAAATTGTAAAAGGCATAGAGGGGTTCTGGTTTTCAGTGGTGCGTTTCCCGCCGGAGAAGTGACATTATGACAAAAAACTCCGACAAAAAAATAACTGTGCTGGTAGTGGACGACAACCCTGCCGACCGGGACCTGATTGGTGAGTATTTAGAAGCCGACGGCGGTGCGTATGAGCTCATCTTTGCCGAAACACTCGCAAAAGCAATCGCATGCACCGGGCAGACAGTTGTTGATGTGGTTCTGCTCGATCTCGGTTTACCTGACTCCCAGGGATTGGAGACTTTCCGGCAGTTCCAAGCGAAAACGGAAGGCGTACCCGTGATCGTAGTCACCGGTCTGGACGATGACGACACCGGGCAGCAAGCTATTGCCGCTGGCGCGCAGGACTACCTGCCCAAGAACCGTATCGACAGCTATATGCTGACCCGCGCCATAAGGTTCGCCATCGAACGATACGAGAGTATAGCCAGGCTCCAGGAGAGCGAGCAGGAACTACGCGCCGCTAATCAGCAACTCCACAAGAACGAAATGCGTTTGCACTTGGCGCTGGAAAGCGCGTCGGAGGGAATCTGGGAGTGGGATTACACGACGGGCCTTGTTACGTTTGACCAAACCGCTTCGCTGATACTTGGCTACGAAGTCGACTTTGCCCCGCAGCCCGGACAGTGGTGTATTGAGCAGATTCACTCCGAAGACCGGCCCGACGTCGAAAAGGCGTACGCAGCATACCTGTCCCAGGAGGCAGCAAATTACAACGTTGAATTCAGAATGGCAACTAGCAATGGAACGTATATATGGCTGGCCTCAACAGCGCGTATAGTTCTCAGAGACGAACAGGGTGAGCCTTTGCTGGTCGTCGGTATCCACCGTGACATTACCGAACGAAAGCAGGCCGAGGAAGCCCTGAAACGACAGCACGCCATGCTTGCCCGAACAGAGGCTCTCGCCAATATTGGGAGCTGGGAATGGGATATCGACAGCGATCATGTGCGGTGGTCCGATGAGCTATTCCGGATATTCAGACGCGACCCCGGTGCAGGGGCGCCGTCCTTTGCCGGGCATCCGGAATTGTATGTGCCCGAAGACATGCAGCGGCTAAAAGAGGCGGTTGAACGCTGTGTGGCCAGTGGGACGCCCTATGAACTCGACCTCAGGGCCATTCGGTCCGACGGAGAAATACGGCACTGCGTGGCGCGGGGGCAGGCGCAAACCGATAAAAGCGGCCGGATTTTCGGCCTCGCAGGTTCGCTGCAGGACGTTACCAAAGAGAAACAACTGCTGGGGGTAATAGTAGGCCAGCGTAACCGCATGGAGACATTGATGCAGGCCATTCCCGCACCGGTGTTTTCAAAAGACAAAGAGGGACGCTATCTGGGATGCAATCGCGCGTTTGAAACGATCACGGGCTGCAAACGGGCCCAGATTGTTGGCAAGACGGTACACGAGATCTGGCCCGAGAAATACAGCTCGACGTATCGGGACAAGGACCTGGAGCTGCTCGCAACTGGTAGAGAACAGCAATACGAGTTTAGCTTGGTCGACGCAAAGGGCGAGAAGCGTGACGTTGTCTTCTATAAGTCTGCCTTTCAAAACCAGGCCGGAAATGTCGACGGGCTTGTGGGTGTGATGCTCGACATTACCGAGCGCAAACAGACGGAGAAAGCGCTCCGCTACAGCGAGAATCTTTTCCGTCGTGTGTTCGAGGTTCTACCGGTCGGACTGTGGATCGCGGACAAGAATGGCACACTGCAAGAGGGCAACCCGGAGGGCGTGCGGATATGGGGCGGGAATCCACTCGTCCCTCAGAAGGAATACGGCATTTTCAAAGCCCGACGCCTTCCATCAGGTGAAGAAATTGCTCCGGATGATTGGGCGCTGGTACATACAGTAAACGAAGGTATCAGCGTCACTGACGAACGCCTGGAAATCGATGCGTTCGATGGAGTCAAGCGTGTTATTATAAACCATACGGCTCCCGTCACGGACGAAACCGGCAACCTACTCGCCGCAGTCGTTGTGAACCAGGATGTTACGAAACAATACAGGGTCGAAGCAGAACGCGAGCGCCTGATGATGGCCATCGGGCAGGCTGCTGAAGCGGTTGTTATCACCGACACCAAGGGTATCATTGTGTACGTTAATCCGGCCTTCGAGCAGGTCACTGGCTATACACGCGAGGAAGCCATCGGCCAGAACCCGCGAGTCCTCAAAAGCGGTGAGCAGGTAGACACCTTTTACCGAGAAATGTGGGAGACATTGACGCGCGGCGAGGATTGGAGTGGTCGTATAGTCAACAAAAAGAAGAACGGCGAGTACTTCACCGAAGAAGCCGTCATCTCACCCGTATTCAATGATGTGAACCAGATAGTCAACTACGTGGCCGTCAAGCGCGATATCACTGAGCAACTCGGTCTGGAAGAACGGCTTCGTCAGTCCCAGAAACTCGAGGCAATCGGCCAGCTCGCCGGGGGCGTAGCGCATGATTTCAACAACTGTCTCGGAGGAATAAGCGGTTACGTCGAGTTGATGAGCATGAAATCCGAAGACCCCGCTACAATCGTGGCGTACGCAGCAAAAATATTATCCTCGGTGAGAAAGGCCGCCAACCTCACGAAGCAATTGCTGAACTTTGCCCGTAAGGCAACAATAGATCCCCAACCAATGGATATCCACGGTAGCATAAACCAAACTGTGGAAATGCTGCGGCACACGATTGATCGCCGCATTGAGCTGCAGACTATTCTTCTGGCGAATCGAACTATTGTCAATGCCGACGCAAGCCAGATTGAAAACGCCCTGCTCAACCTGGGCGTCAATGCGCGCGATGCAATGCCGGAAGGCGGACAACTTGTTTTCGAGACAGCCATTGCAACAATCAACAAGGACTCCTTCAGTGGATATCCTTTTCAGGCAGTACCGGGGGACTATGTGAAGATAACAGTCTCCGATACGGGAACCGGTATGGACAATGAAACAAAAATCCGCATCTTTGAACCCTTCTTCACAACAAAGGAAGTCGGCAAAGGCACTGGACTCGGCCTGGCAAGTGTATACGGCACGATGAAGCAGCACAACGGTTATGTAACGCTGGACAGCGGGGTGGGCCACGGCACTAGTTTCCATCTTTTTGTGCCACTCGCCGATAAAGATGTGTGCTCTGGTATCGATGAGGCCAAAACAGGACCCGTTGCCGGTGTGGGCAGGATCCTATTCGTAGACGACGAAGAGAACATACGGGATTCCACCGCAGAGTTACTCGGTGGCCTCGGGTATGAGGTTGCCTGCTGCAGTAACGGGCAGGAGGCTGTTGAATACTATAGTGCCAATCAGCAACAAGTGGATGCCGTGATACTCGACATGGTGATGCCGAAAATGGGTGGGCTTGACTGTTATCGCAGGCTGAAAACGCTGAATCCGGACGTTAAAGTTCTGGTTGCTTCAGGATATGGCGAACAGAAGGAACAGGATGCGATTATGAATGAAGGGGCGAAAGGATTCATGATAAAACCCTTCCGTATGGCTGATTTGTCACGGGCATTAGCGGCTGTGTTGAAAGTAAAGGATTAGACCATGGCAAGAATACTGGTAATAGACGACGACGAGAATATCCGGGAAACGCTCAGCGAGATTCTCAAAGTGCATAACTACGATGTCGTATCGGCATGTAACGGCAGGGAAGCGCAGCCTCTTATACACGACAATCCCCCCGACCTGATAATTACCGACCTCATCATGCCCGAGATGAGC
>WJIN01000476.1 GCA_014730295.1 Promethearchaeota archaeon | reverse complement strand
TGCATCTTGGTCAATGCTATTCTTTTGGCATAAATCAATAATATCATTTTGTAAAAACTTTTTTCCATCACTCCAATCCAAAAACCACCCAAAAGCGGAAAACTCAGCTTTCCTAAAGAATTGATATATATTATGTCTACTAAACTCGTTGAAGTTGTCTAAATGTTCCATTATTGGTTTTAAGAGCTCTTCTTGACCTTGATATGAACCATGTAAATCCTCATATATTCTATGCTGGACTATTCTTTTTCTACGATTATCACCAGCATCTTTATCGATAAGACCATACTTTTCTTGCATATATATTCCGATTTCCCCAGAAAGCATACCCATAGCGGTCATAATTGCCAAATCATAGGCTGGTAATGATGTCCCGGCTCCTACAGCACCTCCATATACCATATTTAAACCATTTTCTTTAGTATCAAGGGTTTCATACCCACTGTATTTATTATTTCTTGAGATAATGCCCATTTCAACTAATTTTTGTATAGGTAATTTTTTTGTATACATCTTTTCTCTTTGCCCCAATTTCTTGCTATCATGATGAATCTCAATTATGTTAGTCTTTATGAACGGTTTGATTTTTTCCATAATCCCAGTCAGTTTAGCTCTTCTTTCTCCATACCTATAAGTTGAAGAATAGAATCTTAATTCTTTCTCCAGTTTTTCAATATCATACCCCACTTCTTCGCTTTTTAGAACATATGCGATTGCTCTGTGAAGTTCTCCATATGTCTCTCCGGCAACAGTAATATCATCTTCCGTAGAAATATATATTGAATCTATTAAATGTTGCTCAAATCTATCCTCAATTGTTCGCTCCGTTAATCCCACGTAAAACTCTCCTTTAACCTGAATCAAATATATCAACCCTCCGAATTGTTTTCCCACTTCATACTCCTTTAGTAATTTATTAAAATTTGATTTATCTTCAAAAGATACAAACCTTTTTCCCTCCTCTATGTTAGAGGCTTTCTCATAAGAAAAGGGCTTATATTTTCGCTCTTGTTCTAATCTTTTCATTAATTCATAAATCGCTTTTTTCACTTCTTCAGCCATATTTTCAAACTTTTTTATCTGATCGTTATCTCCTTTAAATTTACTCCTCAATTTAATCACATTCGCTTCTATCGTCTCGTCAATCACACCATCAATCAGGCGATTCCCATTTTTATCTCTATACCATAATGTGGGATTGACTCTGGTATCAGTCTCAGTAAAAGTATCCAGAGATTTCTGAATGTTTTTTGTTTGTTCCATCTTCTCTTGAATATTGGATTTGGATTCTTGGCTTAATTCAGCTTCTTGGGTAGATTCTTGGAGGAATTGTGTGTTACCGAAATAATTTCCGCTGAGATACGCACCCGTGCTTAAAATTAGCACCTCAATACATCCTAAACTTCCACCTTTTTGATGTTTCGCTAATATAGTGTCTATTACCAATGGATTAACTTTATATGGTTTCCCTGTCTCTTCAAGGATAATATTAGTACCTTCGTAGGATCCTTCCTTTAAGATTTCAATAGCTTTATCAATTGTTTCTTTTGGGTAATGGATTTTATCTATCCTTTGGGGTGGAGCTTCGGGAGCGTGAATCTCAGATTGAAACACTTTTGAGAAAATATATCGGATACTATCTAAATCGAACTGTTTTAATAAAGGTTCAACAGATTGTAATTCATCATAGCCGATCTCAATCTTAGAAATATCCTTTTTAGGTGTCGCTCCTTTGATAACGGGCAACATCACCACCTCATCTGTGGGTCTACATTATTGAAGGATTCGTTATTTTTTCACCGTTTACAAGAATAGCGAAATACCCATTTTTGAAGGTTAAGTTTTTCGGTTATTTCCTCAACAAATTGTTCATAAGTCATCTCCGAATCGGGGTGGAATGTTTCATACGTATCTCCCTCAACTAATCCCGCTATAGAACCCGATCTTTTATCCTTTAGTTTTGATTCATATATCTCCTTAAATTTAGGTTTTAATTGATATCCAGCTTTTGCTTTGGGGTTGGGCTGCACTTCTTGAAATTGAATGGTAATTGGCGAATCCTCTTTTAGGTCCAGATCTTCTCCCCTGAAGAGTGCGCTGAGGTCGGCACCGTCCAGATCGGCGGGTGTTTTCAGCTGTTTCTGGAGGTTGTTGGCAAACATACTTTCTGCAGATAAGCTCCGGTCGCTTCCAATGTGAGCTTCGAGATCGGCAATATGTTTATTTCGCCTCCATGCGTGTATCTTGGACTGGGAATTGACCGCCGCGGCTTTGGTAATCGATGGAATTTCCTTGAGTCCCTTGAACATGGAATTGAGGGCAAAAATTCCCAAGCCTCCCGTAAATAGGGACGGGATGAGCATGAGCGCACCTTTGAACAGGCTCGATTTGAGTATCATCTCCCATGCCTTCTGATTTTCCACCTCTTGCTGTTGTTGTTGCTCTTGTAATTGCAGTTTGGATTCGATCTCTTGGCGGATCTCGAGCGCGGCGTCCATATCTCCCGCACGTTTGGCTTTGTAATAGGCAACATACTGACTATTATCA
>WJIN01000391.1 GCA_014730295.1 Promethearchaeota archaeon | reverse complement strand
GTATAAAGAAGTTAGAATTGCCAGATTATTTGCGAGAGAAAAATTTTTCCATTTTGAAGTTTTTTATCAAGAGCCCGATAAATCGAGCAAAAGTAGCGAAAAAATTACACTCAATACAACAAAAGAAGATATCCAACCTTTATTTGAGAAACTAGAAAAATACATTCATATATTAGTTCAGAGTAATTAATAAGAATTTTACTTAGATCCTTCAGATCTGGCTATAGGGCTATCAAAAGCTCATTTTGGTATTGGTATTTAACACCGATGATTTATTTGAATATTTTAATAACTTGTAATTCTAAAAATAATTTTCTGAGAAAATAAAATTAATAGGGAAGAAATATTTCTGCCTTACTATTCTATTTTTTCTTTCTTTTATTAAATTCTAGCGCAAATTATAATCTACGCTCTTGCAGGCGATAGACGATAAACACGAAGGTAACGACAATCACCGCGATTATTGTCTGGACCACGCCCCACATCGTCCCGCCGAAAAGATCGTCCAGCGCTAGGGAAATCACCAAGATTGCTATTTCAAAAACCGCCAGATAGTTCAATATTGCCAAGAATTTATTTTCAATGGCGGTTGATTTCGAGTTCAGAATCTCCCGTTCTCGTGTAAGCGATTTCTGAACACGCGTAATCACGGCATCGGTTTGTTTAGAGAAAGTAAACCCGTCCAGTTTATCAATCATTTCATTAAACATACTGGTCTTGAACGTGCTCGTGAACAGCAATCGAGTAATTTTAGAGATGATGATGTCCTTATTAAATTCCAAGATTATGCGATTCAACTCCGTCTCTAAATTTTCCAGAATTTCAAGTGTTTCTTTCAAGGTCAACTCCTCTTCTTGTGCCCTGGTCTCGGCAATGATCTTATCAAATTTTTCGGCGACTTCCAAGATGTTTTCCATATGCATCAAGATGAGAAAGCGCTGAACATTTCCCACCTCGGGGGCGAATAGCGTATCGATTAAAAGGTTTTTCATCGAATCTGAATCAAGAAGCCCGGGTCCGGGGATGATTACATTGCCTGCATGGGTGATCATTACAAACTCGTCCGTATAGGGAGACAAATTTTTCAGATTAATTTGATTGCGATATTCAATAGGATCCAGCTCCCGATATTTATCGCTCCGTAGACTCAACGCTATCGAGTATCGAGCATTTTTCCCCATCACCGCACCAGTATAGCGGAAATCTTCCCTATGAAAATCCGGGCGGGCGTCCCAAATAATCCACGTATGATGCCACGGTTCCAACGAGGATTCCATTACATGCTTATCGGGATACTGCGCCTTTTCCAATAATTCTTGGATCATGGCTCTAATCTGGGAAAATTTGCTGGTAATATCCATTTCCTCAGATTTTAAGACCACATTTTCAGGTTTGGAGATTTCTATAAATTCCTCCAGGGTATGATAATTATCGAACAGAAACTCGCAATGAATCACCAGTACCGAGCCATAATGTATATGCCCTTCCAATCGTATTTTCCCGGCAATCAGAGGATTTGTTTTGCAGAAAAACGCGTCAGAGCTAATTTTAAAGCATACAGGGGCATAGAGATCGCTTTGCCCCGATATCCATTTGAGAGGCTGATGACACTCGTTCCCATCAGCATCCATAACCGCACAATGATACTGGTCATATAATTTAAGAGACGAATGCTCGGAGAGAAACTGTCTGACATCGGGCAGAGCAAAATACTTATTTAATTGATAAAATTTCCAAAAAATCAGCGTGGTTTTGAAAGTATAATCTTTTTGTTGAGTAATTTTAGCCGATTCCAACATCCTAATTTTTCCTTTTGTACACTTCTGTAAATAGTTATAAATATAATCTTTAATCTATACAGCTTCCTATTTAAGCATATCTTTTTTTCTTAGAGCCGCGACTCCGCATCTCTGACACCCTATTTGCATAATGCAGACGATTCTGAAGATAGGATACATTTAAAACTAAAATCGGAGATATAATAATATAATGAAAGTTGTATTGGGAACTATTGATGATGTTCCAGCCATTCACAGTATTTTAAAGAGAAGTCTGCTCGATGTTCAGGATATAGATGAGCTAAGCACGGAGGGAAGAAACTATTTCGAAGAGCGCGGGTTTCTCAGGAAGGAGGTCCCTCCCTCATTTTATAGAGAACGAATTGAAGACGAGAATTCGGCGATTTATGTGCTGAAAGAGTATGTGGAAGGCGAAATACACAACAATATTGAGGAAAGTCGTAAGAATACCATTATCCTTGGATTTGCAAGTATATATAAATCTAAAAGTAATGTGTATGAATTCCGCTCAACCTTGAAAGAGCTATTCCCAAAAACCGAGGAAATAAAGGATTTGCTTACCAATCCTTCTTCATATTTTTTATATTTAGACCAAATCGCCGTTCTTCCCGAATATCAAAGGAACAATGTGGCCACACAACTCCTTCAAGCGATTGAAGATGATACGGACTTACCGATTGTCGCGTTTGTGGTTACAAAACCGTTGATGAATAAAGCATCGATTCGGTGGCATGAGAAAAATGGCTTTATACTTGCTGCCTCGTGCAACGGAGAATATAAAGACGAGAAGTTGGAATGGAATATTTACCTTAAATAGACAACTGGTTGAAGGAGAAACCGCCTACAAGTAATCAAAATGCATTAAAAGGTATTTTTTGGTTGAGTTTTATTATAAAGAATAGGAAATTAAATTAATAAGTAAGGAATAGAAATGGATAAAACGCCTAATTTCAGCAAAATAAAACGAGTACTTTGCCCCCATTGTGGGAATCTGTGTTCGACAAAAGTGGGTGAATGCCGAAAATGCGGAGAGCCTTTAGAAATCACGGAAGGGGAGCAGAAAGAAGCCCCTTCGCTCATGAAAGAAAATTTCGATGAGAGAGATTATTTGGAGCTCATAGAGACCCAAATCGGGGAAAAAATACCAAAAAGGGACGTAATAAATAGTGAACAGAAAGGTTATAAGGAACAAAATGGAAAGATAATCGGTATTTCGATACCCTATTGTAGACTCAAAGCTCTTCCACCTCTTTTAATGGAGTTATCCTCATTAAAGGCGCTTTTTCTAAGTCATAACAATTTTCATTCATTTCCAAAACAACTACTCCAATTCAAATCACTGGAAATTTTATATTTGGACCATAATCAAATCAATATCATTCCAAATCACTATATATCCAAATTAGCCTCCCTAAGAAAATTAATCCTGGATTCAAATAGCTTAGAATCACTGCCAAATGGAATAGGTTCACTTAAATTATTAAAGGAAGTATCAGTGAAGCGGAATAAACTCAATCAATTACCAAAAACAATTGGATTTCTTCAAAATTTAAGAAAATTGAATCTCAGACTCAATAACCTCGAGACTTTACCTGTATCTATTGGTAATCTTAAAAATTTGAGGTGGCTTAATATAAGCTCAAACCAATTAAAAAAAGTGCCTGAAAGTATGGGGGACCTAAAATCCTTGGAGTATCTTAATTTAGGTAATAATACTCTAAAGGGGATACCAACGAGTTTCGAGAATCTTCATTCACTTCAATATTTGAATATAAAAGCAAACTTCTGGATAATGTTACCAGACGCTGTTAAAG
>WJIN01000390.1 GCA_014730295.1 Promethearchaeota archaeon | reverse complement strand
TCATCGCGAAAAAAAACGGCGCAGAATTCATCATCTGAATTATCTATATTAATTTCAATATTTTTAGTATTAGCATGATCTTTTACATTACGAATCAAGTTATCGAACACTGAGCTAAGCAATTCATCGGCATATACATTATTATTTCCTTCTATTGTTATATTTAATGAATAGTTTTCTGATAATTCCAGTAAAATCTTTTTCAGATTAATTGGTTTTAATTCAAAATTTGGCCCAATGATTTTTTCCAACTCCCTCATCTGTTCGACTAATGTAATACTTTTTTCTGTTGTGTTTCGAATTTCACGTAGTAGTTTTTCTTTTCTTGTATCGAAGTAAAGATTAATATTTCCTCGGATTACGGAGAGATCATTAGAAATATCATGCGTCAGTGTATCATTCATCAATTCTAATAAATCCTTCGTGGTTTCTAAATGTAAAGTTTTTTGCTTAACTTCTGAATCTAATTTTGATATTAGTTTTTTTTTTAGTATGAATTTTTCTTGCATATCCTTTTTCCATCGATGTGATAAAAACGTAATAATGCCTCCAGAACAACCTCCAAAAATAAAGGGGACAATATAACCTCGTAATAAAGTAATGTCCACCCCCAAAGACGCTTTTTGAAAAGCAGAAAAAATAGCTAATAATATAGCTCCAAACGCGATTCCCAATATTAAATGCTGCTGAAATTTTTTATCTTTTAGCATTTTCACGCACACATTCGACTTGGAATTTTGGTTTATAAATTAAGATTAAAATAAAGATTAATTACAAGTGTTTAAAATGGTAAAACACAAAAAAATTTGATTGTATAACTGGATAGATTTAACCAATTTATAGTCTAATCTTCAGTCGCTTCTGATTCTGGTTCGGGAGGAACATAATCTCCTATATCTGGAAACACGATCTTAGCAATCTCCCATGCTTTTTCAGATGGATATTTTAAGGCGCTCTCGATCAATTGCTCTCCGATTTGATTATTAATTTCGATTCGCTTGATTTCTGGATTATTTTCTAACATCATTTCATATTTAGCGCCTCCAGTTCCTTCAGGAACAATAACTATAGCAGCATCAAGCACTCCATCATTAATGGCGTCTTTTAGCCGTTTCACCGCGTAATATCCCGCAACACCCGCACTCCTATCAAAAGTTTTAATGGAAGGTATTTCCATCCCCCATTTCTTGTCCTCAACTTCTACCAGTGCTGCGATGGTTTGACTTCTCTTTCCCTTCATGAATTTGTATTCCATTTCAGTTTTGAAGGATTTTCCTTTTTCTTCTCCAATCTTTATAATGTTTTTAAGAGCCGCCCCCGCTACGGATTGTGGATTGACTTCGATAGCATATTCTTCTTCTGCTAATATTTCTTCAATCTTTCTCTTGACTGTGTCTCGCGGTTTGGAAAAGTCAATTTCTTCTTCCTTAGGTTCAGGTGCTTTTGCTGTCGCAACAATCTCTACTCCGGCATCCATAAGTTCTTCCACGCTCATCTCATCCATTACCACCATATCTATAAAGCGCTTACATAATTTTATCGAATTACGTGGATTTCCATTCGTTTTCTCATAGATCATTTCTAGTAATTTTTCATTCAATGGAAACAAGGGATATAGCGGAGGATTTAGATTATTTTCATCCCAAAAGACTTCCATCGTTTTGGAATAGAATATCTTTAGATCATTTAGACTAAATGGTTTTAGCTCTTGTTCGGGTTCCATTCGTGATCTTAAAGGGGGATCGGCAATTTCTAAAATTCTCGGCCATATTTCTTTCAATACGGCTATAATAATAACTAATCCTTTAACTTCATTATATAGTCTTTTTAAAACTTCTAAGAATTTTCTTTCGGCATTCTCTCCTAACATACGATATGGAGATTCGAGTTCATCGAAATATAAAATAAGTACTCTATCTAGGTTATTTGTAATAATTTTTATCATTGCAAGGCAGATATCATCATCTTCTAATACAGAATTTATCCCGAGTTCATTGAGTTCTTCGGGTTCTAAATCTTCTCCAAGTAGCCAGCGTTCTGCTAAAGCTTTTCGATTCTTATCCAATTGATAGGTAACCAAGGCCTTTACACAATCCGCAAACACTCCTGGAAATTCTCTTAAGCCTTTTTGAATTACCTCATCAATATTAGCTTTTTGAAAAATCCCGCCTTTTTTACCTCCCCATTTTTCCTTTACCAATTTTTCCGACACAATATCAAGAAGTTCTGGTCCAACCGACTCGATAATACATGTATACACGTGGAGTAAAACACGAATACTGGCGGGTGGACTTGGGACATATATGATTGACCAATCGACGGGTTCCAATTGACTTGCTTCTAACTCTTCCGTTTCCTCCTCTTCTAATTTCTTTCTATTCTCGATTTCCTTATCTTTAAATGAGTGATATGCATGAGTTTTACCCGTCCCAGCAGAACCTAAAATTGGTAAAAGTCTCGAAGATCTATCTCGATAGGTTTGGCGAACAAGTCTAAAAACTTCACGATCAATATAACTTCTAGGTCTTGCCACATCCACAGGATCTCTTATATCTCCTCGACTGACATAGGTGCTGAAGGGCATAATAGGGCTTTCTCTCAGAACCTCTAAATACATTTCTTTTTCATCTTCGCTCAATTCGGAATAACTCATAATGCTTTCAAACCTTATAATGGTAAATGAAATATTTTAATTACAACTAAAAATGGTACCTAAATAAAACATTCTAGCTTTTTTAGTTCTTAAGTATTTATATTTAAACATCCTCTATTAAATTTAATTAAAAATATCTTTAAAAATCATCCCATTACTATTTCTATGATTTCAAACTTTAATTTACCTATACTTTCGTTGGTGAAAAAGTAAAAATATTTAGATTAGAGCACTTCTCCAAAGAATTAGTCCTTCTATTTCAAACAAATTATTTAATTATTTATAGTAATTTTTTTAGGTTTCCATCATTCATTGTATATGAGTAAAACATTTATAGTATGTAAAAGGTGATAATGAGTGCCAGAAAAAGATGATGATATAGAGGAAGATGAAGAGGATGAAGATGAGGAAAATTTTCAAGGACCATTTGACTTTTTTAAGTTTATGCAAGATCCCGCGAAATTATTTAATTCAAAAAAATTTAAATCGATGTTCCAAAATATTTTTCAAAATTTAATGAAAAATCTACCTGAAAACTTAAAAAACCTTGATCCCGAAGAATTACAGAAAGAGTTTATGAAAAATAAATCTAAATTTGGTTGGAATGGACCATTTATGGCAGGTTTCAATGTTAATTTTGATTCTGAAGGAAAACCTAATATCAATTCATTTGGTAATATTAAAAGTGAAGCTCCAGAAGGACCGAAAGTGGAAGATGCCCGGGAACCATTGGTAGAAGTGAGTGAAGAGATAGATAAAATTATTGTCATTGCTGAGATGCCGGGTGTTTCTAAAGAAGATATAGAATTGAAAGCAACTACTCATACACTCACTATATCAACCGAAGAAAAAGCACCTTCTGGAAGAAAATATTTCAAGGAAATAAATTTGCCGTCCGCTATTAATTCTAGTTATGCTAAAGCCCGATATGCTAATGGGATTCTTGAAGTAAAACTAAAAAAATCTGATGAAGAGCACACCGATATTAAAGTAGAATGAGTACATTTTTCCAATTTTTACCGTTTTTTACACAGAAAGCCACGTCCTTTAGGCGTGGATGAATGCATTTAAAAATCACCAAACTCAAACAGTTTTATCCTTTTTATACTCTTGAATTGATCAAAATATAATGGAATATCGAAAAGATGCTCATAGAGTCTATTCTCTCATGGTTCACGTAATTTCTGGAGTAAAATCCCGTCAACCCGCGTTTATATTATAGAGGGGATTGATATTATTGAGGCTTGAAAAACAAAAATTATTGAACTATCAGAGAACTTTGAGGTAAAAGTGGTGGAAATCAAATGGGGTATGGATCACGTTCATTTATTGATCTCTGCAAAGCCCATGTTAGATATTCC
>WJIN01000389.1 GCA_014730295.1 Promethearchaeota archaeon | reverse complement strand
TGCTTTTGCTTCTGATTTTATTATTTTTTCAAATAGAACATATAAGAAAAAAGAGAAATTAGATATATTTAATTTGAGATGATAAAATTACATACCTATCGTTTCAATTCTTTCTGGTACTTTTGTTGCTTTAACCATTAAGAATATAGACACCACCATTCCTCCTATTGATGATATCAAAATCAAATAAAATCTTGATACTGGCTTTGCGACTGTGCTCATACTAGGCCAGTATCTTCCTTGCCTTAAATTTAAAAAATCTTCTAATGATTTGATATCCCCCATAACTTTATTTCTTAATAAGTTTCCGTATTAATACGTATTATTTATGAACCTTAAGCTTGCAAGGTTTAAAACATCTAAACAAGAGGTCTTAAGATAATATAGAAAGATTGTGTTAAAAATCTTTTTATAAGATGACTCAACTCTCCGATTTAGGTTAAAAGTTTTAATATATCTCTATAATGATATTACAATCATATTCTACTTAAAAAGAACGGTGGAGGCTCAATTTTCCTGAATTTCTTTAAAATGGATCCAATTAATTGAAATGGATCGAAGGTATCGAGATTTTTCTTCTCCTCGTTCTATGAAGCATTTTAATGATAATTGTCGGAATTAACCTAATCAATATCTGATAAAAAGCTTCCAATTATATCAATGATTGATATGTATATATTGCTTCATACTATCTATCTGAGAAAAGCGAGATTTATATTTTAAATAATTTACTTTTATCGATCATTTACAAATCGTTAAGATTTTTTTCTATTACCAATTACCAAGCTAAAAAAAATCTAACCAACTGGAAAATCCTAAAAAAATCCGATATAAAATACCTAAAATGTTCTTATATAAGTTTTTAAAATGAGAGAAAAAGAATGAACTATTTACATCAAAATGATGACTAAAGTTTCAAATAAAGACTAAATACAAAATTCTTTTTATTTCTTCATTTGATTCACTTTTTATTTCTATTTCTTTCAGATATTTTAAAATAATAATAATTTGGGGAAATGTTCTTTCCCGTAAATTCAATCTCCTCTATTGATCTTTCATATGAAATTTTAAAACCATATACTTTTTTTAGAGATTTTCTAAAGAAAAGGATATACTTTCCCATTTGGAAAATATATCGAAATATTTTAAAGATAATCCATCACTCTAAAAGACATATCGAAACATAAAAAAGACATAACTCTAAAGAAAAGGATATACTTTCCCATTTGAAAAATATATCTAAACGATTAGAAGATATATCCATTACTCAAAAAGACATATCGAAACACAAAAAAGACATAACTCTCTCTGAAACGAATAAAAATTAAAATCATTTCGATGGCTTTTTTAATCCTATTGCTATCCATAATTTTTATGTGTTTATTCAATGGCAAGACCAGATGTTGGTGAAAATCATATATTTCTGATTTCAAAATTTATTCTAATAATTTTAAATTTCACTTTATAAATTAATTGGTATCATATGGAATGTTATAAGCATTTAGAAGAAATATATCCATTGGTTCATTTACTGACTTTAATTTGATTTATAATTGGAGATTTAGCTAAATTAAATTTATGTATATTATATTTATATTTTTTAAACTTAAAAGTATAGTGAAGAAAGAACCTTTAATTTAACTTTAACTATTTACAAGCGTTCCAAAATAATAGGAAAAAATAGGTATTAGATCTTTAGGACTTATGATGACAATCTTCTTCTTTTTCCACCTTGCTAGTTCATATAATGCATTTTTTAATCCACTATCAATTACCCGCCCGACAACAACCATAATAAACTTCACGGTGTCCTCCATACTTAATTGAATAAATTGTTCTAATAATCTATCATTTTTCTTGAATGTTAATAAACCAAAATCAACATCAAATATTTTTTTTGCATTTTTAGATGGTTTTTTTCCATAGCTTTTTGCGATTCCAATTATATTTTCTAATCCCGAAGAGAATTGTTGAGGGAAATCGAAATCTCCAAATTCTGTTCCTGTATGAGGATGAGCTTGTCCATTGGAATACTTAGCAAAAATCTTTAAGAGACAAATATTTTCCTCTTCATCATTTAGATGACAATTTCTGCATTTACCTATTCTATTACTGCACTTTTCGAGAATCTCAGTTATCCTTCTTGTTTGCGCCTCTTTTATGACATTAGATAATTCATTTATCTTAGGAATATCTCTAAAAGCTGGTAGTTCCTCCCAACTATATATCAGTTTTTCTGAGCGATCTTTTCTATATAATCTATTTTCATGAATATAATATAATTCAATATCATAATTAAGACTATAACCCAAATCTAAATCGTTAAAAATCTTATTGAGTTCAATTTTAAGAGAAGGATGAAAGATATAATCTAAGGAATCGTCTAATTTAAACTGACAGAAATGGTCATCTACACATTCTAATTGAGCTTCTTCGGACAATCTTTCATTACATTCTGAACATTTTAAATAAAACCTCCGTTTTCTTATATCCTTTTTAATCTCAAATGAAATAGATTCACACCCTTCTTGGGGACAGCATAAACTCATATTACACTCGTCTCTATTGCACCTAAGATTTGGAGTGGGAATAAGAAAACCATCAAAATAATAACCCAATTTCATAGTAAAATTGAAATCAACATTACCGAGTTGAGGATTATTCTTTAAGTAAAAAATCTTTTCTACCATCTCAAATATTTTCTGCCTAGCTTTATTATTTCTTATATCATCATACAGATTAGTTCGTGTAATAAAATCATTAGCTTTTATGTAGGCACTTATATCATTTGTCTGAATGAAATTCTCATGAATTTCTAAAATCTGAAGCAGGATCTCTATCAACCATTCCCTTACTCTATCTATTTTTATTGATTTTCCAACAAGTGAAATTTTTCCATATTGTGCAATATTAACTTTAATTTTACTTCTGAATCCTCTAATAGATGTTCTATAACTACTAGCTCTTCTTTCATACTCAATAATAAAATCAAATTTATCACTTCTAGCTTTTTCGCTGAATTTCACATCTTTAATTATCATGGATTCAAATAAATCAGGATTACTTGCTATTAGAGAATTCTTAATCATCTCTCTTTTATCAAATATCTCATCAATGACAACTTTTCTTAAACTAAATTTCCAAATCTTTGTTTTAAGGAATTTTTCTACCGTGGTAATAATGGCTTCATTAATGGTGGTCTCTTTACATTTTATTATGAATAATTGATTCTTTTTATCAACCCAGAAAAAACCGCTTTTAACCGTATATACGTGTTTCGGAATATAAGATTTTGAAATATAATCTATTCTTTCCAGATATTCAAAACTAACCTCTAAAATTGAGTTTTCCTCCAATAATTTTAAATTAATTAGATGGAAATCTTTATATTTTGGTAAAACTGCTTTTTTATTAGAGTTATTTTCATTATCTAAGGGGATAAATTCATGATCTTCATTTAAAATCAATTTCTTGAATAGTTCATTTAATTTTTTTTTTAATTCACTTAAGGTTAATTCAAAATCTTTTTGAAATTTATATAGATAAAATATAGGATTTATATTATCCCGGAACTGAAAATACAACTCTTTTGTTTCATTTAAAGTTAGCAATTGATAGTCAATAAACAGTTCTATTAATTCTTTCATCGTTAGGTTATCCAAGGCACTATTGACTTTTATGACTTTTTTCTTAGTAATGGTTTCTAACATTTTTTTTAACTTTGCTTCTGTAAAGTCTTTTTTATTTATAATTCCGAGAAGGTAACTCCTAGGAACTACACTTAAAAAGTATTCCTCCTGCTTTAATTTGTCTTGATTCAAAATTTTCACTTAACCGAATTACATTAGACGAAATATTTTTAGATATTTATCTAAACTCTAAAATAAATAATGTACCTTTAAAGTATATATAATATGTGGGACTTTTAATAAAGGATTATTAAAGTTGATGAAAAAGATTGAAAAAATCTTATAAATGTTATCTTTAAAGACTAACTTACCTTTAAGATATGGTTTAATTGAAAAAAGAAGGATATATTACGTTTAAGAAATACTAAATCCTATTAGAGAAATATAGATCACGTTGAGCGTTTGTAAGGATTAAATTCAAAGTCCTATTTCTTTCAATACAATAATCTAAGTATGTTAAATATATTTTATGAGTTTTTGAAAATGTAAATGATAGATAAATTACTGTTTTGAAATTAAGAATTCCAGTATATTTATTGTCAATGTCTTTTAAATTAATATAGAATGGATAAGTTAAAGGATATGTAAGGTTTCCTTGTTTAACTTGAATGCTTGCTCTAAATTTTGACTTAAATCCAATTTTTTATAGATCTCTTTTTGGCGAACTAAATATGAAAAAAGAACTAGTCTGCTTTAAAATATAAATATGTAAGGAATTACTAAGATTAGAATAAAATTATAAAAAAGGTGCTATATATATGACAGATTGTGGAGAATTAGAGAATATAATCAATAATCCTGATGAGGAAAATCTAAAGATAGAATTTAAAAATTCAAATATTTTGAAAAACAATAAAGGTAAGAAGAAACTAGCAAAGGAAATCGTAGCTTTTGCGAATAAGCTTGGTGGAAGACTAATTTTAGGTATTAATAATGATAGAACTTTTGAAGGTAAAAATATATTTAATGTTGACAATGATAAAGGGAAAATTACTGGAATTATCAGGGATAGAATCAGCCCAATGTTAAATTGTGAAGTAAATTTTCTACGATGTAATGAAGGGGAGGTAATAATAATAGAAATCCCGAAAAGAAAAGATATGCCTTATGCTGTTGTCAAAAAAAGTTATGAAAAAATAAGAAATAGAGAGTATTATATGAGAACTT
>WJIN01000388.1 GCA_014730295.1 Promethearchaeota archaeon | reverse complement strand
ACCTTAATCAGATCATCAAAATCAATTCCTAAGGCTTCCACTTTTTCTATTGTGGGACAACCATTCTTATTCCATCCCCTCTGCTCATAAACAGCATCCTGTAACTTGACATATTGTTCTTTCCGGTGTTCTCTTAAAATCTGAATTTTCTCTTCTGTCGTTTTGTTGTTGATGTCCAACCCTAACTCCTTTAATTGTTCATCATACCTTTCTTTTCTACTTTCATATTCAAGAGAAGTCACCGGACCCATTGCCCTATATGGTAGATTTGAATCATTTTTTCGAAGCCCCTTACCTTGTCTGATATTGAAAATACGTTGAAAATTATATACACGTTCAGACATAATTATTAAATCTTCGGGTTTGGCTTCTCGACCTGTAATTGCCGAAAAATATTTTGCATACCATTCTACATGTTTTGGAATTTTTGAACGTAATAGATTTCCTGTTTTTGGATCCTTTATTGGATATTCCGTATTATCACTTGGGACTATATCGTTCCATGGTAACTTACATAAACCACACAAACTAAACCAAGTCCTCCACATTGGGAACCAATGAAGAGCCTTAGCCTTATCTTCAAATGTAGGAATAGTATTACGAACCATATCCTCAAATATTAACCATGCCTCATCATGCTGAGGACCTTTATTAGTTAATCCGTATCCTCCTTGTTGAGCTAACGATTCTTTGGTTACATATTCTGAAAATTCTAATCCTTTATGTTCCATGCCAATATCATGCAAAAAATTAGGATCTGTATCAAATTCCTCAGCAAAATATTTTTTCATATATCTAATTCCCTTCCCAACAATTACACCAAACCCATCTCCTTTTGCCATTTGATGTATTAATTCTAATGCCTCTTTCGCATTACCAAAGTTTAAATCTAATCCTCCGGTTTTTTGTTTATCCAATATCCCATTTTCAAAGCATTCCATAATAAATGCGATTCCTGTTCCTACTGATATTGTATCCAACCCATATGTATCACAGTAAAAATTAACTTCCAAAACCCATTTTGGATCCCAGACGCCCCAATTCGAGCCGCAACCCGCTATAGTTTCATATTCGGGACCATCAACGAGGACTCGTTCTCCTTTAAAAGGACCCGTTAGCACAAGATGCCCTTCTGAATAATGAGAACAACTGACAGTACATCCAATCCAACATCCATCGGCACCTTCTCTCCCAGAGTATATATCTTTCCACACATTCCTAGCAAAAGGTATATCTTTTCCTTTAATCTTCTTATGAGCACCGTATCGAAAATTCTCCGTAGGTAATAAATCAGTAACATTCATAATATCAGGTAAATGACCAGTTCCTACCCGCCTCATTTCGTTTTGAATAGGATCTAATTGGACAATTTCTTTACTATGAGTCTTCCCAAGCTCCTTCGCCTTATCTAAATCAGCAGGATTATTAGAACTTGTGGTTACTTTCGGGGAACGACATACTAATGCTTTTATATTTTTATTCGCGAATACAGTTCCACTTCCCCCCCTTCCAGCTTGCTTTGATGATGCCCAATCCCGTAATCGACTAAACCAAGAAAAATTTAACATTCCCCAACAACTATGCTTTGCTGCTGGTCCAGAACTAACTACAGAAATTCTATTTTTTTCAATATCGTCTTGAGCGTATTTTTCGGTTAATTCTTGTGTCAATTCATGAGAATAAGCTGAAAAGTCATCAGAATCACCCAATTCTTCAATTTCAATGTATCCGTCTATACCATCTATATAGATAATTACTTCCTTATCAGCTTTACCTTGTATTTCAATTGCGTCAAATCCAGAAAATTTTAAATATGGACCGAAATAACCACCCACGTTACTATCTATTATAATTCCTGTCAGTGGAGATATAGTAGTTACTATTGACTTTCCAGAACCGGGGTAAAACGTACTCCCCCCTAATGGACCAGAAGAAATGCAAATCTCATTTTCGGGGTCATTCCATTTCACAATCTTATTTTTAGGTAAACTATTCCACATTAGCCAGAGATCGAAACCCTTACCTCCAACGAACTTTTCCTTCATCTCCTCAGAAACTGACTTGATCGAGATTTCCTTCGTTGTTAAATCAATATAAAGAGTTTGATTAGCATATCCTTTTTCTATTGTTGGGATATTGTATTTTTTTTTAACTTTCATAGTCTTATTTTCACTAAAAAAAACTTAAGAATACTTAATATATGAATAAATAGGTGATATAAATTAAAAAATCTCTTTAAAAAAAAATCTAAGATAGATTCTTTTTCACAAAGTCTTCCAAGATTTCTTCAATGGTAGGACTTTTAATAGACTCGATATCGTAAGTTACTTTAACGACAGGTTTATTATGATTGATTAATTTTGTAAGGTCTATCGGACTTCCGTTAATTATTATTTCGCATTCTGCACTATTCAATGTATTCTCCAAACTTTCTATTTGCTCATCATTATAACCCATTGCAGGAACAATTTCTGTTATCTGCGGAAATTCTTCAAACACTTTCTGCATGGATCCGGATAAATATGGTCTAGGATCAATAATGTCAGCACCAGCATTCCTTGCTGCTACATAACCTGCTCCAATTGACATTTCGCCATGAGTTAGTGTTGGTCCATCCTCTACGACAATTACTTTTTTACCTTTAATGTCATTACTATTTTCTATAGTAACAACAGAATTCGTATAAACTCTAATGGCATCTGGATTTAGCTCTTGCAAGTTATTTTCCACAATTTTCACATCATCATCAGATGCACTATTCATCTTATTAATGACAAAAACATCTGCATCTCTAGCATTGACTTCTCCGGGATGATATTTTTGCTCATGCCCCGGTCTTAATGGATCCACTACGATAAACAATAAGTCAGGGATATAAAATGAGATCTCATTATTTCCTCCATCAAAAATAATAACATCAGCTTCTTTTTCGGCTTCTCGAATTATTTTTTCATAGTCTACACCAGAATAAATTATCAAATTTTGCTCTATATATGGTTCGTATTCTTCACGCTCTTCCACTGTGCAATTATATTTATCCAAATCCTCATATGTTTCGAATCTCATTACATTCTGCTCTATTAAGTTTCCATAAGGCATTGGTTCTCGGATAGCAACTACTTTAAATCCTTTTTTTTTTAAAAACCGATAGACTGCCCTAGAAACTTGACTTTTCCCACAACCAGTCCTAACTGCGCATACAGATATAACGGGTTTATTCGCTTTAATTTGAGTGAATCGCTCCGATATTAACCTAAAATTAGCACCAGAAGAAAGCGCTCGTGATGCTTTATGCATAACGACTTCATGGGATACATCTGAATATGCAAAAACAACCTCGTCAGCTTTATGTTTTTTGACATAACCTTCAAGGCGTTCCTCAGAGATCATAGGAACTCCATTAGGATATAGTTTTCCCGCTAATTCAGAAGGGAATTTTCTTTCTATCTCCTCGGTTGTACCTACATTCTGCTCTCCTGCAATAGTAAATGCGATCACCTCATATTCTTCATTATCTTTGAATACCGTGTTAAATACATGGAAATCCATACCCAAAGCACCTACTATGATAACTTTCTTTTTATTTTTAATTGTCATCAATCAACACATACTAAATTATACTTTTTTTTGACTATCTTGCTAATAGTAAATTTAAGAAAATTTTTTATTCTTTTCATTTACAAATCCCAATAAATTCCCAGATGAGAGCGAAATCAGAATATAAAACTAAAATTAAATTTTTTGAGAATTAGAAAAGAGTTTAGGAGATTTTTCTGAAAGATGTGATATTTTTTTGTTTTGTATTGTCTCTAAAAAACTAAAATCTTTTTTAATCTTAGATCAATTTCGTTACACACATAAATTTTTTAAGAAAAAGGAAAAAAAAGGTTATAATTATTTAAATTTCTTTTTTAAGATTACGAATGTGATCATTATGGATATTCCAAGCATTAATAAAATGTCAAACCCGGGAATTCCAGGTGAAACAGATGGAGTATCTTTAAATACTATAACACTTTCGGAATTAATATGACCTACATCATCATTTGCATAAAATGTAATAGTAACTTGCCCGTTTGGTAAAGAGTTCCATAAAGTAGAATCTATGGCTCCAGTAAAACTACTTATCGTCACATTATTTAAACCTCCATCTATTGTATACCAGACTTGATTTAGATTTGGATCTGTTACCGTAATATCGTATCCAGGAGCTGCAGGGTATTCACTATTAATTGTGGGTTCATCAATAATGATGATTGGACTTGTAGTATCAACTGAAAAACTAACACTCACTTGATCATTCATATTACCATGGTTATCAGTAGCATAAATTCTAACGGTGTGGAAACCATCATTGAAAGCATATCCCGTATAAGAATAATGATTTCCGCTTCCATATGTCAAAGAGACATTATTTAGATTATTGATTTCAGCAATTACCTGTAATACTCCCGATGGATCAGAACATGTACAATTAATATCTATATTGCTATATCCATATAATTTCGCTTCTGGGCTAAAAATCGAGACAGAAGGTAATGTTGAATCAACGTTAAATATTACAGATTCAGTATTATTTACATTTCCAGCCATATCAAAAGCATAGATCTTAATCCTATGTGATCCATCTCCGAATAAATATGATTCGCGGGAATAGATTCCGCTTCCTTGATGTGTAAGACTAGTATTTGTATTACCATCTATTTCTGCAAGAACCTGAGATATACCATTAATATCGGAGCAAGTTGCGCTGATATTAATTTCACTACTTGTATAGGTTATATTGTCCGGAGCGATTATATCTACCGTAGGATTTATTGTATCAACTGTAAATGAAATTGTTTCCGTATTATTTAAATTGATTGCCTCATCATATGCCCATATTCGAATAGTATGAGGTCCATCGTTAAAATTAGAACTATTCAAGTAATAATAGGTACCTTCTCCATGGGTTAATAATTCGAAATCAGTGTTATCTATTTCTGCTATCACATCAGATATTGGAGACGTATCAGTGACACTCACATTCACTAAAACTTGAGAATAGGAATAATAAGTATTAAATGGTTGCAATATTTCTACTGAAGGATCTATATCATAAATTGTGAAGTACTTCTTTTCTGAAGATTTCATGTTTCCGCTTGAATCGAAGGCTTTTATTACTAATGAATGTAATCCATCTGATAATAAAAATGATATAGATTCATTAAGTACATAGATTCCATTTTCAGTATGATTCAATTTGAAATTATAAGTGTTATCGATAATTCCTAGAACTTTCGCGATGTTTGATTTTGGATGGGAAACAGAAACATTTAGCTTTAAGACGCTGTTGCCGTAGGTGTCATTTAAAGGGTAATTAATAGTAATAGAAGGTAATAACCATTCGCAAGGATAGAAATATGCTCTATCAAACGCGTTAGAAGGAAAACCAACTAGATTTATATCTATAGCGTCAAAATTTAAAGGAATCATCCCCCAACACCATGGATATACCTCTTCAACAAGTCTTTGCTGAATTAAATCATAAAACTGTTCTCTAATAGTTTGATTCGTTTCTGTTAAGGCTTCTTCTATCCACGTTTGGACTTGATAATCGTTCACTTGGGCAATGTTGGAATTATTTGTACTATTGCTGAACAATGGATTAAGTATATTATCCGGATCATTGTATTCAGGGAGCCAACCCAAGAAATACAACCTTAAATCGTCCAATGTATGTCCTCCTATCTGAAGTATTATCTCTAGAAATTCTGTCCAGGTAACTGCTGCATCAAGGACCTCAATTCCAATCTCTTCAAGATTATCTTGAAGTAAAGTAAGGATATCTTCTCTAAATTGGTTTCCAATATTATACGTATAATTATATGATAAAAATTTGGAATTTCTCCAATTTGGATCATCAGGACCTCCATAGGTTGGATCTAACCCTATACCATATCCTGCATTTTGCATAGCAATTCTAGCATGTGTAATATTGAGAACAGGTACATTAAAGGACCAATTTGCATACTTAATTGATTCAGGTAAGGGAGATTTCAACCTTACTGCGGGTAGAGAATATAATTCTTCAATCATAAGACTATAATTGATAGCATAAGATATTGCCTTTCTCACTTCTACAGGAATCTTCCTATTATTCATACCTAGATAATATAAAGTTAAACTTTGTCCAGATTCTATTAATTCAACATGATTAGACGAATTCATGGATGGATAATACGATGGATCAGGATTTATAATCACATCAACTTCCCCATCTAAGAGTGCTTGGTTTAATTCGTTATAATTATTGTAGATAGAAAATCTTAGCTCACTAATGGCGGCTGTCCCTCTCCAGTAATTTTCATAAGCATTGAATTTTACTTCAAAACCCTCTATGTAGTATTGATAATCATAAGGTCCAGTTCCAATAAGATCATCCGATAAGGTATCTAATGTATTATTAAATGGAATTTGTCCCTCACTTGGTAGGATAAATGAACCAGAGAAAGATAATAACTGCTCAAAGGGTCCGAATGGAGTATTTAATACAAATTTCACAGTATCAGAATCAACTGCCATTGTTTTATTAATGATAGGTTTATTAGTTCCAGAATTAACATCATAATATTCATATAGATGATTTACCCTCGATAGGTTTAGTGAATCAAGATTCGCTATCCTATCGAACGTCCAGACCACATCATTCGCATCAAAATTCGTACCGTCATGAAAGTGAACTCCATTTCGTAAGTCTACTGTATAATTATTACCGTTCCATGTACCAAAATCGCTTGCTAAAGCGGGGATCAAAGATATTTCCGGATCGCTATAATTATTAATAAAAAGACCTTCACAAACCTGTTCTATTACGTTAAAAGATGCGGAATCCCATGCAAGTTGAGGATCGAGGTCAATCGGACCAGAATGAGTTCCGAATATTAAATCATTTGGAAAATCTTGTTTTTTACTACACGGATAAAAGTAAGGTTTATCAAATACATTAGATGGATAGTCTTCAATTTTTGAATTGATTGCATCATAATTATCAGGGACTATTCCCCAGCATAATGGATATACTTCTTCAATCAGTCTCTTCTGAATTGAATCATATAATTGCTCTCTTATAATAGGATCAGTCTCAACTAATGCTTGTTCCATCCATATCTGGACGAGAGTATCATTCACTTGTGCATGATTAGAGGCAATTTGTCTATTTGTAAATAAAGGATTGATATAATTACTTGGATCGTTATAATCAGCTAACCAACCAATCCAATAGAGGTTAAGATCATCTCTAGTCCGTCCTCCTAATTCAAAAAAAGAATTTAAAAATTCTACCCAAGTTATACCTGCATCGATAATTGTTATTCCTATCTCTTCTAGATTGTCCTGTAATAAATATAATAAATTTTCTCTGAGGGTATTTCCAATATTATAAGTATAATTATATGTCAAAAAGCTTGAGCTTCTCCAAGTCGCATCATCTGGTCCTCCGTAGGTTGGATCTAACCCAAGACCATATCCCGCATCCTGCATGGCACTTCTTGCATGAGTTATATTCAAGTAGGGAACATCGAGAGAATAATTTGAATAAGCTATTCCCTTAGGGATGGGCGATTTTAATCTATCTGCATAGCTATCATATAATACTTCAATAATAAATGAATAATTCAAAGCATATGAAATTGCTTTTCTCACATCAACTGGGATCAACCTATTATTCATCCCTAAGTAGTATATTGTAATTAAATTTCCAGCATCTACTAAATCAATATCAATTGAAGAGTTAAATTCTGATAAGTAATCTGTTCCCGGATTGTTAAGAATATCAATAGAACCGTTTAGTAATGCTTCATTTCTTAAATCATGATCATATATCAATGAAAATGTTAAATTATCAAATTTTGGTCTTCCTCTCCAATAATCTTCAAATGCTGAGAATTTGATTTCTTTATCAGCAATGTAATATTGAAAATCAAATGGTCCTGTTCCAATCAAATCATCTGTATATTTATCTATGACATCATCATAAGGGATTTGTCCCTCACTTGGCAATATATAAGAAGCTTCAAAAGATAAAAGTTCTTCAAAAGGACCATATGGTGTATTTAAAACGAATTTTACTGTGTTGGAGTCAACAGCTATAGTCTGATTTATGATTGGTTTGTTAGTTCCAGAGATAATATCATAATATTCATATAAAGAATACGCTTTTGCTAAACCTAACGAATTTAAATTTTCTAATCTATTGAACGTCCACACCACGTCATTCACGTCTAGATCGGTACCATCATGGAATTTGATTCCTGATCTAATATCAACGGTGTAATTATTCCCATTCCATGTCCCAAAACTATGCGCTAATCTGGGAACTAAGGGAGAATCGGTTAATGTATAATCATGCATAAATAATCCTTCGCATACTTGAATAATTACATTAGACGAAGAACTATCCCATGAGTTTTGTGGATCGAGATCTATAGGTGCTGCTCCTGTACCAAATACTAATTCCCTCTGATAATTGATTTCATTTGAAGTTAATTTTAAATCAAAATTCTGAGAAGAGTGATTTCCATTAACAAAAAAAAAAGAACTCTGTAGAGATCCAAAAGTTAAAATTACGAGAGCAATACCTAATATTACCAATCTTTTCGATTTTTTAAATATTTTACGATTTTTATTAATTCTAATCAACTCAAATTTTTAAAATAATTTTTAATAAAATTTGGATTTGCATTATTTAATTGGATATTTTTCTATATATAACTTTTTACTGGAATGTAAATTTCTTTTATATTATTTGTAAATTATATCTAACTAGAAAAACTGAATTTTATTTTTTTACCTTAATTTTCCAATTTTGATAATTTAACTATTGATGACTAGAGAAATATCTTATAAATTGCGTGAAAAATCTGAAACTAAATTTTTAATGGGAGATATTTTATTAAAATCAAAAAAGAACAATGGAGCAATCTTCCATTACCAGAAAGCAGCTGAAAGGCTTTAAAAGGAGTTCCTACAACTACTAGATATCCTGATACTCTTCTCAAGATTTCTCCAAAAGATGCTTATGATTTAGTAATAGCAACCATAATTGGAAATGTAGTAGAAGAGATTATTAATTTTGTAAGAAATGATAAAATTGGTAGAAGTAAAAATGGATAAAAATTCGGAATTTAAAAATTCATTTTCTCCAATCATAAGAATACTACAAAAAGGAATAAATTTAATATCATTTATCATTTTTGGCTCACGAGCAAAGGGAAATTCTTTGCCGTAGAGTGACTATGATTTAGTTACTATTGCTGATTTCCAAGAAGATTACATAGAAAGATCAAAGTTAGTTGTTCATATAGCTCCCATGGTTCCTATCGATTTGTTTTGTTATTCACCTGAAGAATTTAATATGCTTTTCAACCGGTATAATTTAACAGCGATTGATGCTATAGATAAGGGAATTTTCTTAGATGGAGAGAATTATCTTCAGAAGGTTGTTGATAAATTAGAATTTTTTAAGATGAGAGGTTTTAAAAAAGAGGCTCATGTTCAGATCACTCCAAATTTGGAGTGAGATATTACAACTATGCTTATAATAGTTTTAAAAAACTTGACGTGCCTCATATTCTCCAAATACGCTCCTTAATACATCACAAATTTCTTGTATTGTAGCATAACATTTGACAGTATCGATAATTTTTGGCATTAAGTTTTGATTTGATTGAGCAATTTTTCTTAATTCATCAAGATTCTGTTTAACTTCATCGTTATCTCTATTAGATCGTAGTTCTTTAAGTTGTTTGATTTTTGCCGCTTCGATTGACTCATCAAATTTGAATGTGGGAATTTTAAAATCCTTATTAATTTTAAAGGTATTGACACCCACCACTTTTTCTTTAGTACTTTCTATCTTCTTTTGATGAGAATATGCGTTATTCAGAATTTCCTTTTGAACATAATTTTGATAGATAGCATTAGGCATTCCTCCCATTTCCTCTATTTTATTAATATAAATCATAGCTTCTTCTTCCAATTTAGAAGTAAGGAATTCTATCAGATAGGACCCTCCGAATGGATCTGCAACATCAGTCACACCTGTTTCGTAAGCAAGGACTTGTTGAGTTCTTAGCGAAAGTCTAACAGAATCCTTGGTTGGTATGCTGAGTGCTTCGTCAAAGCCACATGTATGCAATGATTGAGTGCCGCCTAAAACAGCTGATAATGCTTGATATGCAACTCTTATTAAATTAACATAAGGTTGTTGAGCTGTTAGCGTAATACCCGCAGTTTGCGTGTGAAATCTTAACATTAATGATTTTTGGTCTTGGGCATCAAATTTTTCTTTCATAATCTTAGCCCATAGCCGTCGTGCTGCTCTAAATTTAGCAATTTCTTCAAAGATATTATTTTGTGATGTAAAAAAGAAGGATAATCGTGGAGCAAAATCATCTATGCTAATTCCTCGTTTTAACACTTCTTTTACATATGTGATACCGTTAGCAAGAGTAAACGCAAGTTCTTGAACTGCATTTGAGCCCGCTTCTCGCATATGATAGCCACTAATACTTATAGTATTAAAGTTTGGTAATTTTTCAGAACAATATTCTATCACATCGGCAGTTAATCGTAATGATGGTTTTGGTGGGAATATATATGTTCCTCGCGCGATATACTCTTTTAAGATATCATTCTGGACAGTTCCTCTTAATTTTTCGGTATTTATACCTCTTTTTTCAGCAAGCGCAATATACATGGCAAGAATTATTGCTGTTGGAGAATTAATAGTCATACTCGTCGATACCTGATCTAATGGTATATCTTCAAATAGAATTTCAAAATCCTTTAAGGAATTAATTGAAACTCCAACTCTCCCCACCTCACCATTGGACAATTCATCATCGGAATCATAACCCATCTGAGTTGGGAGATCAAACGCAATTGATAATCCTTTCTGTCCTTGAGAAATTAGATATTTAAATCGTTCATTGGTTTTCTTAGCATCTGCGAACCCACTATACTGACGCATTGTCCAAATTCTTCCCCTATACATTGTTGGATATACACCTCTTGTAAAAGGAGATGATCCAGGAAGGTTTAGATCATTCAAATAATCTAAACTAGCAATATCATTAGGTTCATATACTTGTTTTAGATGTATATTTGATGGGGTTTTGAATTGCTCTTTTCTTTCACCCCTCTTTAAATATTTGGCTAAGACTTCTTTCTCCCATTTTATTCGTTCTTTTTCAATTTTTTTTAACTCTTCTTCTTTAAACATATAAATAACATCTCCTAAGTGGGTTTATATTTATATCCATAAATTTCTTTCCCATTGAGATTATCACAAATTTTCATATAGATTGGTTTTACATTCATTCCAACTTCCAAATTTTCTGTGGTTGTGAGTTGTCCTAATGATCTTACTCCATTTTCAAATTCAACTACACCCAAAGCATAATAATCTTTATCACGAAATTCCATTGGAGGTGCTATAAGAATAGTGTAGCTTAATAACTTCCCTAAACCAGAAGTTTTTAATGAAGTAAATGAGCCATTTTTGCATTTTAAACATCTTAAATGTGAATTATATTGTTTGTATCCGCATTTATTGCATTTTTTCCAGTTAATTTTATATTCTTCTGTCATTTTTTTAATATCACATCCTTTCAACTATAATTGAGATAATATTATTTCCAAACCCCCCGAAATTGCATGTGATTCCGGTCTTTGCCCCTTCTACTTGTCGTTTACCTGCCTCTCCTCTTAATTGCCAAACTAATTCGACCACTTGAGCAACACCAGTAGCACCTAGAGGATGCCCTCTCGCTTTTAGCCCTCCTGATGGATTTATAGGGATTTTTCCTCCAATTTGAGTCAATCCCTCATGAGCTGCTTTAGCTCCCTCCCCTTTAGGAAAAAAACCAATATCCTCACTCTCGATTGCTTCAAGTATTTCAAACGCATCATGAAGTTCAGCAACATCAATATCCTCTGGATTTTTATCAGCCATATTATATGCTTGTTTTGAACACAGTTTAAGTGCATTCAATACCGTTATATCCTCTCTTTCATATACAATATGAGTATCCGTTGCTTGTCCAATACCAGAAATTAATACGGGATCATCTATATATTTTTTAGCTTT
>WJIN01000387.1 GCA_014730295.1 Promethearchaeota archaeon | reverse complement strand
CTCTTGCATAATTTGCTCACTTCCATTAACATTGGTGAATATGCTTAATCTCCAAAGGAAAATTTTAGATTTTTGAAATTGCATACCATATACAGTAAATCGTATATTTAAATTTCATTGACTTAACAAAATTAATAGACCGCAATTCTCAAAAATTTAGGATAAGAGTATGAACTTTTATAAAGATGCGTAGGCATATTAATATATATAAAGAGGCTATTTTTTGAATAGTGCTAAATAAGGGTCAAAAAACACCAAATAAAAGGAAGTGATTGTTCCATTTCAAGCGCCAAGGACAAGCTGAGAAAACGGATTCTCCGATTAGAGCAAGGCTTCCCGCAAGATTGGATATATATCGAGCGAGAAGTAAAAAATTATTTAACATCAGAGGATCGTGAAGGTGTAAAAGCAAGTTCAAATTTCTACGGTAAAAATGTTTCTGAAATCTTTCGCAGAGATATTCTCAACGTATACAACCAGGAAATTGCAAAAGTAAGACCGATTGTTGGGGCGAATGGAGCGGGAAAGTCTACGCTCTTAAAGTTTATCGCAAAAGGAATTGCCCAAGAAATAGCTCCAAACTCGAACATTTATCTCTATTTCGACTTTAAAAAAGTAACCGATAATGTGGATGATTTTTGGCCTATTTTCATACAGAAAGTCATCGACCAAATAACTATGGGTACTCCTTCGATCTTATCAGATTTATTAGATCCATTGGATTCAGTGGAAAAGAATATGAAGTTAATGAAATTCTTTAAGAATCCTAATTTAGTGAATAATCTTTTAAAATTGAATTCAGAATATCCAAAAGATAAAGAGATCGCATTAAGTTTTTTCTATGATATGGAACTTGATAAGAAGACAATCAGCGATTTTTATTACGGAATAATAGAATTAGCACTTCAGTCGGGATACATGGTCTGTTTAGCATTTGATGAATTACAGTTTCTTGATGAGATTGATGGGTCTAAAAAGTTATTAAAGCTCTTTTTAGAGCAATTTATCCGGCATATAATGGAAGTTTATGCCATTCAAAAACTCTATATCTTAATATCTTGCCTAGAAAATCCAGATCTAAAGGAATGGTCTAAAGTAAAAAACCAAAGTAGAAATTTTGCGAGTATTGTCCAAGGTAAGGAAGTCGTATTAGGGCAACTTACTAAGAAGGAAAAGGATCGAATCATTAACCAAGTTGCAGAGAAAATTGGGTTAGACAAAGAAAATGAAAAAATATTCTTCTCAAAGGTAAAACAATCATTAATGTATTTTCTCCCCAGAGACTTATTAGGTCATATCGCAAAAGTCTTAGACGTAATGGATTTTATAGGCTACACCAAGTATGAAATACGGTTAAAATATGAAGATGATGCACGAAATTATATGAGTAAGCTACTTAAAGATAGAGGATTTATTCATATTGAACCAGAACCTAAAAAAATCGCGGGATATGAAATCGATATTCTTGCGACAAAAGGAACAAACCGAGCAGGTTATATACCGAAAGCATTTGGAGAGGTTACCATGATAAAAAGCTCGGGTATTAAGAATAAAGCGGAAAGATTTGCGAATTGGCTTTATCGGATGAGAGGACGAGAATTTAAACCGAATAAAGGAGATTATGCCTTTTTTGTATGTCCGCCAACTTCAGTGACGAAAGGGACGGAGGAGATTTTGGAAGCAAATGATATCGAACTGTTTAAGTTCCAATCTACTAATGTTCGAGAGTTATTAAGACAAATGGAAGAGATATCTGCTGATGTTTCACCTGAGGAAACTGAAATTCCTTCCGGAGAAGGAAACGGAGATGAGGAGGAAGTTATATTTCTTAAGGATTCTAAGTATTCATTGCAAGATGTTCCCGGAATTGGTCCTGCTTATGCTGAGAAGTTACATACTTCCGGAATTCATACCATAAAAGATCTTCTAACTTGTAATGTAAAAATGAAAGCAAAAGAGATTCATGGTGTAGGAGTGGGAAGTTTAAATAAATGGCGACAAAATGCAAGACAAATTATGGAAGCTAAATAATTTAATAACCTGCAATCTCCAGAAAATATTTCTTAGTCCAATCATATAATATTTTTATTATAAACTAATAGATTAATTATCATTTATTCATTATAGTTATGAATTGGATAATTATTAGATTCTAGGAGTTAGAAAAGATGACTACTCATGTGAAAATATGGGAAATTAAAGAGAAGAGTTTAAATCCTATAAGAAAGACACTTAAAGAAGGAGGAAGACAAGAAGCAAAAGATTTGGAAGAATGGATTAGAAGTTATCCCAAATTATTGGGTGAAAACATTCTTTTGATTGGGGAACAAGTTACCACGAAACTAAATAAAAGGTTAGATTATTTGGGCATTGATAAGAATGGAAATATTGTTATTATTGAGCTTAAAAGAGATAAAATACCAAGAAGGACTCTTGCTCAAGCTATGGATTATGCCTCTGATATCGCAAGTTGGTCAATTAATGAATTAGATGAGAGATGCCGAAAGTTTACCAATCAGAATATTGAAGATTATATTGTAAAGAATTTTCCAATTGAAGACCTTGATTGGGACGAAATATCAATTAATCAAAGTCAAAGAATATTATTAGTAGGGACAAGTATATCTGAAAGCTTAGAACGAATGATAAACTGGTTATCAGATAACTATGGAGTTTTAATTAATGCACTAATAATATCCTATGGAATAACTTCTAATAATGATGAAATTCTTGCGACAAGTTACATTATATCTGAAGAGTTAGAAGATGAGTATGCGAAAAAGAAGAAAAAGCAGATAATACCTAAAACTATTGAGGAACATAGAAATTGGATTAAAAAGAGTAAAATAAAATCTAAATTTAAAGATATTGAAAATAGAATCAAAACACTCTCAGAGGATATTCGAGAAGAAGCTAAAGTAAGATATATTGCGTTCATTTATAAGGGCGTTAGGATTGCCAGATTATTTGCGAGAGAAAATTTCTTTCATTTTGAAGTTTTTTACCAAGAACCTAATAAATCCTCTAAAAGTAGTGAAAAAATAACAATCAATACGACAAAAGAAGATCTTGAACCTTTATTTGAGAAACTTAAAGGATATATTCAACATATTGATTCAGAGTAATTTCAATCCTTGGTCAAAAAATACTCAATTTAATTGAGCAGCTATTATATCTTGAATAGTTTTTTCTGATTTCCTGTCACGATTGATATTTATAGTTAAGGTAAAATAGCTAAAAGTCTATCAATAAAATCAGTAAGTAGATTGCTTAGTGAACTTAAAATTACAAAACTTTTGCATTCGTTGAATTTCAAACTTATTGTACTGAAATCAGTCAAAACAATTAAATATGTAAGAATTATAGATTTAATATAAATCTCAAATTCCAACTTTAAACCCAATTGAGTACTATGATATTTTTTTTATTTCAATATTCCGATATTTGGGAATATTTAAGTATGCCCTTTCTGCTAATTGTACTATTTGGAGGGTTTGCGACGCATATCTACCTCGCCGCGTGGGTTTTTGAGGATTTGAGGAAAAAATTTACGACTCAACTAAAATAGTCGATATTTATTTTCTTTACGGGTATTTTCGGAGTCTTAATCTATATCGCAGTAAGGAGAGAATTTGTTGATCATATATAAGTCTTTGAGGGTAAAGTTATCAGAGTTCAGGTTGATACGGGAGAAGAGTCCGGTAAGGGAGACCAGAGTATTTATCGCTTTACCCTAAAAGCTACTTCAAGGGCTGAATGGAATTGTTATACAGATTCGGAAAGGTCACTTGGAGTAAGGAGGAATTATGATGTAAAGGTAATCGGAACAAACCTCAAAGATAGGATAAATATGAGAATACTTGCTTTGTTTAATTTTACTCAGGAGCAATTTATAAATTTTAATAAGGAAACATCCAGTAAAAGGGGTCTTAGACTAAGAATATAGTTGGTATTATTGGGAATAGTCATTATTTTGGGAATTATAGGTGCTGTAATCATCTTCTTAGAAGGTTCTCAAGACTTTATTATGGTTTTATATTATGAATTATATACCGTTGGTTTCTACTTTGTTATATTCTTAGCGGTAGCAATTATGGATAATAAAATTACCGGAAAGTTAGCAAAATATTATAAGGAAAAAGAGGAGCTTTTAAAGGGCGAGCATTCGGATTTAATATCAAAACTGACTTTTATATCAAATGAAATAACTAATTTTGATGATATAGTGGACCGTTTACGAATTATTAATGATGAAGTAATATATAGAGAATATTACAAAGAAAAGGGGGGTATTTTGGGTTTATAAAAATTGACCACGGACACTCAAGTTATAGAATAAAGAAATATAGTATTTCAGACACCTTAGAAATAATTTTTAGGAACGAGCACAGACTTGAAGTTAAGATTTTTAAAAGTACGAATTTATGGATAAAAGTAGGTTCTACAACATTTTTATTGCTAATTATAACTAATTCGATTCTAATAGTTCTTTTTGCTGACAGTTCTCCTTTATTAATAATAGAGCATTGGATGGTCATTTTGATATTTATTTTAATAAACGCATTGATTTGTAGCATAATCACAAACATCTCGCTTTTTTCCTTTAAAAAGAATTCTATGAAGAAGTATATAATTTCATCCAATGAGAATCTGCGAGCTCATTACAGTAGCTCTGATTTAGTCATAGGTTTTTAGATCAAATTCCTTAATAAGTGTAATTAATGCATCTTCAAACATTTTAGAAATTACTATGAATTCTTCACTCCAGCCACTACTAATAGAAATTTCTTGAAACTCAGAAGCAGGGGCAAAATGAGCTTGTAGATCGAGTAAGCGAGAAAAGTTTTCTTCTTCAAATTCTTGAATCATCGTATCTAATTCTATGAGTATTTCTTTCTCGCTTTTATAATTGGACCAGGTAAGGTCAGATTCAATATTTATGATGAATTCTTTGATGAGTTCTATAATATTAATTATTTTTCTAATTTTGTCATTGATTCCTGGGATTTGGTTTTCGTCTATATACTTAATAATCTCAGATTTCGATTTTATTTCCATCTTAGTCATCAATTTTTCTTGAGTAACAAAGATATATCCTAGAACTATAAAAAACCTATACAAAATACTAAATAAGTTAATTCCTTGGAGAGCCTAACTTTTACCGAAAACAATAAATATGGTTTCATCAAAATCAAACTATGCAAACCCAACTGATTCATTAGAGGGAGAAAATGGTATTCACGCAGATTGAAGAACAATATTATATGTATGAAAATTATGTGAGCGTTTACGATTTGAAAAGTCAAGATAAGGTCCTTCTAATCGATTTAGGCTCGGGAGAGGTACTAAATACGGCAAGCTTAAATAAAAAAAAAACTAAACAATATTAAGGACAAAAATTGAAAATGGTATAATATAGATGTCCAAATGTTCCATATGCGGAAAAATTCTTAAAAATCCAAGTCATCCTAACCATATCAATTCAAACTTCCATCAGAAAGCACTTATAAAGCAAGAAGAATTGCAGAACAGAAGCATTGATAAATTAAAAAACTCAAAATCTAAATTTGAAGAAAAAAGATCCGAATTACCAGCCAAAGCATCAGAAAAAATATTGAATAAGAAAGAAACCTTAATTGATAAGGATGGGTATTTAAGAATTTCTGAAATTGAATCATTCCAGCGTGATAATGAAGAACAAATTTACTTAATCCATCAACTTTTTGAACAAGAAAAGGTCCTATTACGATTTTCCGATCTTGATGAATT
>WJIN01000386.1 GCA_014730295.1 Promethearchaeota archaeon | reverse complement strand
TGAGAACAAAACCATATATGTTGATCCAATACGAATAAAAGAAATTTTTTCCAATCTACTGACAAATGCGATAAAATATACTCCCCAAGGAGGAGTGAGTATTAAAACAGAGAACTCGAAAAAATTCTGGCTATTTTCAATTAAGGACACAGGTATAGGGATCGTAAAAAGTGATTATGATTCAATTTTTCAAGAATTTAATCGAACAAGTAATCCTAAAATTATGAAGATTGAAGGTACAGGCTTAGGTCTTCCATTGACAAAAAGACTTATTAATCTTCATGGAGGAGATATATGGTTTAGTAGTGAGTTGAATAAAGGTACTACGTTTTACTTTTCAATACCTAATGAAATCATAACAGAAGCAATCTCCTAAATCAGTTCTTTATCACTTATTTTAATATTTCATTAGAATATTGTTTATATAGTCCCAGATATAAAATTTTAAATAAAGATGTCGGAGAATAAAGATCTATATGCCGAAAATAGAGGTCTCGAAGTGGGAATAAAAGCACCGCAGATAAAAACTAAAGACATAGATGGAGAAATTATAAATTTGAAAATGCTACTTCAGGAAAATAATGGTGTTTTAATTGACTTTTTCCGAGGAGCATGGTGACATACTTGTGAGGAACATTCTCAGCAACTTAATAAACACTTATCCGCCTTTGATAAAAGAAATATTAAATTAATATCAATGTCTACTGATAGCAATCATCATTTAGAAGAATATAGAGATGAAAATAATCTTAAATTCAATCAAGTTTCTGATAGAGGAGCCAAAATTGCAAAGAAATATAACATAAGTGTTTATGATAAAGGAGCGGGTAAAGATATAAAATTTAAACAAGCAATGCCGACTAAATTCTTAATTGATAAATCTGGTAAAATCGTATGGAGATTTATACCTAAAGAAAAAACAGAAAGACCTCCAATTGACCTAATAATCAATGCAATTGATGAAAATTTTTAATCCCATGAATGATTTGAGTATAAAAATGTTAGATACCCAAGGACAACCTCGTAAAGGTTCGGGATCCTTTTTTTTTCTCTATTTGTATAATTCCTATTGATATTTAGTAGTTTTAAAATCTAAAATCAATTAGAATCAATTTTGGGATTTCTAAATACACTCTTTTAGTAATTTGAAATAGTCTCTTTTCAATTTTTTTTTGACCTAAAAATAATAAGACTTTGTAAGAAAATTAATATATTTGGAAGATCATAAAATAAATTATGACTCTAATATGTAAAATGTGTGGAATAAGTTTGGATGATGAGGATGAACCAGGTAAATATTATTGTCCAAATTGTAAAAAATATACTGAGTTTTTTTTAATGTCGGAAGATGATTTAGAATCAAATTAATTTGAGCTTTTTTTGATATTTCTAAATTTTCATTAGATCACGGGGCAATTGAGTAAATGAATAAAAGATTTTGTAATTCTAATGGATCTAATTGGTTTCAAATTAATTAATGATTATAAATATTATTTTATTAATAAAAGCTATAGATAATCTATAAGATATCAAATATTTCCTTAGATTAATTATAGAATATTAAATTTAGATTAATAAATTCTAAGATTTATTAAATCATATGAAAAATCAAGTAATTTGTAAGGAATGTGGAGAAATTTTAGATGATAAAGAAAGTGGTTTTTATGATTGCCCACAATGCCAAAAGAAGATGAAGTTTTATGATTTTTGCTTTGGGTGTGGTTGCAAACCCTCAGAACTTTATGATCAAATCCTAGATGACAGTAAGGAATAAATATCCTTTAAATTTTTACGTATTTGATTCCTTTATTCTGAATTCATCTTTTATAATACTTTCTATCTTTCTGAGCACAAACTAATATCCTTCTTATCTTTAGTTTAATTAATTTCGAAAGTTAATAATATTCGTAAAATAATGAATTATTTTTTAAAATCATCTTTAATCTGATTTATAAATATCCGTTATAAAATTTTATAACCTAAATGATACTTTAAAATCTAAATAGGGTTATTTAAAAATTAAGTAATTGGTGTCAATTAACAATTTGAAAGAAAAATTTATTATCTCTCTTGTTGGTAATATAAGTTCGAATATTTTTTTCATAATTTCTGGTTATTTGATGGCTTTAAAATTCGAAGTTGCAACTTTAGGAACTTGGGTATACTTGAATAGTGTCATTAACCTAGGATTTATGTTTGTTAATATCGGGTTTGATAAAATTCATCTCCAATATTCGAGTAAAAAGAATCTTTCAGATTATTTCAGTACTTTTTTCCTAATACAAGTAATTCTTATTCTTATTAATGTTAGTATTTCTTTGTTAATTATAACGACATTAGGTTTATGGGGGGAATATATAGTACTTCTACTCCTAATATTATTAATTTCAAAAAGTCTATTTCAATTTGGAAATATTTTTTTATTAAATTTCAGAGCGAAAATAAAGGTTTTTAAAGCGGAAATTCCTTTATTTTTTTCAATAATTAGTAAAAGTCTGTTGAAGATAATTATTGCTATTAATTCCGATATAATTACAGATATTCTTCTCTATCTCTGTATATTTCATCTTATTATAGACATTTTTACTTTGTATATAATCTTTAAATTTTCTGTAAATGAATTTAACCTGAAGAAACCTAAAAAAAAGATTGCCTTTAGCTATATTAAAGACGCGAAATTTTTGATCTTGATTTCAATATTGACTGTTATCGCATCATATATCGGAAATCTGCTATTAGATCTGTCTCTTGGACACGAAACACTGAGTTATTTTAGTTTGGTTAATTATTATTTAATTCCCGTTTTACTTATGGTCTCTGGAAGTTTAGCATCAGTCTATCTGCCACTTTTTTCTCAACATTATAAAAATAATGATTATACTTCAATAAGAGAGACTATTTATATTATAGAAAAATATGCTTCAATTCTATTTTTGTGTTTAATACTTATTGTGGATATAACAGGTGAGTTGATTTTTACTCTTTTTTTACCAAGTTATACATCTTCACTTCCCTTTTTATATATTATGTTGATAATTCCATATCTTGGAAGTATTTCCAGGCCCTATGGTTATTTTCTGATATCAGGAAAAAAACAAATGAAATATGCTCAAATAATCATTATAACTCAAATATTAACAATTTGTTTGATTTTCATTTCTATTTTTTCTAATTTCTTTCTATTTGGGCTGTTAATTTTAGACCCACTTAGCTATTCAATATCAAATACAATTCCATGGCTTATTTGGGCATTAATGAGTCGATATTATGTAAATAAACATTTTAATATAAAACCTCAAAAAAAAGTTCTAGTTCATGTTATACTAGCAGTGATAAGTTATTTCATAATTAGACAGATATATAATTTTATTTCTCAAATTATTGCGAATAGTCTCATAGTGTTGATATTGTCAATTTCAATTACGATTAGTGTTTACTTAACTTTTTTATTCCTATTTAAAGAACTCAAAATGAATGATATCAAATTTTTAGTGAACTTGATTAACTATAAAGATTACATCAAATCAATGAAAGAGGAATTTAATACAGATAATGAATAGAGTGGATATACGATTGTAGGTCCTCAATAATTATCTATGGATTATTAAGATCTAAATTTCGATTCCTCCTCATTTACATAGATTTTTACTATAATTTTATTATTTTTCAAACTAAACCCATCTAAATATGGTAATTTTAAATATTCTATTTCTGAATTAAAAAGGATTTAGGAATATACCAACAATATCTAATTCATTATCTCAAGGAATAACTTCTTCCATTTAAGAGCAACTTTTTCTATATCATGATGTTCTTTGGCATATTTAAAAGCGTTTTGAGATATTTTTCCATATAAATTTTGATTAGTTAATAATAGAACAGAATTCTCAACTAATTTATTAAAATTATCATCACAGACAAATCCACAATCATATTTAGTAATAAAACCATCGGGATTAGCCTTCAAACTTATTATGGGAGTTTGATTTTTTAGTGCTTGAATGAATGTATTAGGAAAACCTTCATAATTAGAAGTATTAATAAATATTTTGGAATCTTTAAAAAAAACGTTAATATTTTCAAATTTAATTAAAGGGAAAAACTTCAAGTTGGATATACTTCTTGCCTTTTTTCTAATTTTCTTCCAATTCTGAACATCATAAGATTTATTACAGATCATTATAAAAATTTGTTTAGGAAATCTTTTTGCCAGTCTTAAAAAGATTTCGGGCCTTTTATGAGGTTCTCCGCGCCCTACCCATAATATACTTCTTTTATTATGGGTTTTTGGTCTCGAAAAAGGATATCCACTTTTTATTACTGAAATTTTGAGCTTTTTACTATCACTCCATTTTTTAAGAATCATTTTTTGTTTTAAACTTTGAGAAACAATATGATATGTATGATTCAATGCAATTGAATAAAGCTTTCCTACGATAGTCTGCGCAAATTCACCATTCACATCATAATCATTAGCGATAGAGTAAATAAACTTCTTTCCAAAGACTTTAGCGTATAGAGCACACATCCAACTTGTATGACTCACTGCTCTTTGAATTATTATGTCTGGATTAATTTTTATCAAAAATTTGAAGAATAGAATAAATCCTTTTATTGTATTGAATAAAGTTCTTTCAGTTGGTAAGATTTTAAATAATTTAATATCATTAAACGACTCCATTTTCTGCTTTTCCCCATACGCATCAGTGATAACATTAACACAAAATCGATTGTCTTTTGAGATTTCTTTAGAAAGAAGATAAAGCTGTACCTCTGCACCTCCAATCCTTTGGTCTTTGTAATTATTACTATATAAACTGTATCCAAAATGATTAATAAAACATATTTTAATTTTCGTCATAAGTCTAAAAAAATCTCCTTAAATCGAGAATTTTTCGATATTCTTGGAGATTTGATTTCATATTTTAAAAATTATCCGCTTCAAATTTTAATAATAATGATAAGCTATAAATTTATAAATTTTTTATTAAATCTATTAATCTAGAGGCCGAGATCATTCTTTTTGTATGAGAATTTTAAAACTGAAAACTGAAAGCTCTCTATTGGAAAGATGGGTATATTTCTCAATAAATCCCGTTTTTATTTTGCTAATGGTCTCAATAGATCCCATTCCTGAGATTTTTAATGAATTTATCTTTAAATTAAACTTCTTAATATAATTTACGTATTGATTAAAACGCACCCTATTTGTATGTCCAATCAACTTCCAAAAATATTCTGGATATTTAAGAAAATCTAAATAACAATGGTCTCTAATATGAAAATGATCTCTTAAATCTACTGAGCTATAAATGTAACCTCCATTTTTTATTAAATAACTCATCATACCAATAGTTATTTCCAAATTTTTAACATGCTCAAGTACAGAAAGTGAAAAAATTAAATCTATGGAACTTTTTTCCAAATATTCAGACTTTTCAATACCACTATATCCAAAATATTTTATTTTCTGAATAATTTGATAATAACTCTCGGTATTTTTTATTCCATTTATATTAGAATAAAATTTTATAAATTGTTTATTCAGCGTTTCATTAAAATTATTATTATATATCAGTTTATATCTATCAATCAAAAAAACCCTTTTTGCTCCGTGTAGGATAAAAGAGATTGCTAATAATTTATTTGAACCAGGTCCTATTTCAAGAATAGTCTTATCTTTGAAACTAAAGTTTTTATCATAATCTTTGATTCTATTTTCTAAATTTCTAAAGGTAGTTAATGTTCTATTAATAGTCTTTTTTGCTTCATTTCTATAATTTTTCCATCTATGATGGCTTAAAATGAGGCCCTCTAATCTCAAATAAAGTCTATCGAATTTTGGAACATTAAGAATTATATTCCGGATTATATTTATCGTAACAAATTTATCCATAATAACTTAAGTTACACTTTTTGAATTTTTATTGTTTTTACTACAATTCTTTAAGCCCTATTTCGAAGTGTTTCCTTATAGAGATTAACCAATCTTTTTCCTATGATTTTTATACTGAAATTATCTTTAACTCTGTGATAGGCAGATAAACTCATGGCTTTTCGTTCAACATCAGACATATTATAAAAATCTTTCAAATTTTTTATTATCTCTTTACTTTCACCAGGTTTAACTAGATAACCTGAATTATTGATCATAAAAGGAATATCCCCTACTGAAGATCCTAAACATGGTACTTTAGAAGCCATTGCTTCTAATATAACAAGTGGACTTCCTTCTATATAAGAGACTAAAGCTAATAAATCAGATATTGCAAGAATTGTGTGGATATCATCTCTATATCCACAATAAATTACATTATTCTTCAATTTTAGTTCCTCAACCTTTCTAAGAAGGGTTTCTGAATATTTTCCCTTTCCAATAAAAATTAATTTGATATGTTTTCTTCTCTCTTTATCTAGAATTTTCTCAATAAATTTTTTAAAAGCTACTAAAAAATCAATCATACCCTTAACTTTTTGCCAGAATATCATATATCCTATATAGGATATAATAAAATCCTCCATTTTTAAAATTGAATTTAGATTTAGTTTTTTTATAAACTTATCTTTTTCTTTTTCATTTTTAGCATGATAATAACTATTAATATCTATACCGTTAGAAAACCATCTTAAACCATCTAAACCAAAATTTTCACGTAAATGTATTTCTATTTGTTTACTAACGACCAATGTCTCATCTGAATATTTTACGGTAAATTTGAAATCCAGTAAATGAATTATTTTTAAGATCTTTTCAATACCGTGTATGGTATAGAAATAAGGAATTCTAAAAAATTTCTTTAGTGAAAAAGCTATAAATCCTGAAGGAGCAGGTGAATGCGAATGAATTATATCGATCTTTTCTTTTCTAATAATACTCACTGACTTGATCATCGCTAAAACATAGAATTGAAAGAAAAACTTAACCAATTTTAAAAACCTCGCATTAATACCTGGTGGTTTTAATGGCAGATAATAGATTTTAAAATTATCATTTACAACTCTCTTATAAAAAAGCGAACTTTTCGGATTACATGTAACATTTATTATTTTATTTTTTTTAGAAAGATATTTAGAGATTAAATAAACTTGTTTGGCAATTCCTGATTCGTCTGGATAAAATCTTGTACTTATAGTTAAAATATTCATAGTTTTTCTAAAAATTTTAGCAGATTTTATTAAATCATAAATTCAGAGATTTTATATAAAGATTTTCAATTTTTTTGACAATAATATCCCAACTAAATTTTTTCTTTCCAAGATCTTGGTTGGTTTTAGAAATTTTCCATATTTCTTCATTATCTAAGTTTAATGCTTTGATTAATTTTTCTGAAAGTTGCTTAACATTTTTAGGTTCGAATAAAAAACCATTTATATTTTCGATAATGGCTTCTGGGATACCTTCAGTATGAGATGCTACAATGATTAATCCAACTGAAAGTGCTTCAGCAATACTCAAGGGAAAACCTTCATAAAGAGATGGCAAGCAAAAAATGTCGGCAGAAGAATAAAATTCTGGCATTTTCTCAAGAGGGATCATATCGATAAATTTAATATGAGAGTCTACTCCCAACCTTCTTGTTAGTATTTTTAGTTCTACTTCTAAATTTCCATTTCCTAAAATAAAAAAATAAACATTTTCACATTGCTTTAGCACTATTGGTATTGATCTAATCAAATATTCCACCCCCTTTTGATGATCTAATCTTCCTACAAAGATCACCTTTTTAACATTATTTTGGATATTTATCATCTTACTAAGAAAACGCGTTGATTTTAATCTTTTAAAGAAATTAGTATCAACACCATTATAAACGACATCGAGGTTCTCATTTTTTATCCCAATCTTTAGCATATGACCTTTAAGCGATTTACTCACACAAATTATTTTATCTAAGTGAGAATAAATTTTTCTGGTTATTATCATATCAAACATAGATTCAATATAATTTGTATATCCTCCACTTAGTCTTCCTTGTACTGTGAGTATGATTGGTCTCTTAAAGATGATAATATTTAAAATGGCGGTAATTACAGAGATTGGAAAAAATCTTCCTTCCAGATGAATAATATGGATATTGTACTTTTTGATGATTTTTGGAAGTTTCAATATTCCTTTAATGATTAATCCAAAATTAGAGCTTTGTGGGAATCCTTTGATTTCAGGCAAGTTATATGATTTATATCTTAGTATTTTGAATTCGATTTTTTCATTCAAAGGGGATTTTGGTTTTTTAAAACTAGTCAGAACATATACATTATGCCCCAATTTCATGAGATTTTTTGCTGTGTAATAAGCAGCGGTCTCCACTCCCCCCTTATGAGGAGGAAAGAAATGCGAGATAATCAAAACATTCATTTTAACCTAGCTTTAAAAACTAACCTCATCGAGACTTCTATAATAATAGAAAATTTTCTAGTATCCTATAAATTTGATATAACATTTAACCTATACTTAACTTTTTCTATTAAGAGATTATGCATCACTTGCATTTTTAATTATTAGAAAATATTTATATTCATACTTATTCAAATTACTTCAATTATTATAGCTCGTAGCTTTCAATATGATAGGAAGATCAAAATATTTTACTATAGTCTAAAAACTGAAAATTGTATATATTATTAAAGAAAATAAGAAATCTTTATGAAGTGTTATAAATAAAAAGCTTATTCTTATAGCTATTTAATCCTTATAATACGGTTTTAGCAAAAATATACTGAGTTTTTTAAAATGTCGGAAGATGATTCAGAATCTAAATAGTTTGAGTTCTTTTTGATGTTTGGATAATTATATTAGTTTACGGGGAAAATAAGTTATTTAATAAAAGTATTTATAATTTTAGTATGGT
>WJIN01000385.1 GCA_014730295.1 Promethearchaeota archaeon | reverse complement strand
TCTTTGCTTGGCAAAAATATTACCATTCACTATTTATGGAAAATGAAGACCATTTGATCATTTTTTCAAAGGATTTCTTAAAAAGATGGAAAGCTCCTAAAAACAATTCCGATGATGTGGTTTTCTTTTTTCCCCCTGTCGGAAAACACCCAGAGCAAATAATTCTGAACCTATTTAAAAATATACCTATGTGTGAAATTCACCGAGTCCCAGAATCTTTAGTATCAATACTCCAAGAAATGGAAGAATTTGAGATACTCAACTTGGCATTTAAAGAAGATAGAGTCAATTGGGATTATGTGTATGATAAAGAAGACCTTATCGCGTTGGAGGGAAACAAATACCGTTCAAAAAGACGACTATTAGAAAAGTTTTTAGAGCAATACGACTATGAATTTCACCTTGTTTCTGAAGAATGGATAGACAAATGTCGAAGTCTCCAAAATAAGTGGTGCATCATCAATGAATGCCAATCCAATGAAGATTTAGAGCAGGAACAAATAGCAATTGACAGATTTATGGACCATTATGCTGCTCTCGATTATAATGGCGGACTCCTATTAGTGGATGGAAAACCCGCTGGATATACCTTCGGGGAGATGCTCAATGAGGATACTAATGTGATTCATATCGAAAAGGCACATACATACTATGAAGGTTCATACCAAGCAATCAATAATATGTTTTTACAAAAATGTTGTGAGGAAAATGCGAATTTCGTAAATCGCGAGCAAGATCTAGGAGTTCCCGGTCTGCGAAAAGCAAAACAATCATATCATCCGAAATATATGGTCAAAAAATATGTAGTCTATCAAAAACAAGCTTAGAATTCACTCACTCGATAAATTCTTAACATTTATATTTCTTAATTTTCTTTTATTTTCATAATATAATTTGATTTATTTTATAATCCATATTATTGAGTAATAATCAGAGTGATTAAATTATGTCAGACGATAATGGTCCCGAAAATGATAATAATGCTCCTACCGCAGATAACCAAGGTGGCAAACCCGAAGAGAAGGCGGTCGGGCGACTCACTGGAAAGACCGAACTCAGTTCAGCTACCCTTCTAATTGAAAGCAAGGAAGTAGAACGTACAAGCTATCTCACTGTATATAGGGATGAGAAAGAGAAAAAGAAAAAAGGGGAACGCGATTATTATATCCTCTCAATTAGTAAGATCTGGAATGATTCCGAAGGTATGAAAGCCGAATTAAGCGTGGTTGGTGATCGACCAAGAAGACCGTTTGAAGTCGGCTCTAAAGTCTTTTTAGCAAAAGAGAATCAAATTAGAGACTTGTTGGGAATCGATAATCCTCCTGAAAAATCTGTGGCACTTGGAAAACTACTTGGGTATGATTTCGATGTGAATTTACTCATTAAAGACTTTGGGCGAGTATTTATTACCGGACGATCTGGAAGCGGAAAGTCCTACACGATGGGAGTATTATGTGAAGAATTCATGAAAAAAGGGATTCCCGTCGTAATTCTCGACAGACATGGTGAATATGGAAGTTTGAAAATTGCAAGTGAGGAGGAAGGCGGTGGTGAGAGCGAATTCATAGATAATATTATTGAATTTTCCGATTTAACTATAAATAAAGGAGCAGATATTGATATTGAATATCTATTTTCCTTGGATGAGACGGATATCGTGGCACCTAATCTTTGTAGTATTATTAATATGAGAGGCATTTCCCTAGAAGCTCAAGAGACCATTGCGGGAAGATTATTAAAGAAATTATACCAAGCAAGCACGGGTAGAAAAATACCCCCATTCTATTTGTTTTTAGATGAAGCACATCTTTTTGCTGGAAAGAAGAAAACTTCTACATGTGAAACTGTAAAATTATTCTCACAAGAGGGGCGGAAATTTGGTTCCAACTTAGTAATTGGGACCCAAAGACCTCAATTATTGGACACTACAATCAGAGCACAAGCGGGAACTTGGGTGGTCCATAGTCTTTCAGATGTGAATGATATCAATATTACAATTTCAAGTGCAGAAGATTTGAGCCGTGATAATAGGGATGATATTAGTGGATTAGATAGAGGAGAAGGAATTATCAGTGGAGAAGCCGTTCGAGGGGTTCCAATTTTTGTAAAAGTTCGGAAGAGAATAACCCAACATGGAGGTATAGGTTTTAATGCACTTGATTTTCTTTCCCAAGAAACAGTAGAAGAAACACAAAAACGGAAACAACGTATTTTAGGGGAAAAATCGGAAGAGCAGATAGAAGCTGGAAAAGAGATGTTCAAGGAAATACTAGGAGATAAAACGAAAGATGATCTTTTAGACATGATTTCGGAGATGAAAGTAAAAATAAAGGAATTAGAAGATGGGATTATGAAGTGGAAAGAAAAATATGAACAGTTGCAATCTGGGGAAGGCGGTGTGCCAAGTGATATGCCCATAGATGAGAGAGTTAAGGAGCTCCAAACTGAAGTAAAGGTATGGGAAGAAAAGTATAGTTCTCTAAAAGAGCGAGTAGAATCTGGGGAAGGTGGTACTGGTATGGACCAAAAAACAGCCCAGACTCTCGAACAGTTAGAAAAATATACAAAAGAGCTCGAGATGGAAATAGAACAACTTAAGAAGGAAAAGGGAGAAGCGCTGAATCTTGCAGAAAAATCCATCAGAGAATTGAAAAAAACATCTAGACAGTAATCCTTCAGTTCTTTTCTTTATTTTTGAAAGTTATCCTTATTTGAATTTATTATTAACATCTACATCTTTTTTAGATTTAGATGAATTCTTAAAAATTATTTGAAATATTTTATTATAATCTGTGGACTTAGAAACAATTAAGTGCAATTATTTAAGTATTTATTTCACCAAGATTTAATTGATAAAAATGAAAGATTTTAGCAGCATTAATGAATATCAAGAAAAGCTCTCCACCATTGTTGGGGTATCCGGCTATGAAGAAGATATTAGAGAATTTATTATTCAAGAAATAGAAAAGGACCAATTAGCAGAGAAAGTATGGACAGATAATTTAGGAAATGTATTAGCAATCATATATGGGGATAATCAAGAAACCAAAATTCTTCTAGACGCGCATATGGATGAAATCGGCTTTATGGTGTCTCATATCGAAGAAAAAGGTTTTCTTAGATTCGTGTTAATCGGGGGATGGGATGAAAGGATATTGTTGGGTCAAACTGTAGTGATTAAATCGAATGAAAATAAAATGCATCCAGGAATTATTGGAACTAAACCTCCACATTTAACAACTTCAAAACAAAGGAAACAGAAAATTGAAATTTCAAAATTATATATTGATTTAGGATTTTTCTCAAAACAAGAAGTTTTAGACAATGGTATTAATATAGGATCCGTGGGGACATTATATAGTCCCTATGAATTTTTTCCGAATAATATGGTTCGAGGAAAGGCTTTTGATGATAGGACTGGTTGCAATGTGTTATTACATATTATGAAAATATTAAAAACATTCGACAAGTTAGATGAGACGGTCGTATTCAGTTTCTCAGTTCAAGAAGAAATTGGCGGTCGAGGGGCACAACCCGCCGCATATAGTCTAGAGCCAACGATGGCTTTAGCGATAGAAAATACCACGGCTGCGGATGTTCCAGGAGTAAGTGATTCACAATGTCCTGCTTATTTAGGAAAAGGGCCCGCAATAACTCTCGCTGATAAATCTCTAATTTCAAGCCCAAAAGTAAATAAAAGATTAATGGAGAACGCAAAAATAGAAAATATTCCCTTCCAAATCAAAAAGCCTCTCTATGGGGGTACTGATGCGGGAAAAATTCATTTAACTAAAGGTGGTGTTCCAAGCTCAGTGGTCTCCGTTCCTTGTCGCTATATCCATTCCCCAACTTCTTTATTGAAACTAGACGATATTTTGAATACTATTAAACTAGTTGAAGCATTTCTAAAAAACCCAGCAAAACTGGAGTAAATCTCTGGAGGTGTTCTCCCTTTATTTTAGATAAATATAAAGAAAAAAAAAGTAGAAATGAATGGTTGGGACAATTATTCCCTTTTCTTTGGGGGTCTAATTAGAAATACGAGTGCTAAGGAACCTAAAGTTAATATTCCCACTAAAATATAGAGTGGTAGGTATCCAATAGCAAGCACGATGTTTTGGGTAGCAACTGCTTGAATAAAACCCGCAATTCCATACGCTGTAAACATAATACCATAGTTTTGTCCTAAATTTTTATTACCGAACAATTCTGCGGTAGCTGTTGGATATAAACTTAGATTACCTCCAAAACAGAAATATATTGTACAGACAATTACAAGATAATACCCAAAATTGATACTGGTTGTATATAGCAAAAATATCACTATTGCTTGAACTATAAAAAGTATCATAAGCGCTTTCTTATAGGTAGTCAGATCTGCTACCTTGCCCCAAGAAATTCTCCCAAGTCCGTTTAGAAGTGCCGCGATACTACCTACTAAAGTAAGTAAGAGAGATACACTAAATAATGGATCAATTCCCACAGATTCACCAAAATCTTTATAAGTTGCAATCACTAAAAGTCCTGGCATACATCCGAGAATATAAGAGAGCCATAACAACCAAAATTGTTTAGTGCTAATCATCTCTTTCCGGGTAAATTCGATCATACCTCCTGCGCTAACTTCTGTAACTTTTGGCGGTACAAAACCTTCTGGCAACCATCCTTCAGGCGGTCTGATCATCAATAAAGCACCCACAACAATAATTACCACATATATAATTCCCAAAGAAATATACATAACAGGAATACTTATATCTGCGAAAAGATCCACCAAGAAGTTAAAAATAAAAGAACCCGCTCCAAATCCCGCGACTGCTATCCCACTTATCAAACCTTTTTTATCAGGAAACCATGCGGTTGCAGTTGCGATCGGACATACATATGCGAATCCGATACCCATTCCATAAAGCACACCGTAAGTTATGAACAATCCCCAGAAATTTCCTTGCATAAATGCAGAAGCTATTGTTCCCACACCTATGAAAACAGCACCTAAAATTGAAATGTTTCGTGGACCATACTTTTGCTGAAGCTTTCCTGCAAAAATCATTGTTATAGCGAAAGCTGCTAAGGAAATTCCAAAAATATAAGCAGTTACTTCAACGGGCTCACTCAAAAATCCTCCACCACTCACTTGTTTTGTCATAACACCCCAAGAGTACAGAGATCCTAGCGATAATTGAATTAATACCGCGCCGAGGACGACTAACCATCGATTAATAATTTTTGTATTATCAGACATTTTTTTACAAGTTTATTAATTAGTAATATGGAAATTACAATTGTTCAAAAGATAAAAACCTTTTAGCAAAAAGTATATTTGATGGATTGATTGCGCAAATATATTGATTAGAACAAAAAAAATAGGATAATTGTTGACATTTTCGATAGATATGATTTAGAATTTTTCTAAATCTTAAGTTTTTATCTGATGATCATAATTATAATTCAAAAAAGAGAGGAGAGTGAAAACAAATTTTATATTTTTATTGAACATAGAAATTCTAATATCAAAAATTATCATATTTAGAAATTTTAAAAATCCATCTCAGTCTCAAAGAATCCCTATCATTTATCTTTATTCTTATTCATAACTTAAAATAATCGTAAAATGGATCTCAAAAAAATTAAAGTTCATAAATCAATACATCTAATATTTGAATTAACTAATAATCTTTTAAAAAATGATGATGAAATATTTTAATAGAACAACGATATTAATACTTTCTTTTCTCTCGCTCTTCATTATTGGTACAATCTTTATGTTTATTACTCCATTAAGCATCAAATCATCGTATTATCTTACGGCGCAAACTTCCGATGGAGAAACGATATCATTTAATGTATTTGAACCTGTTCAGAGCGAGGACCCCAAGAAAGCAGTAATAATAGGACATGGATTTATGGCGAATAAAGAATTTATGAAGGGGTATGCAATTGAACTGGCTGCTGCGGGATTTGTCGCGGTACCCTTCGATTTTCGTGGTCATGGAATGAGTACTGGCAGTTTGGATAGAGGAAATCTGATATTAGATGTTCAAGCAATCATAAATTATCTTAATACTACTCGAACTGATATAGATATGAATAATTTGGCGTACATCGGATACTCAATGGGAGGAGGTCCTGGAAATCAAATCGTAAATGAAAGCGTGAACTTTAAAGCATTTATCGGAGTTGGAACGGGACTAGGAAACATCAGATCAGGAAATTCTAGCAATCCGCTCAATGTACTGATGATTTACGCTAAATTTGATGAAGCCTTTCAATTGAGCTCTCTCGTGGATTCAGTAGCAACCCGAGTAGGATTAAGTGCGGCCGCTATTGATACTAATCAGTTATATGGTAGTTTTGATGATGGCAATGCCACGCAAATATACTTAGATGATAATAGTAACCACTTAGCAGTTGCTTGGGATACCGATTTCACTCGAGAAGCTCGTGACTGGATTATAAACACATTTCCAGATACAAATACCCCCGATGAGAATTTTTACGGCAATCTTCGACTATTTTTGTTAATTATTCAGATAATCGGTGGAATTGGACTATTTATTATGCTAATCGACCCCCTCTCCACACTTCTTAGACATAAACAAGAAAACTCTGAAGAGAGGTTGAAAATTGATATTCGAGATACTTCTGCTGGGAAATTGTCCATCACTTCCTTATTATATTCTATTCCCTTGTCAATCGTGGGAATTTTTATTATAATTTGGATATTCATCCCTCTTCCATTAGCTATTGAAGGTTTTTTTCTAAGTCTCCTTTTTGGACAAGTCTTTGGAATCTTAATTTTACTCTGGAGATTAGCTAAAAAGAATGATCTGTCGCTTAAGCAGATTCTAAAAACCCCATTCACACGACCGATTGAGGATTTGGGAAAATCGATTCTATATGGATTTATTCTAATTACAGTTTTATATCTGATTTTATATTCATCGATAGGGCTGAATTATATTGGAATGATTCCTTCTATAACGAAAGCATGGGCTGCTGCAATCTTTTTTATCATTACATTCTTGATGTTTATAATATTTGGCATTTTCTTTCAATTCATTATTCGACCGATGATTCCTTGGAATAAAAAAGGTACCATAAAAGCAGTTCTTATCCATTTTGGTATTCTGTTAAGCTACATGACGTTCTTCCTTCTGTTTTTAGGATTTCTGACGAGGAGTTTTTTCTTCTTTGGAACAACGATGCCAGTAGCTATTTGCCTTAATTTAATAATTGCCGGTGTTTCCGTCTATACTTATGAAAAAACGGGTAATATTATTGCCGGAACATTAATCGCCGCTCTTTTGTTTGTTATGATTGTTAGCACGCTTGCCCCATATCAAGGATTTCTTGGGTTTTTATCTGGATTTATCTAATAAAATCACTATTTTCTTTTTTTTTTACTAAGCTACCAAAATTAGATGAGTGAGTTTGTTGAGCTCATTCGGAATTTGTAATATATGTGAATATATTAAAGAGAGTCAATTTTACTCTTCCACTTTGTAATATTCTAATAATCCATTAATTATCTCATTCGCATCCGCTACAATACAATAGTCAGTGGTTCTAAATATTGGGGCATTAGGATCGGTATTGACGGCAATAATTGTATCAGATTCTGTGATACCGACCACATGTTGTATTGCTCCAGAAATTCCTAAGGCGATGTATAAATTAGGGTTTATAGTTTCTCCGCTTATGCCTATTTGCAAATGTTCTGGCATCCAATCATTAAAAATGGGGCGCCGAGTACCTCCTACTTGACCATTGGTTAATTTAGCTAATTTATACAATTTTTTGAAATTTGCTTCAGAACCGATACCCTGGCCCCCGCCTATGACAAATTTAGCTTCAGAAAGTGGTGCTGAAGGCTTATCCTTTCTAGTTGGCGCCCCTATAATCTTTATTCGTATTTTATCTTCATCAAAATGATATTTTTCTTCAATGAATTCAACATGTTCCTTTTCTAATTCCTTTTTCTTAAATGTTCCTGGAGTAATTGTACACATTTGGGGCCGAGTCTTCGGACAAATGATTTTTACATGAATATTTCCGCCATATGCGGGTTTATCAGTTAGTAATAGGTCGTCTGCATAATCTTCTTCTAAATCTAAATCTAATACGTCGCTTACCAATCCGGTGCGACAACGATAGGCTAATCGAGCCGAAAGCGCATTCCCGGCCTCAGTTGAGGGGAACAAAAAAATCGAGGGCTTATATTTTTCGATTAATTCATGAACTAGGTCAGTAAAAATTCTTTCATGATAATGCTTAAGATTTTGATGGCTTAGATAGATGATTTTATCGACGCCATGCTTTTTAATGACGGGTAAATATTGCTCTGCCTCAAGAGCTAGTACAACTGCAACGAGGTTTTGATTTAGATCATTCGCAATCTCTCGTGCCTTTCCCAAGATTTCCAATGCGCAAGGATGGATTCGCTCGTGATCCTTTACCTCGACGAAAACCCATACATCTTGATATTCTTTCTTTTCGCTCATTTTTATCTAATCCTCCGGACCATTATGCTTTCCAGTCCAGATCCGTTCTATTCCGTTTTCTTTCATTAGTTCGATTATAACATCAATTTTATCTCCAATAGTGCCTTTAATGAATTCATTTTTCCTTTTTGGAAAGAATTTTTCTGTCTTTACAACTTGAGTTGGTGATTTATTACAACCGTCAAGGTGAACGGGACAATTTAACGTGTCGAAATTAATAATGTTGATTTCTTTTTCAAATGCCTCATTTATCCCAACTAGAGGGACGTGTCTTGGAGTATTAAAATTCTTCCCAACTCTCAAAAGCACGGGCAACTTTACTTCAATATTCTGACTTTCATGACCAAAGTTTCTCTGACACTTGAATACATCCCCATCAAATTCGTAAGTAAAGATATCAGTAATTAGAGGGACATCCAAAGCTTCGGATAATTGATACGGAACTTGTCCAGTACTTGAGTCTGAAGTTTCCCTTCCAGTTATAATTACATCATAATCTTTAATCCGTTCGAACGCTTCTTCTAACACTAAGGTGGTTTGAAGAGTATCGGAATATGCGAACTGTGGATCACTAATTAAGATGGCATGATCAACCCCCATTGCTAATGCTTCTCGGAGAGCAAGTTTTGCTTGGGGAGGTCCCATCGTCATCGCTGTGACCTCTCCCCCATAGACACCTTTGATTTGTAATCCCAATTCTAATCCATTGACATCATCTGGATTGATGATGTTTTTTATATTTTCTCGTACTAAAGTTCCGGTTTCTTTGTTAATTTCTAGATTATGGGATTTTGGAACCTGCTTCAGCAAGACAAAGATTTTAAGCATTACAAATTCCCCTTTAATATTTCTCTGGCAATAATTAATTTCATTACTTCATTCGTCCCTTCATAAATCGATAAGACAGGAGCATCTCGATAAAATCGTTCAATAGGTAAATCTTTCATGTATCCATATCCTCCGTGGATTTGAATGGCCGCTTCGGTTGTTTCTTTTGCGATTTGGCTTGCGAAATACTTGCACATGGCGGATTCTTTAGAAAATTTGCTACCTTTATCCTTTAAATTCGCGGCTTTATACACTAACATACGCGCTGCTTCGATCTTGGTTGCCATTTCTGCGAGTTTAAAAGATACTCCTTCAAATTGTGAGATAGGTTTATTAAATTGGATTCTGCCTTTCGAATATTCAACTGAGTGTTCATAGGCAGCTTGAGCAACTCCTAAAGACTGGGCAGCAATTCCAATCCTTCCCACATCTAATGTTTTCATGGCTATCTTAAAACCCATTGGCAATTCTCCCAAAATATTATCCTTGGAAATTTTAATATCGTGAAAATATAAGCTTGTAGTGCTTGAACCGCGCATTCCTAGTTTATCCTCAATATTTCCGATTTCTAATCCGTCCATATCTTTCTCGAGAATAAAAACCGCGCTGCCTTTATCACCATTTTCTTTTTCATATTTTGCTCCTACTAAAAACACCGAAGCAACTCCACCGTTAGTCACAAATATCTTGGATCCATTTAAGATAAAATGATCTCCATTCTCAACTGCTTTACTTTCTATTCCCGCGGCATCTGAGCCCGCATTAGGTTCTGTCCATGTAAATGCTGCGATTTTTTCTCCAGAGGCAAGATCATAGAGATATTTTTCTTTCTGGTCTTCTGTACCCCATTCAAAAATAGGATATGAGCCTACAGAATTATGTACAGTAATATTTAATCCCGTAGAAGCACAGACTCGGGAAATTTCCTCAATTGTTATGGCATAACTAATCGAATCCAAACCAGCTCCTCCGTATTTTTCTGGTAGCTGAATACCCCATGCATTTATTTTTCTTAATTCTTTGGCAGTTTCCCAACTAAACATTAGTTCTCTATCTACGATTGGGGCAACTGGGGCTAAAATATCTTCTGCAAACTCTCTTACTTTCCTTCTTACAAGTTCTTGCTTTTCTGTAAGTTCAAAATCCAATTAGAAAACCTATTTTATATCTTAAACTATTGAATTATTATTTTAAAGAAGGAAATAAAGAAATTATATTTTATGATTACCTTTGATGATGTCTGTCCTAATTTAGGAGAAGCTAAGAGAAATTAAGGTAGGATAAAGACTTAAAAATTTCTAAAATCTATATTTTGATGTATAAATCTAAATAAACTTATATCATCAATATTTTTATAATCCCGTCTAAATGTCAGTACGTATTAAAGGAAAGGAATATGAAACATATAAATATAAAGGAAAGAACTGCCTTTATCTTAGAGGCGTTGGTATTAGTCAATTAAATGAAATTAAAGGGTTAGAAAATTTAGATAGACTTGATATTCTTAATTTGAGTTTTAATGAACTTTCAGTTGTTAAAGGACTTGGAAAGCTCAAAAACCTAAATCATCTCAATTTAAGAGGGAATTATCTCAATGATATAGGCAATATTCATGGATTATCAGAAATGTGGAAATTAAAACATTTGAACTTGTCTGAGAATCGAATAGTTGAAATCCGCGGATTAGAAGAAATTTCAGAATTGAAAATCTTGGACATCTCTAAGAATCATATTAAAAGAATAAGTGGTGTAGAAAAAAATATTAAGTTGGAGGAATTAAACCTTTCAAACAACCGAATTAGATATATAGAAAACTTGGATAACTTAGTGTCTCTGAAATCTCTAAACTTATCTCATAATAATATTTTTGAAATTAATGGTTTGGAAAAGTTAGAAAACCTACAAGATCTTGACTTAGAGAACAATCGCATAAATAAACTTAAGGGATTAGAGAACCTTTCGAAATTGGAAAGCCTAAATTTGCGTAATAACGATGGCATTTCGAAAGAGAGAGAGCTTTTAGGGGAGGTTGATGAGGATGGATATTCTCCTATTGGCTTCACTCCAATGCATTATGTGCGATATTGTGTATTTCAAAACCTCCTGAATCAAAATAAAAATATCGGTCACTATATAGAAGGACTATTTGAGGAATATAAGCAATTCGGATTCGGAGACTTATTAGGGTCTGATAATGTGTGGTGGTGGATGTATCGCATCGGATTTCAATGTATCAATACTGGAAAATTTCACGAAGCTGAATTAATCGGTGATTTTTTGATGAAATTTGGAAAGGAAAAGAAAAATCAAAAGATACTTTATTGTGCGCAAAACTTAATCGCTTCGATATGTGCCCATTCTAATGATCCTATAATTCTTGAGAAAGGAAAAGCTTTATTTGAAGAGATACGGGAAAGAGTACCAGCATGGACCGATTATTATTTTTCCAAGTCCCATTATGAGATACTAATCAAAAAATTACAGGTTTCTGAAGATTAATCTCAGTAATACACTTTTTTTTGCTCAAAACACTATAAGGTTATTTGATAAATATTGATACAAATCTTTTAAGGAATAGAAAATATAAATAAGAATAAGGTATTTCACAAATTTAGATAAGTATAGAGAGCAAGAAAAAAATGGCGTGGAAAGGTTTTGCGTGGAGTTTTGTGTTTGTTTTGTCTGGACTCATTTTTAGTGTAATCCCTACCTATTTAATTGTGGCATTTTGGCAGTGGTTAAATAGTTTAACTCTCAACGGTGAACCAATTTATACGCTTTCACTATTTATGCTTTTTCTCTGGATTGTCTGTCTTCTTATCGCCGTGATCTATTTTGTCGCTTCTGTGAGGGCAATTGTCCAAAGAAAAAATGAGGATCTTGGCATCCCGAAAGGTGTGAAAGGTTTTGGAGTAGGAGCAGTACTTCTTATAATAACTTTCATGGTTCTATGGTATATCTTTATGAATGAGATTGCCTTTTTTGCATGGCGACCCCCTGCATAAAGATATTGTGAGATTCACATTTTGAAAGTTCAAGAATTTAAGGCAGCGTTCTCAAATAAGAGCCGAGACAGTTTTTAGTATCATTCGCGGTTTTTTGATGATAAACTTGACCAAAAATTTCAATATGTCTATATCAACGAGTAATCGAATTAATAATCTCTTGGGAAAATCCATATCGCCATAGAGAGAAATTTTTTCTTTAATTTTGGGTTTTCCTAAAATTTTAAACAACTCCTCCATATCTTTATTGGAGCAAAGCTGAAAAAGTAGCCGTATTAGATAATGAAATTTAAGCTGCTTTCCTAATATGACTTTGCAAGGTATTTGATAATGGTTTTTGATGAAATTTTCTGAATAATTTTGGTGTTTAAAGCACTTTAAAATACATCGAGCAGCATATCTAGCCGCATTCAAGAGCATTATAATCCCTCCTCCCGTGGTGGCTTTTACTTGACACGCCGCATCTCCTAAGAGCAGAATATTATCAAAGGCGATTTTATTCATTAGCCCGATGGGAATTATTCCGCCTTGTTGATCAATTCTTTGAGTATAATCCACCCCGATTTGGGTTAAAAAGGTTTGGAATTTTCGCGAGAGGTTTTTTGAACACGCCAGACCGATTCGGTATACGCTATTGCCTTCGGGTACGATCCACCCGAATAAATCGTTCCATGCCTCATCGAAATACATTTCCGCTTGATTTTCATTAAAATCTGCTTTGATTCTAATTTGAGTCGCATATATGACATTATTTGAAATTCCGAGCTGTTGGGCCACTGAGCTCAAAGGACCATCGCATCCGACCAACATTTTAGCTCTTATTCTCCTATTGGATGTAAAGACCAATATATCCTCAGAAGATTCGGGATATACGAAAGCTTTGAATTTTTCTCCTAATAGATAATCTATATTGGGAAGATCCTTGGATTTTTGATAGAAGAGCTTATCTAGTCCCACTCGATCAATTATATAGGGTTCTTCATCCCCGGACAGCCTCAAAATGGTTTCTTTCGAAGACACAAGTTTAGCAACTTTCACACGATTTAAGATGAGTTCCCTTGGTAAAGAGAGTAATTCGTTCAGTTTTTTGGACACGATTCCGGCACATTGAAATGGATATCCAATTTTTTGGTGCTCTTCAATAACCGCGATTTTAAGAGGTGTGCCTGATAAAAGATAGGCAAGATAATTTCCCGCGATACTCCCACCAATTATACAGACATCATAATTAATACTCTCTTCATTCATCCTTCTAGTAATGGTAAATTGTGGATTAGCTATATTTTCTCCGATCCAATATTCAATACGGATTTATTACTTTTTTATTGAATATTTGACGGATTTGTCACAACTCTTAAATAATATTCTACCAAATTATTATTAATATCTTTTTTTCCACGGGGATAAAAAAATGAAATTTACCAATAAAAATTTAAAAAAATTAGCTATCTTATTCATATGTCTTTTAGGTATAACACAGATCCATGCAATGCTAAGGCCACTGAGTAATTCGAACTATAAATCTGATTATGGGGGAATCCATTCGAAATTAAAACTTCTGACTATATTGAGCTAGATTACTTTCAAATAGATGATAGAGGAGCAGGGGATTATACTTGGGAACAAGCAGCTCAAGAGAGTTGGTGTTCAGGAAATGGAACTAAGTCAGATCCATACGTAATCGATAATATTGCAGTTAATGGAAAGAATACAAGTTCAAGTCTTCATATAAGCAACTCAATTGCTTATTTTGTAATTCAGAACAGTCTATTTTTTAATTCAAGTAGAAATACTTCGGGTTTCTATTCAGGAATCTATTTCTTTAACGTTACTAATGGAATTGTACTTAATAATACAATTCACTCTAATATGTATGGTATTCGCACCCGAGATTCGGAAAAGTGTCAATTCAGAGAAAATATAGCAAAAGAAAACACAAAAGATGGGTTTTATATTTATAGATCAAATAAAAATAATTTCTCAAATAATTTACTACAAGAAAACGGGGAACGGGGTTATTATGTTCATACAAGCAACAATAATATGATTAGTAATGATACGATAATTAACAATTCTGAATCACCTGGTATTGAATTTCAAACATCTCAGGGTAATAATGTTTTAAATTCTAATATCTCGGAAAATGATGTGGGAATAACCACCTTTGACTCTGAAAAAAACCATTTTGAAAATAATACCATTAGAAATAATGATAATGTTGGTCTTTCTTTAGGGAGTTTAAGTCATAATTGTTCTATTGTAAATAATACAATAGTGGGAAATGGAAATTATGGAATATCGATTAGTATTTCAGACGATGCATACATATATAAAAATAACATAAGTAAAAATCAGGGATATGGTTTATATCTAAACAGAATATCACTGACTAATGTGAGTTATAATCAAATTAGAGAGAATAGTAATGATGGTGTATACTTGATTGGAAATAACAATAATATTTCATACAATCAGATTTATAAAAACCTCGCTAATGGAATTAATTTGTTTTCATTTCTTAGCTATGAAACAAATTATAATATTCTCCATAATAACACAATTATAAAAAATAATGCGGGATTAAGGGTTTATAGTAATAATATAGAAATCAAATTCTGTAATATCACTTCGAACTATTTCTTTAATAATACAGGAACAGGTCTTAGTCTCTATAATGCAGGTAATAACACGATTCAATCGAACACTTTCATTCTTCATAATAATTCAATTTATACTAATGCGATGTCTTTATCATCTTCTTATGAAAATGAAGTGCTTGATAACGAATTTATTGATAACGGAATCGGAATTAGCTTAAGTGAGTCCAACCTAAATAGATTTTACAATAATACAATAAGAAAAAGTGAAAGATATGGTCTACAACTTCAGTCAAATTCAGATTTGAATGTAATAGAGAAAAATCACTTTATCGCGAATTGGGATGGAATCTACTTATATAATGGAGATAATAATACGATAACTGAAAACATAATATCGAAATCAGATAGTATAGGAATAGATATAATCGAAGCTAGCCTCAGCAATTTTAATCTTTTTGCATGGAATTTTTTCATTGATAATAACGCCCAAGCTAGAGATATGTCCGGGACAAATTTTTGGAATAATTCAGAAATTGGGAATTATTGGGACGATTATTCTGGTTCAGATGATAGCCCGGTTGATGGAATTGGAGATAGTCCATATAGTAATGCATTAGGAGTCACTGATTATCTCCCAATTTGGGATGATGATGACCCAGTCATTTTCGTTGATTTACCATTAAATAATTCGAGACAACCATTTCTAGCACCTGAATTCAGTCTCACGGTGGATGAGATATATCTTGATACAATCTGGTATACTCTCGACAACGGGTTAACAAATATCACATGCAATTCGAGCAGCACAATCGATCAAAACGAGTGGTTTTCGATATGGAACTCCTTGTCAGATGGACAGCAAATCGAACTTACATTCTATGCCAGTGATACCTTCGGTCATCTCGGAACCAATACAACGTATCTCATCAAGGACGCTTTCCCCATCTTGAATATAACCTCCCCATTGAATGAATCGACCACTGAAAGAAAGCTCTTTGATTTTTTCATAGAAATTGAGGATTTTCTAATAAACAATATGTGGTATACAATTGACGGTGGAGTAATCGAATATCCGTTCTTGATTAATGAAACAATAAATTCTGACTTTTTAACAACGTGGGATGGAAAAGCGGACGGAGAGATGATTATGATTCAGTTCTTTGTAAACGATTCTCTCGGACAAATTTCAAGTGATACATTATATCTCATCAAAAAGACTCCAGAGATGACTGATGGTGGAGAGATTCCTGGATTTAACGTACTGTTTATGTTCCTTGGGATAATTTCTATGATAGGCCTAATATACTTCCATCAAAATAAAAAGCTTTAAAAATTAAATTCAACACTTTCTTTTTTTATTTATTCATATTCAGTGCTTTGCATTTGTTCCTAGTGGAATTGTGATAAAGCTTAAAAAGGCTCATGTTAAATTAAATATTACTATCAATTTTTTTCACGGGGCTGAAAAATGTGAAAAATAGAAAATATATTAGCATAACATTAATATTGATTTTTTTCTGTGGGATTTTAACATATTTTTATCTCGAAAACCAGACATTAGTGATTGAGAATATTTCAAACAAAAAAATCCTAATCTCCGATTTAGAACAAGATATGAATTGTTCGGCTGCCAATATTTCGATTTATGGTGAACAAAATATTAGCAGGCTGGGTTATTCTGTAAGTGGAGTAGGTGATGTAAATGGTGATGGTTTGGAAGATTTTATAGCTTCAGCACCTTATTTTGATAACTCCACAAATGGAAATGAAGGAAAAGTCTATCTTTTTTTTGGTAAGAGATTCTTCTGGGGTTTGAGTATAAACACATCTGAAGCTGATGGCTCTTTCATCGGAGAAAATCCTAATGATGAATTTGGGGTAAAAATAGCTGGAGCAGGAGATGTAAATGGAGATGGATTTGATGATTTCTTAGCAGTTTCCCATAATAATGACCAAGGAGGGGACGATGCGGGAAAAATATACCTATTCCTCGGAAAAGCGACAGGATGGGAAAAAGATAAAAGCTGTTTAGTAGCAGATGCTACTTTCATAGGAGAATATGCTGAAGATAGAGCAGGTTATTCTATAGATGGAGTAGGGGATGTCAATGGGGATAATTATGATGATATTTTAATTAGTGCTATTGGTTTCAATAAAACTGCTTCAGCAGACGAAGGTAAAATTTACTTATTTTTTGGAAAAGCAAATAATTGGCAGAAAAATGTGAACTGTTCAACGGCAGACGTTGTTTTTTACGGTGAAAATTCTGGAGATGAGACGGGGCATTGTGTGGCAGGAGTGGGTGATGTAAATAATGACGGATTTTGTGACTTTTTAATAAGTTCAACAGAGAATGATCAGGCCGATACTGATGCGGGTAAAGTCTATCTTTTTTTCGGAAAATCATTTTATATGAATGATGAAATAATTTGTTCTGAAGCAAATGCATCATATCTAGGAGAGGATTTTGAAAATAGAGCGGGTTGGTCTATTTCAGGAGCAGGAGATGTAAATGCAGATGGATTTGATGATTTTTTGATTGGATCACCTTATAATGAAGAAAATGGTTTTCGATCGGGAAAAACCTACTTATTTTTTGGTAAAGAAAAAGATTGGACATTAAATGTGAATTGTTCAATGGCAAATGTATCATATTTAGGTGAAACTGAATTTCAATTATCCGGAAGTACAGTTTCAAGTGCAGGAGATATTAATAACGATAATTATGACGATTTTCTCATTTCTGCTCATCTGTATAATAAAACTATATCCTATGTCGGGAAAGTTTACCTCGTTTATGGGATGAATTCAGATAATTGGGTATCCAAATTAAGATTAGATGAAGCAAATGCATCCTTCTTTGGTGAAGGGCAAGAAGATTTCTTAGGGCAAAAAAATTCAATTAGTGGTGTAGGAGATATTAACGGCGATAATTGCGATGATTTTATAATCGCTGCTTATTCAAATGATGGATTAGGTACTAGTACGGGTAAACTCTATATATTTTTTGGGCCAAATCCTATATCTGATAGAGATAATAGAATATCAGGATATTATTTTTTAAGTCTATTACCGATTTGTTTTACTATTGGAATAATTTTACTATTCAGAACAAAGAAACAGATTAGATATTAGTCCAAAATTAAATTTTTTTTTTTATTCTTGTATTTAGATTTTTAATAAAACGATTTTTACCGAATTATAGTTTAAAAGAATTAATATTAAGGATTTTGGAATTTTTCTATAATCGAAGAATAATGAAAATCGGATATCCGTGCATAAACCTTTCCTTAGAATGTCGTAGCAGTCGGACATTTCGGCTAAAGAATTATTCGATTCCCAAATTAAAATCGACGATAAGCAACAATCTCAAGTGTCTCCAAAAGATTTTAGAATTTAACAAAAAGCACGGAATCCTCTTTTTCCGAATAACTTCCGACTTGATCCCTTTTGCGTCCCATGAAATCATGAAATTCGAATGGCAAGAGCATTTCAAGCAACAATTCCGTGAAATTGGGGAATATTTAAAATGTAATGAGATGCGAATCACGATGCATCCGGGACAATATACTGTTTTAAATTCCACGGACGAGGGTGTGTTTAAAAGAAGTGTAAAAGAGATTCGATACCACATAGAAGTCTTAGATATAATGGGATTAGACTCCACAGCAAAAGTACAGGTTCATGTGGGAGGGGTTTATGGAAACAAACCTCAAAGCCTAGAAAGGTTTATTGAACGATATAAAACGTATAATAAGGAAATAACAAATCGCTTGGTCATTGAAAATGATGATAAGAGCTATACACTCCAAGACTGCTTAAAAATCCACGATGAAACCGGAATTCCCATCATTTTTGATATCTATCATCATCAATGCAATAGCTCTGGGGAATCCATACCCCAAGCTTTTAAAGCATTCACGGAAAGTTGGAAAGAAGTTGACGGATTGCCTATCGTTCATTATAGCTCCGAACATCCAGATAAAGGGAAGCCACGTCATAGCGAACATATTCAACTCAGAGATTTTAGAAAATTCATAGAACAAACACGAGAATATAATTTTGATATGATGCTGGAAATAAAGGATAAGGAAAAAAGCGCATTGAAAGCGCTTGAAGTTTTAAATGATGATGAGAGATTAGCAATTGATTAGCTAGTTAATTAATTATTCTTTTCGGTAGCCTAAGTCCATCATCATTCCGTATACAATCCCTAATACGATATTTTTCATGATGGGATGGTCGTCACCTACTAAATCGGTCCGAGGAGTCAAATACGGCATCATTTTTTCAAACACATATCTTGTCTCGGGACGTTTTTCATAATATTCAATGATTTTGGAGCGGAATTCTTTCATAAATTGCTCATTCTCATCGAGAATGTATCCTACATTATCTTGACCGCAGACCACTCCGAAATGACAAAACCCCGCAATTTTTGCGTTCAGCTTCTTTAAATTGTGAAGAGATTCCATATAGGGTCCAAATTCGAAATACACCGGCATTGAGGTGGGCATCGTCAAAAACTTTTCCGAATGGTATATAGTTCCTGCCGCCTCTCCCAAAAACAGAAAATCTACTTCACCATCAATTATGAAAAACGGACATTGATGGTCAGGTGTATGACCCGAAGTTTTAAGAAGTGCTAAATCAATCACTTTCCCATTTAAAGAGAAGGAATCCACCACGTAACGCTTTAGTTCTTCCTTTTTGAACTCTTTTTCCGGTTCTACGATCAAAAACGCTTCATTTTCAATATCCTTCATATCCCCAATAAAATCACCAAACGTTCGCTTAGCCCGATTCAAATGGGTCTCATAATTATTTAAGAGATACTTGGTTTGAGGGTTGGCAATAATTTTAAAATTAGGATTAAATTTTTTAATCTTCTCATAAACTTTCCAGGCACCCCCGTTATGATCAAAATGATGATGGGTAGTTACTAAATACTTAACTGATTCCAGAGCGATATCATTGTTCTTTAGGTAACGTAAAAGTCTATTCACTTCAAGGGAGGAGCCACAGTCTAAAATGAGTGCGTAGTCATCAAATTCAGCAACATAGCACGAAAGGATTCTTTCTTTTCCGAATTCCTTCAAATCAATATGATGGATATAATTATTTACTTTTCCCGAGGAGTTGATAATCTTTCCATCCATGGTCTAACAAATTAATCTCTCATTAAGAACCTAATTATTATATTTGGAAAGAGTCCAAAAACCTTAAGGATTAATTTTAAAATAAATTAGAATAGAATTAGGTAATCAGTCAAAAACAATAACCGGAGTTAAACATATAGAATTAAAATAAAAAATTAAATGCTTAATTTATCTTTCCACTCCCGCACTTTCATTTTTAAGTCCCTCTTTTCGATATCCGTTAGCTCTCTGTTTACTGCTTTTAAGCCCGTAATCTTATGATAAATAGTTTTCATTGTGGTATTATATCCCACATTTTTAACATAGGTATTATGAAACGTTTGGAGTTTGTCAGCGATCTGGTCACCCGGTAATTTATCGACACTTGAGAGGATGTGTTTTAATTGTGTTTCCAAATCAGCGACATCCGAGGGTTCCGCTTTTTCTTCTGCTGGTACTTCCTTCGGGGGCTCAATGGGTTTTTCTGGTGCCTCTTCTTTTTCTTCTGAAACTTGATATTCATCCATCTTTGGCTTTTCCATTGGTTTGATTTCAATCGGTTTTTCGGTTTGGGGTTCGACCTTCGGCGCTACTTCGGTTTTTGGTTTTTCTCTCGAAACTTCCTTTTCCTCTGGCTTAATTTCCGATGCGCTGTTTACAGAATATGAAATTTCTTTTTGAGCGCCCACCCATGCATCTTCAAGAATAGGGACAAAAATTTTGATATGTTCCTCGATTATACTCCCAATTCCGGCAATTTCCGTTCTTTTCTTTCCTTGGACTTCAATCTCAGATAACACACACAATACAACCTCCTCATAATCTCGATTAATTCCCCAGATATTCTGTAATCCTCGCTTTCTATAATCAACATTTCCGATTGTTTCCAATTCATCTACCATCCGTTTATGTTCAGGGTTGGAAAGATCGATATTGGTGGCTATGCGGATATTAACATGCTTTGGGGCAGATTTAATCGCATTTAGATCGATATCGGTGATTTGAGGCGCAACTATTAAGGTACGCAATTTAGCTCGTGAGACCTCCTCATTAATATGAGCTTTAGCCGCTTCAGGTGATCGGATGAACCAAATATCTTGCATAGTGATGGTGGATCGTCTTTTTGCTTGATCCCAGAATTGCTGGGTCATCGCTTCTTGCATCTCAAGTCTATCCAAAATTTCATCAAGAGTATCATCTATTGTATTGACGACCTGTTTTGTAAATAGTCCTTTGAAATCACCGATTGAATCAAACACGTCGCTATAAATGGTATTAATTTTTTCCTCGGCAATTTTAACCGCTTTTTGAAATTGATTACCCAAATTTTCAAAGATCTTCTTTTGGTCCACATCTGTATCAACCTCAATTCCCTCAAGTCCTGTCAAAGCTTCTTCAATAGAACTTTTGAACTTCTCTACGAAATCCTTATTCAATTTTTCTATGGCTTCATTTAATTCATCGCTAAAGACCATTTCATTAACACTTAACTGAACATTAAGCCCATCTTGAATCTCTCGTATACGACTGGAAACAACTTTCTCGACTAATTGATTTACGGTTTGCTGAACCACTCCAAGCCTCAATTTCCTTAAGTTATCTGATATTATGGTTTTCATGTTGTTTAATTCGTCTTTTAAATCATCAACTTGAGTCTGAATAATTTGGACGGATTTATTGTTTATTGATTCGAATTGCTTTTTCATCTCATCGACTTGGTCTTCCATTATATTTCGTGCATATGTCTCTAAATCTGAGATCTCTTTGGATATTCCTTTTAGTTCAACTTTAGAGGCATCCACTTTACTTGGGATCCCTTCTTTCTGTTTAGCTACTTCAGATATCATATTCTCTTTTATGTCTTGAATGATATCCTCGGCTTCTTTAATCTTCGCTTTATCCTTTGCGGTTGTTTTAAACTCAGAGAAAGATCTGTCAACTTCCGAAGGCAAAGTATCTTTTACGGTCGATATAAATTCATGAAAATTTCTTAATTGTCCTAAAAGTGCAGCATACGGAGGCAATGGACTATAATGAGGTGTGGCACCAATAATTTCCTTGAATAATCCTTTCTCTACGAATTTATTAGCAATGTTTTTACATTCAGCCTTCGGTTTCTCCATAATTACCGCGATTTCGCCAAGTGAGACCACATCCCTTCCTGTAATGGAAAGATATAATTCTATCTCCTCATCATTCAATCCTAGATCATGAAGCACTTGTTTGGTCAATTCTTGGGAAATTTCGCCAGTTGGAGTCTCTTGAATATCTTGTATTTCGAAATTATCAATCTCCAAATTCTTGTTAATTTGGACGACAAGCTTATGTTTTGGGTCTCCATGAACACTTTCCTTAATAATAGGAAATTTATTTGTATTTTGATATTCATCCCGTGTAATTTTAAATTTTATTTCGGCCAAACATAACTTACATTTGATTGATACCTCTGCTTCCTTACTCTCGTCAAATAAATACATTTTTTTCAATCACCATTTTAATGTCTTGAATCTTAAAATTCTACTTTTTCAGGATACGTGAGTTCTAATAGATCGTATGCCTTCTTAGCAACTTGATAATTAATACTAAACTTATACGCTTCTCGGATTTTTGGAAGCATATATTCTGGAAAGATTGTTAATGGCTTAACATCCGTGAGGAGAAGAAACCATTCACGTCCTTCATCATCTTTAATTTCTGTGAGAATATCTAAATCTTTCAAATTGTTAATGAGAACTTCCGTGACCGCAAATTCAGAAAAGATTTTCGGGATTTTATCCTTCGGGTAATAATTATTTTGCATAAGCAAGAAAAAATCGTAAACATCAGGGTTTAATAGCATTGAAGCTATTTCTTGTTTGTCTTCCATTGGTTCTTCGAATGGGTCATATTTTGAAAAGTATTCCGTAATTTTTTCCTTATACAATTCATAGATATTGCTCTCTTGTTCTTCTAGATGGCTCAGGAGATTTTCGTTGGGTACTCGCACTAACATGATATCCTTTATTAAAAAAATATATTCGCCTTGATTTTTAATCTGCCCCGTTTCCTCGTCTTTTTCTCCACGTATCCAATCCCTTCGGATTAAATTAAGCTCTACCAATGGGCGAAGAAGCACGTCCAAGTTCGCAGTGGGTTTTAGCTTTTGGATCTTATCCTTTATGTAATCTCTTGATTTTGGAAAATCACGAAGCATATCTAAGATTTCTAATCTCAGTTTACTATTATAGATTAAGGCAACTTTCTGGATGTTATCCAAATTTGACAATCTGTCGACTTGAAACATCGCAAATTTCAGCTCATTTTTTAGCCGGATATTCATATTGGTGATTTCTTCCAAATTTTTAGACTTTCGCGCTTTCGCTAGCTTATCATATACATCACTTAATCGAGTGCTTGTATCTCTAATGATGTCCTCAAAAAGTTCGATCTCATCATCTAAATCAAAAATTGATATTGTGAGAAATTGCGAACCGTCTGAAACTTGCTTGAAGTAGGAAATGATTTGATAAGGTGTTTCCTTTAATTTTCCCGTGTAAAAGTTAGAATAATCATATTTCACACCAAATAATCCCGTGGTATGTTGATAAAAGGTAGCGAATATGTCATTTTCCACGAGCAACTCACTATAGTTTGTTTCGTCATATTTCTTCTCGGTAAATACTAATTGGATTGGTTTAAACTCCGGCTCGATTTCACCGGATTCCTTTTCGTTCAAATTGAAGGAAAAGGCTAATATTCCTTGAATCACGATTATACCCTCATATGATTGTTAGAGAATTTAATATATTAAACAATATATAATTAATTCACTTATAATTAATTTCTTAAGAAACTTACTATATTAAATTTTACCACATAGATTCTAATTTGAATAATAACAATTTCTTACCCTTTCGAGTTCCAAATGGTAAAATACGACTTATTTTAGTTTAATTATTTTTCAAAGTGATTTATATATGGTTTTTGATCTGATTTTTATTGAATGGTATATTAAATCTTTTTACTTCCAATAATGAGAATTAAATTTATATAAGTTGCATTCTGAAATTTATGTTAATAGAGTTTAATTAGAAATAAATTTTGTAGTATACTCTTTCAAGGGGTTCCAATGAATAAGAACACTTCACATTCGAAAATTAAGATCATCTTAGCCGTTTTTGCGGTTTCTCTCGTGTTATTTAGCATTAGTGGGCTCATTATGAGCTCAGCCGCTCCAAAAATGTCGTTTGATAATCAGCCCATTTCTCTGAATCAAGGATTTGGAGATTTTTGGTTCAAACAGTCCTATGACACACAATGGATTGAAAATTCCGGGTTTTCCAGCGGAAGCGGATGGGTGCCCATAGTTGATGGAGATCTTGCGGATTTTGAGTATGATATCAGTGGTGGACAAGCGAACTTGATAATAAATGGAACCGAGAAAACATTTGTAGCTCATTCAGGAACGCCTACTAACGATACGGGACCTTATTGGTATAATTCCACCAATCCTAGACTCGATGCTTATCCAACTCTTGGATATGGATTGAATGAATCTGGATTTTATGCTTC
>WJIN01000045.1 GCA_014730295.1 Promethearchaeota archaeon | reverse complement strand
TCAAACCGCAGCGATATCAGTTGAGTCCAAATAGATTTTTGAAAATGACTCACTCTAAATATGCTGCTGCATGTAGTACCACCTAATACCGATTCACGAACGTGTTGAGGTCCACAGAGACGTGCACTCTTAAAAATGCATTTATCATCTAAAATTTAAAAATCTCTCGTGAATTAACTGAAATTATGGATAGAAAGGTTTCAAAATTGAAAAAGCTTTTAGAACATTGGGCAGAACATAACGACTCACATAAGGAATCATTTGAAAAATGGAGGGAATTTGCAAAAGAAGAAGGTATGGATTCAGTGATGGAGAAATTAAATAAGGCAATAGAAAAAATTGATGAATGCTCTGCATATTTACGAGATGCTCACGCACAAATTGAAGAATAAGTCATAAAATTCATCGTCAATCCTTTTCTTTTTTGACTAAGAAAGAAAATAGGGAAAAAATTTATGTTATAGGAACAAATTGATAAGAGGCAAAAGCTGTTTTTTAAAATAGTCAAGATTCTCTTCAATTAACTCCGGATTTTCAGTTAACGCCCATAAATACACTGGGATTTGTAAATCAGAATATTCAAAGAGTTTCTCACCATTAATAGTAAATCCATTTAATGGAAAATCAAGTTTTATTGATTTTTCTCGAATTAATCCTATAGAACTGTGAAAATTGATAAGAACTTGTAGCATTATTGCGGTATTATTTACAAGCATTTCATCGGTATTGGTTTGGTGAAAACTTCCAAAAATTAAGCCATCCATCGAAATAAGACTCGTAGCTTTTCCGTTTACGGTTCTAGTAAAGTCCTCAAGGATGTTTTCAATAATTTCAGAGGTCTCCGACACTTTCTTTAAGGCAATGCTAAACATTTGCATGATGGTCTCCTTTTGGAACACAGTCGTATCATAATAATCCACGTTAAATCCCCCATGCTTGTCAATTAATGGATTGAACAGATCCTTTACATCTCTCACATTTTGTTGCCACTCGAGAGTTTTCCTGAAATCTTGGTCGCTCTTATGTAACACAATAAGGATTGGTGCAGATTCGTTTAATTCTTCTAAAGACGCTAACACTTCATCAAAATATTGCGCAGATTCTTCGAATCGTTCGGGATCTTGAATATCAATGACATACAGAATAAGATCGACTTCGGTGAAAAATATTTCAGGTTTGTTAAAGTAATATTTCTCTCTGTATTGGACTTGGCCACCAAGGTCCCAACTTACGATGGGGTATCCAAAGAAATCTAATCGCTCTCTTTTGACACCTTTTGTGGGCAATAGAGATTTGATAATCGAGAATTTATCCTGAAGCACAGCCAATATTGACGATTTACCTCCGTTATCTAAACCAATCAATAAAAGCTTTTTATGAGCTTTAAGCTGCTCTCCCACGGCCTTTTCTAAAACTTTTGCTATCTTTACCCATTTTGATAAAATGCTGGGTAAAATTCCTTTAATCTCAGGCAGATTTTCCTCTGGGATATTCGCAAGATCTTGTATTGTTTTAATATTGTTCTCTTTTAGTTTGTCTGCGGATATCTGGTCGATTCCAATCAATGTATCTGGCTTAAATCTCAAGACTTCTTCCACTTCTGTTATGATAACGTTGCTTTTGAAGAATTCTTTTATATTGGATAATTCTTCCTCCCTTGACATATAGACATCAGATTAAGTTGTTATTATTCTTATAAGAATATTAGTGCTATGCTATTTATTTATATTCTTATTTTAGTATTTATTTTTATGGTCATGTTATAAATGGTATTTTAGATATTAACATTCAACATTATTATTATGTTCTCTATTATTCTATTTTTGACACATTCATCAATAAAAAACAAGATTTATTTGGAGAAAAATAATTAGCTAAAAAGTTTAATAAAAATTAAAAATAAAATATTTTAAGTAGTACTGGTTTTTTTGTGAAATAAAAGTAAAATGGAAAGGTAAAAAAGAACATGGTTTCATCTGAAGAAGCAGAAGCTATCGCAACTGAATATTTGGAAAAAAATGGACATAAAGAGTTCAGTTTGGATAAAAACGAGGATAAAATCGTCAAGTGGCTTGTTACTTTTTCGGGAGGAGGAAAGGTATATCGTGTTCAAGTATCAAAATCAGATGGAAGCGTATTAGGATTTACGGTTGATTAAGAATAAAATTTGAGGGCTTTTTAGATATTTTACTTTCTTGGAATCAGACAAAAAAATTAGATGGCTTCAGATAGGATTTTAAAATTATTTCATAATACTTAACTAAATAAATACAAAATCTATTATTTAATTAGGACTTTAAAAATATCTATTCTCTAATAGGAAAAACTTTAGGTTTAAAGCTGTGTCTGATCAAAGATACCCTGAAAATGTGGTAATATGTATTGATACCTCTCGTTCGATGTATCGGAGTGATTATTCTCCTTCACGATTAGCGTGCAGTGTAGATGCCTTGAAAAAGTTAGTTTCAGAACGTTTATCCCTTGATCCTGCCAGTTCATTTGCAATTATTCGATTTTCTACTAATCCAGAAAAACTTCTAAATTTCACTTCTGTGGAAAGTGAGATTCTTAATACACTTGATTCTCTTAAAATTGAAGGAGAATCTGCCATGGGGGATGCTCTGGCTGTATCTATTAAAATGATCATAGAAGAATTACGAAAGGTTTCTGCCAAGCTTCCAAGAATCCTGCTAATTTCAGACGGAAATTTTACAACCACCGCAGTTGATCCAATAAAGATGTCCAGACTGGCAAATGAATTAAATATCAAAATAGATACATTTCGATTAGGAGAAGCAAGTCATTTAAATATATTAAAACGTCTCAGTGATGTTTCTAATGGGAGATATTATTATATTAATGATATTGAGACTTTGAAACAATCGGCTCTTGATTTTGCCCGCTCTAATCTTAAATCATCAAATACTAAAACAAAAACTTTAATCGAAAATCCTAAATTTCTTAGAAAAATTGCTGCAAACCTATTAAGAGTCCAAGATCTTACAAAAGACGATGAACAAAGGATAAAACATATTCGAGGGATGGCGGATTATAAAAAATGTTCTATTTGTTTTTCGGATAGCGATCCTATTACAAAAGGTTCGTTTTATATCACAGGAAGATATTGTCCTAATTGTATGACGCCGTTTCATATCCATTGTCTTGCTGGTTGGGCAGACTCTCAAGATGAGCCTAAACTGAAGAGATCGGGAACTGTGAGATGTCCTCATTGTTTTTACCTTCTAAAAATTCCCTCAGAAGTTAGTCAAGCTCAAAAATTAAAGGTTCTTTCTGGTACTTCGACAAATATAGATATTGAATCCGGAGATCGAAAAAAAGTTAGAGCTATTCAGAAGAAAGCTTCAGAGTTGGGAGATGAAGCGATGTATAATTCTTGTCCGGTATGTAATATGATTTTTGAGGAAGACCAAGACGTTGTAAAATGCGGTAATTCTGACTGCGGGACTCTTTATCATAAAGATTGTTTTGAAAAATTATATAATAAAATTTGTAAGAATTGTGGATCAAAACTGGTATTGAATTAAATTTTCGTAAGTAATTTTCTTTCATAACTATATCATAAACTTATTATTAACTGAAATAATCTCTAAGAATAGAAAGATGCCGTTAGAAACATATCAATATGGTGATTTTGAAATGGGGATGGGGCATTTTGAACTTCCTCCCGTACTTATTGGGACCATTTTTTATGACGGGGAGACTATTCTTGAGAGAGAAAATCCAGTAAACTTTAGCGAGGTTAAAGCTAAAAAGAGGATAGATAATCATTTTAAATTATCTTCAAAATATAAAATACCTGGAATGATCGAATTATCTGCGCCAGATCCCGATACAATGAAAAAATATTTAGATTTTTATTTAGATAATTATGAACCTCCTTTTGTATTAGGAGGTACCTTTGAAGCAAGAAAAGCGGGAATAATTCATCTTAAAGAAAGGGGAATAAAATCCAACGAATATATTTACAACACTATTTCGAATCTAAAAAATAAAAAAGAACTGGATTTGTTAAAAAATAATAAAATAGAAACTGTCGTTATTTTAATTCTGGGTTCAGAGAGTATGACCTCCACTCAGCGTTATAACTATCTTGTAAAAAAACGGGAACCAAAAAATGTGAATTTAATTGAAGGAATAAGACAATTGGGAGTTGATAAGATCTGGGTAGACGGAGGGGTGACTAATTTGGAATCCTTGGCATATATTCTTGAAACACAACAACTCATAAGTGAATCTTTACGACTCCCTGTAGGAACCGCTTCCAATTTATTTCTATTTCAATATTCCTCTCCACGATTAAATAAAAAATTCCATACTAAATATCGGAGAGCAAGCATAATGTTTATTGCAACTTGGTATTCAAATTTCATTTTTTATGGTGCTATTGAAGATGCAACAGAATCTTTCTCGTCCGCATACCAATCTTTTAAATTTAAACAAATATTGAAAGAGAAAAACATCAAACTCTTAGAATAGATATTTAAAACTAAATAGTTTTATATCAAAATTTATTTTTTACATGTATAAGAACAACATTTTAATATTATATTGGTTATTTTACACTGTGTTTTAATTGTATGTATACAACCAAAAAATTATTCTCACAGAGTATAGGGGAAAAAAATGATAAATCATCATGACCGGGAAGAAATTGAAATTGAGGCTTTGAGATTAATCGACAGGGCTGAAGATCTGGTAAATGAAGGAAAAGGAAAGGAAGCTATAGATCTCTATGAAAAAGCAGCCCAAAAATATCTTGATTTGGGAAGCTATATGAAGCTTGATGAGCTTTTTATAAAGATCTCTTCTATTATCTCCCGATTTAAAAACAATATTCAAGCTATGTATCGACTTAAATCGATCATAAGAAAGACTGAAGAGCTGGATCTCCATGAAATCTCCGCAAAACTCCTAATGCAACTTGGTAACTTATCGTACAATATGAAAGATTATGAAACAGCGGGACAATCATGGAAAAAAGCATCAGATCATTTCTATAATATCGATCCAGAAGAATACTACAATTTATCCTCTGAACTATTACTTCGAGCGGGACAAGCATTAGAACGCACGAGTACAAGCAAGGATGAGGGCGAGAGACTAATTTTAAAGGCTTTAATGAAAGTCAACAAATTTGATGAGCTTTATCATACCGAGGAGAAACGGGCACTTAAACTCCTAAATATGGAAAAATATGAACCGGCGGCGAAAAAATATCAGGACATTTCAAAATATTTTGAAAAAGCTATTGAAAATGTTGAAGATCTGATACAAGAGACCGATTATGTCGGAATAATGAAGAATGCGAAAAGTCGATTATTACATTTAGCGGCAGAATATAAGGCTCTTTCAGCATTGAGTTTGAGAGCATCGAAAAATAGAGAATTCAATCCTCGAATTAAAACTATTGCTCATGATGCCATCGATTTGTCTCTCGATTCCATAAAAATTCTTAAAGAAGTATTGATCTCAAAAGATTCAGAAAAAGATAAGGAGGATATTTTGAGAATCACTTTTGACACACTTTTGATCAGTATCCTTCAGGAGATGCTTGGAGAGAAAGAAGTTGAACCTATTGAATTTTTATTGGAGAACTTTGACAAAAAAAATTCAAGCATACTAAAACGAATAAAAAATTCCCCATTTTACAAACTAACAGAAAGAATTGAGAAGCTTGGAATTGAAGAAAACTTAGAAAAAATTAAAGAGACCAAATTAGGACACCTTGATAAAGCCAAAGAAACATTAATATCTTATTTTTAAATATACTCATGAATTAATAGCAAATTGAAAAGAAGAACAACAGGATTTACTTATTCGAGCTCTTTTGAAAGAATATTCTTATAATTATTATCTCCTTTCGAGAGCTTTTTTGTATCTTTTTTATGATTTTTTTCCTCCGAGTCCAATAAATTTTTTGAATTATTCTCTCTTAAAAATTCTTTAAAAGATACAACCAATTTTCGAATATTCGGAAAAGGATCATCCAACATTACCGGAAAAATAGTGTTATCCTCAACCTGATGACTTTTATTACTCACTTTTTTCACCTTCTAGATTCTCTATCCTCCAAAGATTTTTTCCTCTTATAAATTAAATGAGACGACAAATTTTCTGATTTATTCTCATACAGAAATTTATTAAATCCTTTAAGGTTGAATTGGACTTCATTTTAGTATAATCTGGATGCTATTTTCCACGAGAAATTTCTTTCAGGAGAATTTTTCTATATTCATCTTTAGTAAGTTTTCCATCCTTTTCTTTAAGAGAAAAAACATCGATTGGATATGTACTTTCAGGGAAATTTAAAAATAAATTTATCAAGTTGCTAATGCTCACATACATTTCTTTGGAATCTTTATGTTTAAATAAAAGCTGAGTTAGTTGGTCTATTATTTTGTATTTATATTTTTGATTTAAGCTATTCACTTTTTCCTGAGATTCTAGCAACTTTAGTTTTTCCAAATATTTTTCAACTAAATCTTGCTCACGAGATGGTGTCTTTTTCATTATAAAAAAATCATATTTGTTCTTCGTCTAACTTAAATTATTTAAACAAACATAATTTGGACTAGAGGAGTTTGGACTAATTTTGGACTGAATATGCATTGCAAATAATTATTAGATAAATCTTCAGGAGCAGTTGAGAAAAATTTTGAAGAAATTTTCAGATGGAGATACAAATAAATTCATTTAAACTACCTCGCCATGAATCAAGAATTTATTTGCCATACCAAATCATTCTAATGAAATAGTTATAACAAATATATCTAAAACGAGTTATTAATGGTATTATTGGGTTTTTTCTGAATAATTTTCTAAATATTTCTTATTATCTTAATTAGAAAAAGCTTATTTTTGAAAATAATATCATTAAATCTTGCGCCTTAAGCGAAATTAAGCAATAATTGATTGTATTTGATCTTGCTGATCTTACGAACTCCATGCTTTCCAGAGCTGTATTCACAAAAGATTAATTGGGCCTCTTCCAGCTTTTTAATTTGGGCAGAGATATTTGCCTCCGTCATATCTAACGCAGCTGCTATGTTGGATACATCCATAGGTCCTGCGCGAATGCATTGGAGGATCTGACGCCTCGTTTTGGAAGAAAGGGCTTTCACAATTAACTCAATATGTTCATCTGATTCTATAACAAGCAAATCAGCATTATTTTCTAATAAACCTACCTCTAAAAATTCACTTTCGGTTAATTCGTTAATTTCCATAGTTTTTTACATAACCCTTATCAAAAATTTTCATTACTTTAACAAATTTAGTAAGTAATTTTATCCTTTTATATGTTGGTTAAAAACTTTTGGATATTCATTTGTAAATATTATTTGTAAAATATGTAAATGATTACATAACTTACTCTAGATTACGATTCTATAAATTACTTTTACGGCTCTTGAAATATATAAAAAAACGTTTGATTAAATTAAAACTGCTTAGAGGTAAGAATATTAGATTTAATAGCAGAATTGAAGGATCTTATGCTTAATTTTGTCTAAAATTAGTATAAAAATTAGTATATTTTCAAAAATAATGATTCTGAATCCTTTTTTTGGGATCAAAAAAATATCAAAATTTTCGGATTTTTTTTTATTTATATATTATCTAATTAAATTGAACGTATGAGCTCATCAGAATGAATATTGGCTAAAATTCTTTTTTCTCATTATAAAAAAGGCCTTGAAATTATTAGAAAAAATAAATATGAATCTATTCTAAGTAATAGTAATAATTAAATTAGTAGAAAATAAATCTAAACCAAAATATTTGATCTTGAAAAGAATTGTATTTAATATATTGATATATGAATAAGTCTCAGCAAAATTCCGGCTAATTATTACTAATTATTATAAACATTTCATTAAAATCCTTCCATCTATAATATATTCTGTTGCTAATAATTCAAATAACAATATTTTATAGTAAAACATATTCAATAATTACTTTAGTTACAATTCTTTACAAATTAATACGCATAAATGCAACTATATAGGTTCATTAATTAAAACAATTCTGTAAATATAATAGGTAATTCAATAAATAACATATCCATACTCCAAAAACACTTTCAACATTGGAAAAAAGGAACAATTTTGATAATTCAACATAATTATAGAAATTCAAATATCGCAAAAAAATCAAATTAGATATGCAAAACTAATAACCCATGAGAGTCTATTAAAATGGAACAAAATGCCATTTAATCAACTTAAGTATTATTTCGAAGAGATAGATAACACCTATACTTTACCGGGTCATCTTTTAGCTTAAATCAGAAATCATATAATCAATTCGCCTCTTTATCCTCAATATGTTAAAAATTTGTCTATATATTCAGAAAATTTGGATTATATAGCATTTAATGAATTAAAAGAAAAAAAAATTGCCCAATTGTTCAAATCGATAAAATCTATTATTCGGAATATCACTAATACCAAATCAAGTTAAAAATCCTACTCTGAAAGAAAAATTTCAACTCAAATATCTTAATTTAAAAAAATCATCACTCTCCTTTCATTAAAAACACACAGAAAAAACTATATTACTAAATCTTCAGAGTTTAAATAAACATTTTATAACCATAAATAAAGATTTTTAGATCTGTCAGGTGTTAAAAAAATGCAAAATCCAAATATTTTGTTAGGGAAATTAACAGTAAAGAATCTAATTGAGATCTGTAAAAACTATAAGATTGAGGATTATAGTGGGCTGAGAAAGAAAGCGATTATTGACTTAATTATAGAAACTCTCACGGAAGATGAATTGAACATAATCTTGGAAGAGAATAAACTTATAGATAAAAAAGAGATCTCAAAAGAAAGAAAAGTAAAAAACACGAATAAAGATAATATTGCTGACGATGAGGATCTTTTGAATATATTAAAAGAAACAACTCTATTTAAGCAGTTGATGAATGAAGCTCAGAAACAGAATGAAGCAGATTTAAAGACGCTTTTTGAAAAAAATAAGGTGTCTGATAAGGAAAAAAAGATTGAAATAGTATTATCGGGGCAGTATAAAGAAGCGCTAGATCTGCTTTTAGAGGCAGATGCTTCAGAGCTTCATCCAATTCTAGTGGGACCTCCCGGAATAGGAAAAACTACTCTATGCAGATATTATGCGCAAATGAGATCTGACCTCACTGGCAATCATTCCTTTGAATGGATCACTTTTGATGAATCTACTAAACCCGCTCATTTAATTGGATCCTTTAATCCTTCAATTACCATTCAAAAGGGATTTAATTTTGAATCTTTTAATCCGGGACCCTTATTAAAAACAATGCTCAAAGGTGGAGTATTTTTAGCTAACGAGATTAATAGGGCAACGGAATATACTCAGAATTCATTACTTGAACCACTCGAAGAAAGGACCTTTGCAGTCCCTCATCTTGGACGTATTAAAGCGTCGAGCGGGTTTTTTTTTATAGGTTCTATGAATCCCTCTGAGCTAGTTGGAACACACCGCTTAGGTGAGGCATTAAAGGATAGGTTTAACGTCTGGATAGAGCTTGATTACCCCGAAAAGCAAACTGAAATGAAAATTATTGAACAAAATAATCCCCATTATAAAATAGATGAAAGTATCCTTGAAAAAATATATTTAATAATCAACCGTACTAGAAATCATCATCAAATTCAAATTCCCGCAAGTCTGAGAAGCGGTATTGCGATGGCAAGATTATCGGGCTTGTTGAAGCTGAAATATCCTCATCAAAACCCAAATCAAATATTAAGAAAAGTGGCTAAAAATGTGTTAATTGGTGCAATTAATCCAAAACCAGGAGTGAAAGTAAATGATATTGCGACCAATATTATTTCCCAAATAATAGGAACAGCTTAAAAATTGCGCTATAATAGAGGTAAAAAATTCATATGATATTGTTTCCTCAAGATCCAATATGGTTTTCATTGAAATTTATCCATATTTTACGAAATCACGAAAAATGTCCTTATAAACCGTCGATTAGACAAGCTCTAGCGATTTGTAGGTTAATTATTGCACGATTTATAAATCGAGGATATTGTGATTTACAAGATTTTGTAGATATTGCTGTTGTTACGAGTCCTTTGGAAAATCAAGAACTAGCAAGAAAGATCGCAAATGAGATATTATCGTATTCTAATCCACATAAAAAATCTCTTTCTATTTGTGAGCTGAGTAATCTGGATAATCTTGAAACGGTAAATCCTTCGGATTTGGTAGATGAATTTAAATCTACCTTTGATGAGTTGGATGAGATTTTTGATGATTTAAATTTTCTTGAACGGAATCTGAAAGAATTGGACGATTTTAATTGGGATCAAACGTACCATAATGCTTATGATGAGTTCTTTCATAAATTTAAGGACGATTTAAAGGATGATCCCTATAAAACGGCTTTAAAAGTAATAGAGGATAATGTTATTGCCGATTTTAATAATATTAAAACGCTTAATGATGTGGTTGAATATGCTCAAAATATCTTAAGAAAAAAAATTAATAATTTGGAACAAGAAGATATTCTTAATTTTAAAATTTTAGATCTTCTTGATGAGCTAATACAAAAAACGGAGAAAATTCATGAACGAATAGGAGCTGAGCTAGTACAAGACTATGATTTGAAAAAATTCGAAAAAACCATGAGGGAAGAGTTTTGCGATAATTTTTATAATGCTCTCAAAACAATGGATTTCCTAATCAAATCTGAAATTTTAGATGATACGGGCACAAAATTAGTGCGAAATTTATTTGAAGAATTTCTTTCAGGGATGAATAGAGACATTAATGACTTTTTTGAGGCTGCAAAAACCTTAGGTGAGAATTTAGATTTATCAAAAGAAATTGTTGAAAACTTAATAGGAAATAGTCTTGACAAGGATTTTGAGGAGACCTATAAAACTATTAAAAATATTGATAGATATTTTGGGGGAAACCTGTTAGAAACCTATATGGAGGAAATGTCTAACCAATTGGACAAAACTTCAGAATTAGAAGATATACGAGATGCTCTTATTAATAATCCCACTAAATCTAATAATTGGAGAGAATTATTAAGCAATACAATTGATGAAGAATTAGAAAATATTATACAGGAAAATGAGAAATCCGAGGATCCTTATAATTATATTAAGAATTATCTTGATAGAATTATAAATCAAAGTTCATATTGTTCAGATCCGATTTGCAAAACTCAACTTAACGATAAAATCAATGAGATTTTAGACGAGACGCTACCTTATGTTTCAAATCAAGAAGATTTTAAGAATGTTATCGAGGAATTTTCTGATATGGGTTATCATCTTAACACCAATACGATAAAAAAGGTTGGAAAGGAATTGGGAATGTCGGAGTCAGAAATTCTTAAATTGATAAACCCTACCTATGATAATCTGAAAAAAATTGTGTCTGAGAATCAATCTCAATATCAAGACTACAAAAAATTTCTTAAAAACCTTAAATTAAATTGGAATCAGGTGGGAGAGTTAGTTAATATTGCGTTTGAAATGGATCCCCCTAATCTTTCAGTCATCTCTGCGATGGGTGAAACTAATTTGGCTGATGTTCTTCAACACGCAAACAACCTTGGAAATGAATTTATAGACCTTGCTATCTCATCTTTAGGTGCAGGGAGTGGATTAGATTTATTGGAACAATGGTTTTTTTCTAAACATAATATTTCTCCGAAAGTGAAAGAAAAAGTAAAACAAATAATAAAAAATATAATGATTGATCTTGGCATAAAAGCAGCCAATAATCTCATAGGAACATCGAATTCGGGTCCTTTAGTTGAGAATACCGTCGTCCCATATAATATTGGTGATAGTTTTGAACTTATAGATTTAGAAGATACTATTAATAATATTATCGAATCCGGAAAAACAATTAATATGATTACTAACGACGATTTTTTAGTTCATAAAACAAGTCAAGGACTCAGATGTTTGGTCTTAGAATTAGATATAAGTGGGAGTATGAGCGGCGAAAAACTTGCACAGATGGCATTATGTGCTACAATGCTGGTTTATGCTTTTAATCCAGAAGAACTTGCTCTTTCATTTTTCGAATCAAATACTCATAGACTAAAAGATATTGATGAAGATATAGATTTAGACCAATTAGCGGAAGAATTGCTAGATATTAATGCATATGGAGGGACTTGTATACGTTCAGCATTAGATTGGGCTAATAATCAGTTTGAGAAAAAGACTCGTTCAAAATATAGATTGAATATTTTATTTACAGATGCTGATGTTTTCGATTTCGATGATAGTAAACAAGAATTGCGTAAAATGAAGGATAATAATGTAAGGTTTGTAATGGTGGTTCCGAAATTTAATTTTTCACCCGTCTTAGCAAATAGAATGGTAAAAATGGCGGAGGGTAGCTTATTAACCTTGGATCAATGGAGGGATTTTCCTAAATTGATCTCTGAGATCATTTCCAACCAGTAAATCACTCAGGTGAAGAATATTAGATTAATAAATAACAGAGAAAATGAAGATCTTGTAAAAAGATATGCAGTCGGAAGGAGATTGAGTAGAGCAAGAAATATACCCTCAAAGAATTTTATTAATTTTGATGTTGAAACCAATCCTATTACGATTTTATGCAGTATAAAAGGCTCTAGTGATAATAGCTATATAGTTAATATTCTTGAAAAAGAAAGCAATAACTTTCTCGTCATTCATGATTGTCCCGATTATAAAAAAGGCTATAACTTCTGTAAACATATCTTAAAAACGCTCTTAGTAATAGATCATGAAGTATGCAAAAAAATCGTGGAGAATTATAAGAACATAAAATTTTCTTCCAATTTCACAGATATAAAAAGGAGTAAACAAGCGAACTCGTCTCAAAAAGCTAATAAATTGATTCAAGAGAAAAAGTATTTAGAAGCAATTGAATTTTTATCTCAAGCATATACCCAATCAAATAATTTAGATTATATTACGAGGATTCTAAAATTATCAACAGATAAAGACCTCCCAGGGCAATTTATCAAATATATAATCCAACATGACCAACTAATTAGAAAAAATACTGCCTCGTTTCCTAAAATGATCAATTCAATAATTTCTAAGATCGATTCTTATATATTTGAAATTCTAGTTGATATTTTTATTAAAATCCAACTTTTAATGTTAAAATTAGAGGAGGTTGAGAGAACAAGATTGCTAAATCAAATTAATCTGTCTGAAATTGAAAACCCTCTTTTAAAATTTATTTTGCTCCATAAATTTCAGAATATACTATCTCTCAAACCTTTCTTTATTGAATGCCATGAATTTGAAAACCAAAAAGTCTTATCAAATATAGCTATAAAAAAAAAGATCATCCATATCTTAAAGTCTGAAATTCAACGGGCCATTACCAATCTAGATTCAAAACCTTATGTTGAGTCGCTAATGGACATAGCAGACAATTTACAAGTTAAAAATTCTATTGTTTCAACTTCCGAATTAATTGACTATAAAACAAAGATTGAAAACCTCTATCGAGAAGGACTTAAACAAAAACATGCTGCTTTAAGATCATTGGTGATTTCGAATACAAAAACAGATAAACTTGAAGAGATCAAATTTCATTATAAATACCGATTTCCTACCATCTTATGGTCCAATGTAAAAAAAAACAAATCTCCACTCTACTATTATATCCTTCAGAAATGCGGATTTGAAAAACATCATCTGGATTATATCAGTAATAATTATTTTATAGAAAATTTTCCCGTGTTTAAACATATTTTTAATAGCAATAATCCATTGGAAAGAGAAGTTAAACAATTCTGGAATGATGAGAATCCTAGTATTCAAAATACCGTATTAACTCACGATACCAGTGATTTAAATTTTAACATTAAACTAAAAGATGTGAGCAAGTATATTCTTATTGAATGGGATCTTGCTCAAAAACCGGTTTTAGGAAGTTATATTTGTCAATATTTTGATGGATTTATCATACCTGAAAAAGATAATCCCTTAACTTATGAGATCAACCCTTTTGACCTGACCTTATGTCAGAAAGAACCGATTACGATAAAGCCCTCAAACATTAAGATATTCCGCCCAATACGAAAATTAGGTATAAAAACTGCTATTGACTTGGTTTATGAAGGTATAATGTATGTATGCTCCTATTTGCCGTTTAGTATAGTAGCTGATTTAAAGAATCATAAAATAGATGAAATTGATGCCTACAATAGGATTAATCAACAATTTGAAAATATATTCTCTCCAAAAAAGGACCGATTTAAATACTATTTCAATAAATTGATGCAAGAAAAAGTCTCAGCCGATTATAATCAATTTTATCTAAAAATACGGAATCAATCTCATTCAGAGAATAAAATATTAAATCTGATCGGATTTAAACAGTATAAAACCATTTTTAGAGATGAAAATACCCTTTTAGAGTTTTCAAAAACCCCCTTGAATAGGGATTGCTTACAAGAATTAAGGTATGATTTTAAAAAATTTATAACAGCCAAATTAATTAACGTGATCAAAAATAAGAAATATCATGAAATCAATCTAAATATTCTTAAATCATTTCCAGAGTTTAAAAAATGGACACTAAAGATTATCTATGATCTTAAGAATGAATTAGAAAACTCTCAAATTATTAAGGTTACAAAGGGATTATATGATATTTCCGATTTGATTCGGAACAAATATGGAAAAAAAATCGTAGATGCTTTGGACATTATCAGAATCACTTTGGATAAAAAGAACAGAAAAATGCAAGAAAAATTCTTAATAACTACAGAAGACCTTGAAAAAATTCTTAAAAATTTGGAATTCTTACGCATACATAATCCAGAAGTACTTTCCGTAATCTCTGTTTGAAAAAATTAGGATTCGACTCACTTTTTTGGATTTGGATAAACATTGAAGTGCTAAAAATTATTTCAATATGAATAAAAATAAATACAAAAATTACTTTCGTTACATAGAATTCGTCATAATAATTTAAAAAATCGCCATAAAAATGCTTCAAATGGAATTAGGTGAATAATCTACGTCCAAAGATAAAAACAAAAATAAAAAAGATGCTATTCTCACCGTGAGGATAAGTCCAGAATTAGATAATACATTAGATGAGATTTGTAAAAAGCGACGCCTAACTAAAGCCGCGGTTATTAGAGAATATTTAGAACGTGCGCGTTTCTTTTTAATAGACCATAGTTCGATAAAATCATTCAATGAAAATGACCTTGTTTTATTAAAAAGGAGATTTTTTAAATCTTTAATTTCAAATTTTGATGAAAAAAAACAGATCGAACTTGGTACTGAATTGGCTCGTTTTATCAACGATCTCGCAAGGTTACAAGGAAAATTGGACGATGTATCTTTTAAATTAGATCTTTGTGAAGAATATGGATTATTTCCAAAATTTATTGATAAAGAAAACTATATTTTAATTACCAAAAAGTTTGGACCCGAAAGGTTTGTAGAAGCTTTTATTTGGTATCTTATTACAAAAGGCGATAAAGGGGATTTTGATAAAGAATTTATCACAGAAGAACTGGAAGACAGCAGCAAATTAATGAAAAAATATAAAGAGACCATCCAACCCGTCAGACGGGATGCTTCACATTTTGCTTTTGAATTTGCAAAAGTTGAGGATAAGAAATAAAAAATAAAAGGATATTAATTATTCTCAATGATTTCTTGCAGTCCTAAAAGGGGTATAATAAATTTATTGGGCCGAAAGAGCATTTCATATTGAACTTCATGAAGAATACGTTCTATAGTATAGTAGTTAATTAGAGTAATGCTTGGGTTAAGGTCTTTTAGAAATTTATTCATAATTTTTGATTCCCATTTATTCAAGAATCTCAGAAGCGCATCTAAAGTTTTTCGCTTCTCGCGCGTTCCTTTTCGGAAAAATAGACTATACAGGATTTCTTCGGAAACAACATATTTTTCCTTATCAACTATTTTCTTTTCAATATATTGAAGTAAAGTATTAAATTTAATATAGCTTAATGAACGCAGATACGATGCTAAGTCTTTTTCCGTAGGATATTTTTGTTTTTTTTCCTCCAATGAAAGTTGTGGATCCCCTTCAAAATCCATAAAATAAAAATTGTATGTTCCATCTTCTTTCTCATAGAGAATCTGTTCCATATGAAGATCCTGATGTACAGGTTGTACATCAATATTTTCTTTCTGAAAATCAGTTCTAAATTTTTCTAATACATCTTTGGTATCTATCAATACTGAACTAATCTTAGGAAGATTATAGAACATATTTTCTGACTCTTGTTTCATTAAGTATTGAAGATCGGAAATCATAAGATTGAGCTTTTGGGTATAGTTACTCAGATAAAAATCGCTTTCCACAACTTCAGAGATATAATTTGAATCTTCGGGAAGGATTAATGCTTCATGCAAATTTTTTATAGATTTTGCAATTTCCGACGACATTTGTAGCGTCTCGCTGCAGTAATCTTTAATCAATTGAGAGACTTCCATTTTCTCATTTAATTTTGAAAAATCACTATTTGGATCCGAAAAAACCTCATATACCATCTCATTCAACTCACTCCAATGTATATCTCCCACATTTCCTTGATTCTGGATATATTGATACACACCAATCGCGTCTTTTCCTTGTAACTTTATGGTACCATAGATTTTTGGCGCTCCAGGATAGTTATTTTTCACTAATACAAATAGCGTTTGAGGTTCAATACTTTCGGAATATTCTTTATATGATTTCATAACATAGGACATTGATTCTGTATCCTCCACCTTATTATTAAGCGTTAATTTAAATAACAAGTTTGTCGTATTTCCTTTACCTAGTTGTTCCAATTCTGCTTCATATCTTTCAGAATATATACTTGCTTCTATGAGATTTTGGACTTTTCTCATATTTTCTTCGTCTTGAAATTGTTCTTCATATAAAGTGAGCTTGAGAGAAAGCTTTGGAAAACTTTCTGTTATTTCTTGTTCAAATAACATATTTTTCCAAAAAAATAAGGTAAATTCTGCTTCTAATAAATTAAAGGTAAAGACCTTCTGTTCTCTCTCAAGAGTTAAAGCGATTTTTTTGCTAAATGTGTTTTCTGTAAGTTTTATAAAATTATCCTTCTCCTTCTCGCTTTTCTCAAGTATTTGGTTTAGATTTTTATAATATAATAATGGTAAGAAATAAGATTGTTCATAATCTTCCTTTCGTGAGATTTTGATAATAGTCAAAAATATTCTTTCCGCGATGATTTCAAAATATTCAAGAGAAATATAGAAATCCAGATTAGATAACAGAAATTTATCGCCGAACCATCGTCTTGAAATCAGCCATGCTTTAAATTCATGCGAATTCATTAAATTTTCAATTATATTCTTGTCGATATATTTTAAAAATGACATTTACGAGTCCCACCTTGTTTATGTTTATTTAAAACCTATAGAGTTTTAATTATTTTAGTATAATAATTATTTCGAATGAAAATTTTCCTTCGTGATAAATATACAATTTATTAGTGAATCTTGTAATTAATTTTTTTCTTTGAGAGATTTCAAAATTTTTACATTATATCAAAAATTATTAAAAATCATAGTAGTTTAGAGTTAAGAGAAGGTAAGAAACATGAGTAAAACCAACACTGAGCCAAGTATCTATTTTCCAATTGTTTTCCATTTTCACCAGCCCGTAGACAATTTTCCATGGGTATTTGAGGAGAGTTTTCAAAAAGCATACAAACCATTAATACAAAATATCTATAAATTCCCGGAGATTAAAGTTACACTTCATTTTTCGGGAAATATATTAGAATGGTTTATAGAGAACAAACCAAAATTTATCAATAAGATTAGAGAAATGGCACACCGAGGACAAATTGAAATAATTGGAGGAGGATATTATGAACCTATTTATGCGGTGATTCCTAGACGTGATAGGATTGCTCAAATCAGAAAATTGACGCAATTAATAGAGAAGGAATTTCATTTGGCAGTAAACGGGGCCTGGCTTTCCGAACGAGTATGGGAACCGAATTATCCTTCCTTTTTAGTCGAAGCGGGTTTGAAATATGTTATCGTTGATGATAATCATTTCAGATCCACGGGTATATCTCAAGAGGATACTCTTTATTCTTATAATACCGAAGATGAAGGAAAGACACTAAGAATCTTTCCCATTAATGAGGATCTCCGTTATTTAACTCCGTGGAAACCAACCACACAGACTATAGATCATTTAAAAACCATCGCCGATGAGAAAGGAGATAGGATGGCTCTTCTGATCTCGGATGCAGAAAAAATGGGTGTGTGGGGTTCGACTCATCAAATTTGCTATGATGAGGGCTGCGGACATAATGAAGGAGATAGTGGAAAACCCTTCATTCCTACACTCTTTAAAAGAATCCGCGATAATGAATGGATAAAATCAATTACTCTTTCTGATTATATGGAAAAATACCCTGCGAAAGAACTGGTCTATCTACCAACAGCATCCTATGATAAAATGGAAGAATGGGTATTGCCAACAAAAATCCGCAGGAATTTTGAAGATTATAGAGATAAGCTGAGAGAAAGCGAAGAAAAACAAGACCTCTATATGTTTTTAAAGGGAGGCTTCTGGCGCTATTTTCTGGTAAAATATCCCGAGTCAAATAATATGCATAAAAAAATGCTTTATATCCGTGAAAAGCTGTTACGACTCGAAAATAAATTAGATACTTCCGACGATAGGACCATAAAAACCGCGATTAAAGAAAAGATGAAAGATGCTTGGGAAGAGATCTATAAAGCCCAATGTAATGATGCATATTGGCACGGACTATTCGGGGGTGTATATCTACAGTTCTTACGATTCGCAATATATAAAAGATTGATTAATGCCGAAAATCTTATCGATGAAATTAATCAAATTTTATATCCAAAGCTTGGTTCATATATGAGTATCTTACCCGTTGATTTTTATAAAAAAAGTAGGTCTGAACTGATTTTAGAGTCGGACATGCTAAATCTGTATATCGATCCCGCCCAAGGAGGAACCATTTTTGAATTGGATTATAAGCCTAAATCATATAATCTACTTAACACGCTTACACGCTGGGAAGAGGCTTATCATGAAAAAGAAAAAATTGAAAACAAAGAAATCTCTGTAGATCGCTTCAGAAGAAGTATGCTCAGATTCAGAATATTTCAAAACAAGACTTCTCTGGATGATTTAGCGGCGGATACCTACGATGAGTACTCGAATATCCCCGATTTAGATTTTAAAGTAAAAAAATCTGAAAAAGATGGTGAAAAGGCAACCATTATTTTAGATAAATTAGGAGAAATAAAGGATCTTACCTCTGAAAAGACCTATCATTTGCACCTTCAAAAAAAAATTGAAGTTGAGAAAAATGTTATTACTTTTTTCATTACGGGGAATTTGAAGAATTCAAACCAAACAGAGAAAAACTCAAAACAATTATTAGAAAATCTTAATTTTGGAATTGATATTCCTTTCTTCTTTAATGGAGATCCTAAGAAATTTTCTTGGAAAAGCAGTGATTTGAACGAACATCTCATAAAGGATAACCGTCTTCAAGACGAATTTGAATATATTGGATCTCATTTTAGCGCGTATGATGAGACCTATGACCTCACTTTTGAAGTGGATATTAATTCTGATCTTCGGCATAAAATTGCCAAATTCCCCCTCATCTCCTATACCTGGACTGATGAAGGATATAAGAATATCTACCAAGGGATTAATTTAATTCCTACTTTCAATTTTGAAAGTGATTTTACCATAAAGATAAGGTTGACTATCACGTAGTTAATTTATCCCTTTTAAACTTTATGATTTTTCCTCCTTTTTCTATACCATTTCTGCAATTTGTCGAAATTCTTAACATTTAAATAGTTAGAAAACCCATCTAAAACTAGAAGTAAAAAAACATCAATTTATACTCATGAGAGATTATCGCCAAAACCCATATAGAAGGTCAACTTGGACGTTTAATAATAAGACCCTAGAAGAATGCTTAGAGAAGAACGAATATCTCAAAAATATCAGAAAAAAATTGATGAATAAGAAGTTTAACAAATAAGAGATGTTGAACTTCTCCCCTTCATTTGTGTTTAATCTCTAAAAGCGAAATGAATACAAGCTTAATTTTTATTAAAATAACCCACGTTTATTTTTTATGCTATAATAAAAGCATTAATAATATCTTAAGACTATATTATGAATAGGTAAAGATAATTAATTTTTTCAGGGGAGGTCTTAAGAAATGTCTGAGACCTATAGATGTAATACAGGATGTTCTAGCCACGCTTGTTGGAATGATTGTGAAGATTCACTAAAAGAGAAGATAAATCGTAGTAAATTTGTAAATAAGATAAGAAACAAACTAATGGAAAAAAAGTATGAAAAATTGGATCATTAGAATTTGATTAATATTATAAATTTATAGTTGTGGTTTAGCTCGTGAAAAAAATAACATAAAATAAATTATTAAATATGTATCAGATAGTATTAAGGATTTTAGACCATAAGAGAAACCTTAATATCGTCTAGTTTTCATACATTTAGTGTAGAAGGGTAGTATTTAAATCTGGAGGAGATTAATTATGGTTGAAATAGATAAATGTAAGATTAAATGTAATACAGAATCATGTTGGAAAGAATGCGAGGATTACTTAAAAGAAAAGATAAATAGGAGCAAATATGTTAGAGACATTCGTGACCATTTAATGAAAAAAAGACGTGAAAAGCATGATTTTTCCAAAATAAGCTAATCTATTCAAATCCATGTTTTCCCATCAGAGGGACAAATCTCACACCTGTGATTTTTTTCTTTTTGATTTCTCCGTTTATCTTTTGGATTTTATATAGATATTGCGTGAATCGCTTGGAGCCCGCGGGAATGCACATAATACCGCCCTCTTTCAACTGATCTTTTAGAGGTGAAGGTATATCACTGGGCGAGGCTGCGGTGACTAGTATTTTATCATAGGGAGATTCTTTATCATAACCCAAAGTCCCATCTCCTACAATTACCGTGATAATCTCATCATAGCCCGTTTCCTTAAAATTTTCACGCGCGTTTTGAGCCAAATCTTCATGTCTTTCAATTGTATATATATGACCCGGAGATTTAGAACCTGGGGGAGCGATGATTTCGGCACATAACGCAGCATGGTATCCCGAACCTGTTCCCACTTCGAGAACTTTTTCTCCCTTTTCCAACTCGAGAATTTCACACATCATCGCATTCATATGGGGTGCGCTGATAGTTTGACCTGATCCTATTGACAATGGAGAATCCACATAAGCAGAAGATTTGACATCTTCGGGGATAAACATTTCTCTCGGTACTTTGAGCATGGCATCAATTACATTTTGCTGCGTCAAAATCCCCCGTTCCTTCAAACTTTCAACTAATTCCTTTCTTTTTTCTTCGAAGTTCATATTTTCTCTCCGCTGTGTTTATTTTATGATATTTATAATAATAAATAATCTTTTTTCAAAAATGGTTTAATAAAATATATATGGTTTAAAGAAATGCGAATAACTCCCGAAAAGAAAAGATTTGTAGAAGAATTGGTTGATTTTTTGACTACGAGATCTTTGGTTTTTTGGTGATTTTGAAGATTCTATCTCCAGATTGCGGTTTGGATTTAAGAGATGCATTAATTTGGATTGCTGATGAAATTTTTTCTAATTTTACTGATTTTACTCTCTCACCGCTGATAAATATTTTCTTCAAGACATCTTCGTGTAATTTCTTCTCATTTTCAATAAAAACACATTCACCCTCTTCTATGGATAGATTTTCATTCTCAAACAGTATGTTTGCGGTTTTTGTATTGGAATTATAGGAGAGAATTTTTCCAATATATGACTTTTTCCATTTTGAGGCGTTGCCTCTTGTGTCTAATTGGATTTCTTCCGGAGTGGGTGTCTTAAAATAAAATCCAGTATGAAAACCCCGGTTATATACTTTTGAGAGCCTCTTTACCCAATCATCTATTTTGCTCTGGGTAAACCTGTTATTATAATAGCTTTCTATGCCCTCTTTATAACATTGACAAACAGTTTTCACATAAAGAGGATCTTTCATTCTTCCTTCTATTTTAAATGCATCAATATTGGCTTCAATTAAATCGGGAATGAACTCAATCATACACAAATCCTTAGCGTTTAAAAACATCTCCCCATTGTATATGAACTGATTGGCTCGATCATCAATAACTTTCCATTCTCGACGACATGGTTGCATACATTTTCCTCTATTTGCGGAATATTCTGAAGATTCCTCCAATGTAGCTGAAAAATAACACCTTCCGCTAATTGAGGTACACATTGAACCATGGACAAAACATTCTATTTGGCTAGTTTTAAGATTTTGCTTTATTTCTTTTATTTGGTTAAGGGAAAGTTCTCTAGCCAATATTAATCGTTCCGCTCCCAAGTTTTCATAATATTTGGCCGATATTATATTAGAGATGTTAGCTTGAGTAGATATATGAAACGCGATCCCTAATTCTTTTGCATATTTAATTGCGGCAATATCATGAGCTATAATTGCGTCTATATCTGCTTCTTTCGCCTTTCTAATAATATGCTTCAATTCATCTAACTCAGAATTATATATGAGGATATTTGTACATAAATAGGAATATAAAGGGGGCTCTTGTGAACGACAATATTCAGCAATCTTACCCAAATCGTCCTCTTTAAAATTCTGCGCATTCTTCCTCATATTGAAGTTTTCGAGACCAAAATATATGGAATCGGGAATATTTTCGATATACTTTAGAGTCTTCCAGTTTTGAACTGGGGCTAATAGCTCGGGGGTGTCAATTGAATTTGATTTCATAAATTTTAGTTTCAGTCCATACCTTATTATATGTAAAATTATGAATGATAAATTCTTTTCTCTAATATTAAATAATATATTATATAAGGTGAATAGAGAAATTGAAAGTTGTTTTATTTAATGGTAGTTCCAGAGAAAAAGGAAATACCTATTTTGCCCTTCAATGGGTAAGAGAAGAGTTAGAAAAGCAAGATATTGAGTGCGAATATATCTGGTTAGGTGGAAAAAACCTACAAGGATGTACTGCTTGTGGAGCATGCATTGAAAATAAAGATGGTAAATGTGTCCTTCCGGATGACGGGATGAACGATTATATCGAAAAAATGATTGATGCAGATGGCATCATTTTAGGAAGTCCTACGTATTTTGCTGACGTTTCTGCGAATATGAAGGCACTAATCGAACGAGCGGGGTATGTATGCAGGGTAAGCGGAGACCTGTTGAAAAGAAAAGTGGGCGCCGCAGTAGTCGCGGTTCGGCGAGGTGGTGGTGTCCATGTCTTTGAAAGTATCAATTATTTCTTCTTGATTGCGCAGATGATAGTAGTAGGCTCGAGTTATTGGAATCTTGGCTACGGACAAGCGCCCGGTGATGTGAAAGAGGATGAAGAGGGCATCCAAACTTTTAGGACTCTCGGTGAAAATGTCGCATTTGTCCTGAAAAAACTTAAAGCATAAATAATTAATTCTCTCTTAATTTTTTCTTGAAAATATTTTTAAAAAATTTTACAAATATTTCATCTTTCCTTATTGTAAGAAAAATATCGAACTAAACTCAGATTGAAAATGAATAATAACCTTATCTTAAAATGGCTGCTTATTGTAGGGGGTTTAGTAGAAATTATCATTGGAATATTATTTCTCTTTATCCCATATGCGTTATCTAGCATAGGACTACCTCAAATTCCATTTTTTTCCCAAATGGCGGGCTCGTTTTTACTAGGGTTTGGGATCTTATTATTATATTCCTCAAAACGCGTGGAAATTTTTAGGATTGTTCCATTAGTTAACATTTTGATTCGTTTTATAATGATAGGCTTTTCTCTCCTTAGCATACCCTCCTATCCCGAATTTGTTGTGATACTCATTCCTGCTATATTATATGATCTCGTATGGTCTATACTCTTTTTATACCTATTAGACAAGGAAAATTTACTTTTCCCAAATGCGAAAAACGAGTAAACAAATCATACACTTTTTTTTATTCTGATAAGATTTATAACGTTTAGATCCGATTCTAAAATAGAAAAAGAATAATTAGGAAAGGACCATCTGAACTTAATAAGTGAAAATAATGAGCGAGAAAAGGAACGTTTTATTTATAATGTGTGATGCTCTTCGATGGGATCATCTTGGTTGTATGGGAAATGAGACAGTCAAAACTCCAAATATTGACAGGTTAGCGAATCAAGGAGTCACATTCACTAATTATTTCTGTACAAACCCTATCTGTATGCCGAATCGAGCTACTTTAGAAACGGGGCTATATCCTAATG
>WJIN01000384.1 GCA_014730295.1 Promethearchaeota archaeon | reverse complement strand
TGGAGACATTATTGAAACTCTAAATAAGGGAATTGAGAAACTCTTTGAAAGATATGAACCGATAGAGAAATATGATATTTAGGAATTTTTATGCAATAGCTTTATGTGTAATTAGATTGTTGTCCCGAAACAAAAGTAGTTCATTCTCTTTACGACTTCTTCAAAAATATTCAATATGGATAATATTAAATTCAATTTTAAATAGGAAAATATCTTTATTACCCATATAGGCCTATTTTAAATTTGATTTGAATAGGATAGCAAAGGAGTATCCACTAAATAAGGATAAAAGACCTCTCAAAACTTATTATCCATTAAGCGGTTAATAATGCTAAAACTTTAAATTGCACTTCATCTTATAATAACTCAACCTCAAGGGCAGAAAATTATGATACTAATTGCGAATGTTGGCAATCGGGATGTACAATTTGGGGGCAAAGAAATAGAAAAGCATACCCTTCGAAAGAGAAGTAAGGACCTTTTAGAAGTATATTCTAAAGTAAAAGAAAAGCTTTCATTCCCCATTTTATCACCATATTTCAAACCCCATATTACAGAAGACTTAACAAAAGTCTATTTATTTGTTACGAATCAAGAGGATCAGAGGTATCGAAAAGGCGATACTAAACATTTCGGTCACATTTTAGAGAAATGGATTGAGGAGACGTACGGAATAGAGGTCAACGTGATCGATTATGCAAACGATCCCACCAATTATCAAATTCTCTATACATTTTACAGCGAAACATTTACCCAGCAAAGGAACCTCTTCGAGCAAGAAAAAGAGATTCTCGCTTCATTATCCGGTGGTACGCCGCAAATGAATAATGCCCTCTATGTGATTCTCTCATCTCTTTATCCTAAAAAAGTCGAATTTTACAGTGTGGACCAGGGTGAATTAATTCCCGTCGATCACGAAGCGACCATAAACAAGATTTTTATCCAAAAAGCGAGCCGAGAGCTTCTGAACATCTTCCAATACCAATCAATTATTCAGATTCTCGATGAATATTCTATCCCCAGAAAACAGAAAGTAGTCCATTTATTAGAATATGCCCATCATCGGAAAAATTTCGATTTTGAAGAGGCGCAGAACGCCTACGACCGATTTATAAATGAGATATCGAGATCTCAAATCCCTCATTACCACTATTTTGATTTACCAGACTTTAAGGATCCTGTAAACCTCATCGAGGAATTGTTTTATAATATTGAAATGAACTATAAGACTCAGAACTATCTTATGGTGATTGCCCTCTTGTTCAGAATTGAAGAAGCATTACTCGTCGAGATTTTAGCCTATCTCTTTAAAGAGGATCATAGTTGGGAATTGAATAATAAAAAGAATCATCCTCAATTTCTAGAACATATCAAGTCCGAAGAGCCAGAGCTCATCGAAAAGCTCAGCAATATCGAATTTAAAGGAGAAGATTTAGAGCTCGAGCGATCTGAGCTTAATCGCGTATTAATGTTTTACATTGCATTTACTAAGGTAGAGCAGATGAAAGCCAACGGCAATTATATTTGGCAAATAGGAAATGTATTAACTCTTTTTGATAGGATTAATAAGTATTGCTATCACGACCTTTCCCCTGAAAAACGGCAAAATCGATATAAAACCCAAATTGGCACGGAATGTTTAGGAGATCTGCGGAATAAATCTATCATCGCCCACGGATTTAAACCCGTCTCGAAAGAAGAGATTAACAGGCTTTTTGGAGATGATATCGAGTGCTTAATAAGTACCTTAAAAAAATGGTTAGAAAAGTTTATCGGGCTAGTAATTAATAATCAAGGTTATGAAATCACCAACTTCTATTACAAACTCAATAGAGATCTCCTCCCTCTAATTAATAAACTATAACCAAGAAATTCATTGTAAGGTATATGTCGTTTTTTCCGATATTATAACTAAGCAAACTTAACCAAGAAAGTATTTCTCTCATTCTTCAGAACCATGAATTTACTCAACTTCGCAAATTTTTGAATAATTATTTTGTTATCATAATTCTATTTAAACTATTTATATAATTTCGAGGATCGGTCGGTAGTTGTGAATTGAGTCTGCATACCTTAATTCTAAATCTCATTAGGATGACGTTTAATAGCGTTTCATCGAAAAGAAGATTAGTTGATCCTATGGAAAATCGAAATCTCTGCCAATTCGTCCAAAAAATCCAATAGATCAGAATTTGCAAAATCGTTCATATATTCCGTTATTATGAGGCGTGCGCTTACCTAGGGGGAGAAAAACCCTTTTTGAAAGTTTTTATGGATGCATATTTTCTCGAGTCTTAATTATAAATATATGAAAAATAGTATAATGCTCGAAATTAGATTTAATTTTAAATAGGAAAATGCCTTTATTAAGAATGTAGTCCTATTTTAAATTTCATTTGAATAGGATAGCAAAAGAAGATCCATTAAAACAAGGATTGAAATTTATCGTAGAGTTTACTCATCTCTTTAGTTGTTTTCGTAATAGCAAAAGAAGATCCATTAAAAC
>WJIN01000383.1 GCA_014730295.1 Promethearchaeota archaeon | reverse complement strand
ATTATAAAATCCTTGTTTTGCAAGATACAGAAAACTCGCTATTGTTTTAGGAGCATTCTCATCGAATAGCTGTATATTTAGATCGCCTTTTTCAGTTACCATTTTAATTTCAGTCATGTTAATAGATAAAGATTTGGTTTATAAAAGAATTAAGGTTTAGTTTAATTCATGATTACTCGAGCAACAATAAACAGAAAAAACTAACTTAGCCTCAAAACATTATCTAATAATTTACAATTTGAAGATTTTTATAAAATGAAAATTTAATTAATCTTAAAAATACGTTCTAAGTATAAACTCAATATTCAATAAATTCAACCATCATGCCTGAATCTGACATATCTTACTTCTTTAATCCAAAAAGCATAGCTGTCATTGGCGCAAGTGAAACCGAAGGAAAGGTGGGTAATACAGTTCTTCAAAACATTATTAATTCCGGATATAAGGGAGAAATATATCCCATCAATCCAGGACATAAAAGAATTTTAGATCTAAAAGCTTACCAGAGTGTGTTAGACGTTCCCGACGAGATTGAAATTGCTATTTTTGTCATACCTAGCAAATTTGTGGTTGATGTAGCCAAAGAATGTGGAGAAAAAGGAGTAAAGGGATTAATTATAATCTCTGCTGGATTTAAAGAGATCGGTGGTGAAGGAGCAGAGAGAGAAGAACAGCTGAAACAAGTTTCGAAAGAGTATGATATGCGTATTTTAGGACCAAATTGTTTAGGGTTTATTGGGACAAATTATAACGGTTCCTTTGCTGTTGATACACCCAAAAAAGGGCATATCGCAATGATTTCCCAGTCGGGAGCTATGCTCACGGGGATGATGGATTATTCTATGGAACAAAGTTATGGATTCTATTGTAATATTAGTCTTGGGAATAAGGCAGATTTAGGAGCCGTTGATTTTATTGAATATTTAGCTGATGATGAGAATGCGAAAGTTGTATTATGTTATCTAGAGAGTATCAAAGATGGTGATAGGTTTTTAGAGGTTGTTCCAAGAGCATCACAAAAAAAACCGATAATTATATTAAAATCTGGGAAGAGTGAAGCGGGAGCTCGAGCAGCTTCTAGCCATACAGGTGCTTTAGCGGGTTCTGATAAAGCATATGATTTAGCATTTAATAAAAGTGGGGTGATTCGGGCGAAAACCATTGAGGATTTATTTGATTTTGGAGAAATATTTCTATACCAACCGATACCCAAACAAAATTCATTTGCGATTATAACTAATGCTGGGGGTCCAGGGATAGTCGCAACTGACGCTTTTTCAAGCGAGAATCTGAAATTAGCAGAGTTTTCGGAGAAGATTCTTCATATTTTGAGAGAAAATTTACCTCAAGAGGCAGCTATATTCAACCCTGTAGACATAGTTGGAGATGCTACTCCGGAAAGATACGTTTTTACTCTAAAAACATTATTTGGGATCAATCGTAAAGAAAATAATGAGGATACTGACTCAACCCAAATCAGCACCCATGGATGTTTAATTATTTTGACTCCACAAGCACAAACAAAACCTAAAAAAGTGGCAGAATTAATTCATCAAATCACCTCGAAACATCTCCAAGATAAAACAGTTATGTGTGCGTTCATCGGAGAAAAATCGATAGCAGAGGCTAGGAAATACTTAAAAGATAACCATATTCCGTGCTATCAGTTTCCCGACCGAGGGGCTCATTCTTTAAAAACAATGATTGAAAGAAGAAAATACTTAGAAGAAACCCCTCTCTCAGAACTAGAAATTCCCGAATTTGAAGTAAATAAGAAAAGAGTAAAAGAAATAATCGAGGAAGTTAGAAAAGACGAAAGAACCGTATTATTAGGTACGGAAACAGCTGAGATGTTTGAATGTTATGGAATCAAATCTCCCAAATCTAAATTGGCTCATACTCCTCGAGAGGCAATGGAAATCCAACCAAAAATTGGAAATGCGATTATGAAAATCGTGAGCCCTCAAATTACCCATAAATCTGATATTGGAGGGATTGTCAAAAATATTAACAAACCTGAGGATGCTTTTGAAGCATACATTGAAATTGTGAATAAAGCTAAGAAATTTGGCCCTCAGAATGCGAAAATATATGGTGTTGAGATTCAAGAGATGATAGATTTCAGCCGAAAAGAGAAAGTTAATGAACTAATTTTGGGGATGTCTAGAGATCCCCAATTTGGTCCGATGGTAATGGTGGGTTCAGGTGGAATTTATGCAAATTTCTTGGAGGATGTTGCTTTTGCCTTGTCCTATAAATTTACGAAGGACGATGCGATAGCCATGCTCCAGAAAACAAAAGTATATCGATTATTGCAAGGTGTGAGAGGTGAACAACCTTCTGATATCGATGCAGTCATAGAAGTGCTTCAAAGATTAGCGCAATTGGTAAATGATTTTCCACAAATCGTAGAGGTAGATATAAATCCGCTTTTGTCTTTTATTGAGGGTTATAGCGCCGTCGATATCAAAGTTACTCTCGGTAGAGAATAAAAATTAAAGTTAGAAATTAATTAAATAAAATAGAATATTACAAAAGTATAGAGGATTAGAATGGCAAAAGGAATATATTTAGTGTCTCTGAACGAAAGGGTAGGAAAAACGCTCCTTTCTATCGGAATTATTCAAAAATTAAAAAGGGATGGGAAAAAAGTTGGATATTTTAAACCAATCGGAACACCCAAATCAACATTTACAAATAAGGCAGATACAGATGTTGGCTTTTTACAAAGTTGTGTGGATATTACTGAACTTCCATACGATTTACTCTCTCCCATATCGATTCCCGAATGCTTCTATATTGATCTTATTAATGCTGATAAAAAAGAAGAATTTATCGATCGAATAAAAAATGCTTATCAAGAAGAAGCAAAGCAGTATGATTATATTATAATAGAGGGTGCTCAAAGCATCAAAAAGTATATTCGCGTAGGTGTGGATGATGTGTCGATTGCTAAGGCATTAGATATCAATAATTTAGTTTATATTGAGACAGAATCTTCTGATAAGAGTATTGATAATATTTTCTTCACGAAACGTTATTTTGATTATCGAGATATTAATATTAAAGGTATTATTTTCAATAAAATCGATCACGATTACTTTGCACGCATCAAAGAACTACAAGAAGAACATATTCGGAGATATGATATTCCAATTATTGGGATTATTGGAAAAAGTCTAAAGCTTTTAGCACCCAGAGTATCAGAAATAAAGGAAGCGATTGGAGGCACTCTCATTAATGAGGCAGCATCCCCTTCTCTTGAGAATCGTTCAGAAACCTATCTGGTTGGCGCTATGGGACCGCAAGCAGCCCTTCGATATCTGAGACAAGTGAAAAAAGTCGCATTCATTACTGGAGGGGATCGTTCAGATTTAGCTCTCACCGCCCTCAATGAGGATATTTCGTGCCTCATTTTGACAGGATTTATGAAGCCGGATACTTCTGTAATCACCGCAGCAAACAACAAAAACGTCCCCATTATTATTAGTCCTTCCGATACGTACACAACCCTTAGAAATATGGAGAAAATAAAACCGGGAATTCAAGAAGATGAGATAGAATTGGTCTTAGACTTAGTAAAGGATGCGCTTGATTGGGATATATTGTTAAAATGATTGAAAAAATAACTTAGGATATTAATATCTACTAAAATTAAAGGTGGTAGGTCCTAAATTAAATCCAATTCCCTCATTTTTTGCGTAGCAATTTTATTAATTTCCACAGATTTCTCCATATTTATATTGGATTCACCCGAAATTCTAAGATACGGACTTGTTCCTGATCTTCTTATTAATATCCAACCTTCATCATAATCAAATCGAACCCCGTCCATCCTATTAATTCTTAAAATTTCTTTTCCAAGATATTCAAAAGTATTCTTCATTATAGTTATAATATTTTGAATGATTTCATCTGTGAATGGAATATCCTTCTTTAATCGATAACTTTGACGATAGAATGGATATTTCGGAATGTTTTCTAATAATTGCCTGAGACTTTTCTCTTCTTGCACCATCATTTTTAAAACCCGTGCTATAGTGGCAATAGAATCTGGTCCATAGTGGATATCTGGCCAGATATAAGTTCCTGAATTTTCTCCTCCTAAAAATCCATTCTTCTCCTTTAATGTTATCGCTACTTTAATATCTCCTACTTCACATCTTTCAACCTCACAGTCTAAGGGATTTAAGACATCCTCTAATAAGCTTGATGAGTTTATCGGAGTGACAATTATTTTGTTTCTCCCATTTATCATCCCTCCATCTTGCTTCTGAAGTTCATATTTCGCCATAAGAGCTAAAAGCCTTATAGGATCTATTATTTCTCCCTTTTCGTCGAGAAAAATAATTCTATCAGCATCCCCATCAAGAGCCAAGCCGATATCCTCCACTTGAGAGGTTTTTAGAAATTTTGAAATCTGGATTAAATTTTCTTTACTCGGTTCACTATGTCTTCCAGGAAAATGTCCGTCCATATTCGCGTTAAGCGTTGTAAGATTAATATTATAACTGCTCAGTAACTTCGGAACAATTTCGCAACTCGAACCATTCCCAGGGTCAACAATTACGTTTAAATCTTTCCCATCAAACTTGATCTTGTCTGTAATCGCATAAATATGGGAGTCATTAATATCGTTTATAGTGGTGACTTTCCCGACTTGATCCCATTCGGTTTTAATAAAGCTTTTATCTTCATATATTTTTGAAATTTCCTCTTCCTGCTCAGGGGTAAATCCCATCCCCGAGGGATTCCAAAATTTTAGACCGATGTATTCGGGCGTATTATGGCTGGCTGTAATCATACATCCTGCATCAGCATCCATTAATTCCAATGATATTGCCAATGTTGGAGTAGTCACTATTCCCAGCGTTTTGACGGTACATCCCGCGCTTATTAATCCAGAGATCAGCGCATATTCGACGGGAAGTGCGGACATTCTGATGTCCCGTCCAATTACGACCGTCGTTCCGTTAGGAAACTTGGAGGTTTTTCTGTTTAAATATGTACCTAACGCTAATCCTACATCTAAAGCCATATGCGGTGTAAACATTAAGTCATTTTCACTATAATTTAGAAATATTTTTCTAATTCCACTCGTGCCAAATATATTTGAAATCTTGCTTTCTTTGCGCACTTTTTTTTCAGTTGTCATTTGGTTTTGCTACCCTATTCTTTAAACAAATCTCTATTTGATTAAAAAAGTTGTATATTACTAAAAAGGAATCTTAATTTTTATTATTTTTTAGGGAATTTTTTAATAAAAAATCTAGGGTATGGTTTTTTCCCTTTTTTTAAAACCATGAAGGTACAAATTCTTCGTAATATCAGCCATTCCAGGACAATTATTCCAATCTTTTTTATACTTACACTCCCTGCATTCTTTTTCAAGCCTATTTGCTCTTATGTACGCAATTACACCAGTAAAAAAGCTAATTTCCATAATTGAGAGAATTTTTATTATTAGAGGGAGAAATGGTATATAAGCAATAGAAAGAATATACCAACCTGTTCCAATACCAATTGAAACTTTAGTAAGAATTTTCAAGATTTTAAACTTAGTCAATTCTAAAAAATTTAGAATGAGCGGTAGAAAAAAAAGAAAAGATGAAAAGAATAAAGTGATAATTGTTTGTGGGCTCATATCAAAAAAAATTGAACTCAAAATGATTGTGATAAGAATTGTCGGGTAATAGGTAAAGCATCCTATACATAGTTTATATCTTCCCAAATGATAGACGTGTTCAGAAAATTTATCACAATTAGGATGATGGGATAAAAGAATTGGCTTAATATCATTAAGGAGTAATCTAAAACGTTGAAATCTTTGTCTAATACTCATGAAAATAAATTTTTGTATTTTTAATTTATATTTTTGAACCGCAGATAGGACAGAATTTAGCTCCTTGAGGAACAGATGATCCACAACTTGAGCAGTACTTTTTTGCCTCAAATTTTGTTTTATCTTCTGTGGTTTCAGTAGTCGGTTTGATAGGTTTAGATTCAATATCAGAAATGTATTCAGCAACTTGATCATCAGATCTTTTTGATCGAGAAAACAGATATGTCAATGCTCCGCTAATCATCGCCCCTGTTGGTCCTATGAGTAAAAATAGAATTGAAAAGATAAAATTACTAATACCCGAATAATTATAGGGATCGGAATCACCTTTCATCGAGTAATTGATGATTTTATGATCCAGGGAGGAGATCCCACAGGTACAGGAAGAGGCGGGCCTCGAAATGAGGGGATCGAATCATTTCCCTATCAAGGAGAACAAATATCTTACCCTTTTGAAGAT
>WJIN01000460.1 GCA_014730295.1 Promethearchaeota archaeon | reverse complement strand
GGAACCCGGGGATCGCGTGGATGTTCTGGCCTCGATTGCGATGGAGTCGAGCGAAGCGGAGTTTTCCAAAGAGGGTGTCAAGCAGTTTACCTATCTTGAGACCACGGATGGACCCAGCCAGACCAGCCTATTCGGCAAGTTCGAACAGTTACCCAATGGACGTTGGGCAGCAATCTATCCGGTTGAGGCGCCGGGTACGAATCTTCCCACGCGGTTTGTCCAGTTGACAGTTCAGGATGCCCAGGTTTGGCACGTCGGCCCGTGGAAGGAGAACCAGCAACAGCAGGCCGCAGCCACCGGTGACGAGGGTGGGGGAGAGGGCGCGTTGGGTGAGGCCCCCGCAGAAACGGCTCCGACGCCCATTCCGGGTCTGGAGGAGGATAGAGATATTCAACTTGTGACGCTCTTGGTCACCCGAGAGGATGCGCTAATCTTGAAGTATCTCCACGAGATGGGGGCAGACCTTGATCTGGTGCTACGACCCGCCGGTCGTGAGGGCACGGTTATCCAAACCCAGCCTGTGTGGTTCCGGTATATTTTGGACAAGTATCAGTTGCCCAATACGATCCCTGAAGAGCCAGTAGCGCCTGCAGCGGTTCGTGATCCTTTGGAACCCTTGCCAGTTCAGACTCCTGAACCCGAAGAAGCTGAGGAGTAGAACGGACTAACCTATGGCAGACACTATTAAGGTAATGATCGTAGACGATATCGCGGAGACGCGAGAGCAGTTGCGTAAATTGCTCTCCTTTGATTCTGATATCGAAGTTGTCGCGATGGTAGGAAGCGGGGAAGAAGCGATTGCGGCTGTCGAGGAGGTGCATCCGGACGTCATTATGATGGATGTCAACCTCCCGGGCATAGATGGCATTGCGGCGACGTCGAAAGTGATTGAGAAAGCCCCTACCGTCCAGGTTGTCATGCTTTCTGTTCAGGGGGAGACGGATTATCTCCGACGCGCGATGATGGCGGGTGCCCGAGATTATCTAACCAAGCCGCCAAGCGCCGATGAGATGATTGATGCCATACGACGCGCGCACAAGCTGAAGCAACAGATGGGAACCGGGCCCCTAAGAGCGGGCGTTGAGATTGAGGAATCAGGGACGGATGAGAGACGGTCGCGCACTTTGGATGGTAAAATCGTTACCGTCTATAGCCCAAAAGGTGGAACCGGGTGTACAACGCTCGCTGTCAATCTGGCGATCGCGATCAGAAAATTGTTGGGTGCGGATTCTAAAGTTTGTTTGATCGACGGCAGTCTACAATTCGGAGATGTATCCATCTTTATGAAGTTGCAGGTGACGCGTACGCTCGCCGATCTTGCGCCCCACGCGGAGGATCTTGATCCCAATCTGTTGAACACCGTAATGGTGTCCCATGGGTCTGGGGTCAAGGTCTTGGTCGCGCCGGACTCCCCCGAGCAAGCTGAGATTTTCAGGGAGGGGGGTATTGAGGACAGCGGGGCCAATCGGCGATTCAAGGCTATTCTTGATTTTGCCCGCTCTGAATTTGATTACGTGATTGTGGACACGGCTCATCAGGTGGATGATGTGCTTTTGGCTGTGATGGATGTGAACGACTTGTTGCTGTTGGTCACCCGACCGGTCATCCCTGAAATCCGGGGTGCCCGTCTCTTTGTCCAGCTTCTCCAGAAATTGGAGTACGATTTGGATCGGTTGGCGCTCCTGATTAATGGGGTGGACAACAAGCGCATGGGTATTCAACCTGAAGCGATTGAGCGCGCGATGATGCCGGCTCTTGCGCATTTGCCGTTGGATGAGCGTACGGCGTTGCGGTCTGCGAATCTCGGTGAGCCTGTGATGATGAAGGGGGGCCGTACTGATTTAGGACAGGCTGTCACTGCGTTAGCCAAACGAGTTCATGAGCGTGTTTTTGCTTCTTTGTCGGAAGAGGACGAAGAGGAGGCCAAGGAACCACAGCGGCGAGCGGGTTTAGGACGTCTACTATAGTGACATGTTGGTTAGCATCAAGGGGGAATGATGTCTCTCTTACGTAGAATTGAAAAAAAACCCTCATCGGACCGTTCCAGTGACGAGGGCAAACGGAGGCGATCATCTTCGAACTCTGAGTCTGGACGCTCTGGGGTTCAGCGACGTCCTGTGCCGAGGGCGCGTGATGCCTATAAGGATTTAAAGAACCGAGTACAAAACCGGCTCATTGCTGAATTGGATCCGGCGATGGATGTGTCTCGGACTGGAGAGGTTCGGGAGACTATCCGTGAGATGTATGAGTCTATTCTCCAGGAAGAAAGCATTATTCTAGGGCGCCGTGAGCGCGACGCGCTCTTCGAACAGATTGTTGCTGAGATCTTAGGCCTCGGCCCGCTACAACCGTTGCTCGCGGAGGATTCTGTCAGCGAGATTATGGTCAATGGGCCGAAGAAGATATTTGTGGAGCGCAATGGTAAATTGCAGCGCACCAATATCGTATTTGAGTCTAATGAGCACCTGATGCGAATTATCGAACGCATTGTCGCTCCTCTTGGGCGTCGCATTGATGAGAGTAGTCCAACGGTCGATGCCCGACTTGAGGACGGCTCCCGTGTCAATGCCGTTATTCCTCCTATCTCCTTGCAAGGCCCAATTCTGACCATCCGGAAATTCTTCACAGATCCTCTGACCGTCGAGGACTTGATTCGGTTTGGGTCCGTCAGTGAGGAGTTGATGGAGTTCCTAAAGGCATGCGTGGTCGCTGCGACCAATGTCGTCATCTCCGGCGGGACCGGTACGGGCAAGACGACGTTTCTCAATGTTCTCT
>WJIN01000382.1 GCA_014730295.1 Promethearchaeota archaeon | reverse complement strand
CTCTCGGTTGTTTTTTTTGGAAATTCGTATTATTGTCCATGCTGTGGTAACAAATTTCGGAAATTTCTTAATTATGGCAAATCCCGGTTGAATATACGATGTCCATATTGTGATTCCTTAGAACGGCACCGTTTATTATGGCTTTATCTCAAGTACCGGACTGATTTATTTGAAGATAATAAATCCACGAGAAAAGTACTTCATTTTTCACCAACACATATTTTTCAAGAGAAGCTAACGAACTTCCCCCAAATTGAATATTTCAGTGCTGATCTTGAAGTATCCAGGGCAGATATACAAGTCGATATTACACGTATTCCTTCAAAAGATAATTTTTTTGATGTTATTCTGTGTATTCATGTGTTAGAACATGTTCCGAATGATCAACAGGCTATGAAAGAGTTATATCGAATTCTGAAACCCGGTGGGTGGGCAATCATCCAATCTCCTCTCAATGAAATGCTTGAAAAAACATTAGAGGCCTCTTGGATCAGTTCACCGAGGAAAAGAGTGAAATACTTCAGACATAGTAACCATGTAAGAATATATGGGCAAGATTATAAAGAGCGCTTGGAGAAAGCGGGATTTAAGGTTAAAGTTGATAAATTTGCTCGGGACTTAAAACCAGCCATCATCGAAAAATTTGTGCTAATACCTAGCGAAGAAATTTTTTTCTGCGAAAAATCCAAATGATGTCATATTCCATTTTCTATGTGGTTAAGTAGATTCAATCACACGAGATTGAAGAAAATGAATATCGAATCAAAATGGATTGTAGGCGATTTTCATATCCATTCAAAATTCTCCAAGGATTCAGTTCAAAGGCCGAGTACAATTTTCAAACTTGCTCAACAAAGGGGATTGAATTGTATTTCAATAACAGACCATAATTCTTTCGAAGCAAATTCAAGCGATTACAACGAGAGAGGTATGATTTGGGTAAAAGGAGTGGAAATTAAGACGGAGATAGGAGATATTATTGGATTATTCATTGAAGAACCGATTAAAAGTGATAGATTTCAGACAGTTACCGAGGAAATTAAAGACCAAGGCGGATTAGTCGTATTACCTCACCCGTTCTCGCACCATAAAATCAAAATCGGGGAGATCGTAGAGCAAGTGGACCTTATTGAAATTTTTAATGGAAGGTGTACAAAACGCCAAAATGAAAGAGCAAAAAAACTTGCAATGAGATTGAATAAACCAATGATCGGAGGTAGTGATGCCCATTTTCCATGGAAAATCGCCTCTGTAAAAACTATCTTCCGAATCCCTTCTTTTACTCGGGTGGGGCTCAAGGAAGGGTTACTCCGTTCCAAAAAATATTTCTCGATCCGGAATCACTTACCCTTGTTTTCACACATATGTAGCATATTCTGTGAGAAAACCAAGATACTGCTAAATATCGCTAAATGTTGTTCTGACAGCCCAAAAACCTTGACATAATTGGACACGATCCAGATGAAAGTTCTTGTACTAGACGCAGATGAACGGTCTTCTTTAGCAATTGTACGATCCTTAGGAAAACGAGGAATAAATGTAACCTGCTTGGGATCGAGCCCGTTTTCCCTTGCCTCTCTTTCTAAGTATACAAGTCAAGCCTTTGTATCACCATCGATTGTTGAGTCAAATGTTAGCGAATTTCTTGTCCACTTGTGTTATTATTTACGTAAATATCACTTTGACCTTGTGATTCCAACTTCCGACGAGACTTCCACGATTCTATCAAAATATAAGGGATCACTCGAGAATTATTCTAAGATTGCAATTGAAACTTGGAACAAGTATGTCCTAACATATGATAAAGCAAATACCTGGGAACTCTGTAGATCTCTGAGTATTCCAATTCCACGAACATTTTTACCAAGTAAAACCAATTCTATCCAAGAAATCTCGGAAATTATCCAATATCCTGCATTAATTAAACCCCGCAGTAAATCAATTTTCCACGATAATAGCCTGAAAATCCTGAAAGTCACGTCGGATAATTATGTTGAATCCAAGGACGAATTACTAGAAAAATTTGCTAATTTTCTCGCCCAGAACTCGTTCCTTTCGGAGTTAGATTATTTGCCACTTATTCAAGAAAAAGTAACCGGTATCGGCGTGGGGTGTGAAGTCCTTTGTAAAGATGGTAAGATAGTGGCATTTTTTCAGCACATCCGTGTTAGATCCTACCCCAGAAGCGGGGGAGCTAGCACAGTACGTGAAAGTATTAACGAGCCCCTTCTTCTCGAGTATTCCAAGAAAATCATAAGTGAACTGGGTTGGACGGGGGTAGCAATGTTAGAATTCATTAAAATAGAGGACGAATTTTTCTTGATTGAAATAAACGGCCGATATTGGGGCTCACTTCCCCTCGCTATTTCTTCAGGGGTGGACTTTCCGTACTTACACATTCAACAGACTCTAGGGGAACCAGTCACACAACCGCCGTATCTAAAGGGCTTAAAACAGCGATGGACCCTTCCCGGCGACATTTTATGGTTGTTTGAGTCTCTCAGGAACGGGTTACTCGGTAGTATTACAAAATTCATAAAAGGATTCGTTTATCGTGACGACATTTATTCCATTCGGGATTTTAAACCCACGATAGGCGCAATAATCAAGATAGGGAAATTATTTGTTGATGTCATTCTGGGAAGACGAACACTTTTTGGGGAAAAACAATAAGCTTTAAGAAAACTAAGAGTATTTTTGCCGATAAAATTCGTAG
>WJIN01000381.1 GCA_014730295.1 Promethearchaeota archaeon | reverse complement strand
GTATATTGAGCGAGCAAAGATAACTGAATCTCCAATTTTAGGGGAATCTTGGTTTGAATTTGCTCGAAAAGATGGGATTGAAAATTATCAAGAATTTTTAGACTTTTTTTTAGATCATCCCAAGAAGACCGGAGATTTTATTTGTTATATTTTTAAAAAAAAATAAGGTGTTATAAACGTGAATTTAAAACAAAAAGTAGCATATTTCATCGAAAAAGTTGGGTATATGATTTTTAGTTTGATTTGGAAGTCAAAATGGAGAATAGGGAGCGCTGCATCGTACTTCCTATTTCGCTGGACCGATAAATATTTACATGAAATCAATATAAAAAATATCACAGGTGAGAAAATTGGTTGAGACAGAGAAGCCATTTCCTTCGAGTCATCCAGACACGAAATCTGGTGCAACGATACCAGAAAATCCAGCGAAATATTTTGAGGATTTTATAAGAGCGAATCAGAAATATTCTGACGAGTTGATTAAGCAAGTCTTAAACGGGTCAAAAAGTCCTCTGATTGAATTAGACTTGGATGATCTTGAAGAGGAATATTTGATAAATAAGTTCAGAAAAAAACCGGAAGTCTTTTTTGAGATCCTTTCAGAGATTTTGATCAAAGTAGCAAGATTTAACAATGACTTTAAGGACATTTATGAGGAATTGGAGAATCTTGATGAATTTCAAGGAGTACATATTATTCCTAAAATCTCAAAGAACTCAGATTGGATGATTCCCGTACAGAAGAATCTTTCCTCATATTTGGTTAAATATTTGGATAAAATATATAGATTTAAAGGTAGATTTATGTCTCTTGGACTGCAGAGAAAGATTGAATTTAGAAAAATAAAATGGATGTGTGTTGTTTGTGGTAAAGAATTTGAGACTGCTGTTTTGCGACGAACCCGTGAGAAATATAGACATCCGAGTTTTTGTATAAATAAGCGTTGTAAGGCGTCTTCTAAGAGAGATTTTCTGATACTCCCAGAGAAGTCTACTGCTTACGAGAAGCGATTATTTGCGATTATTGATGTGGAAAATAAGGATATGATAAATGAGATTCCTTGTTATATCAATAATAATATTAAATATTTTCAGAAAAAGGCAAGAAATCTGCATATGAACGATGAGATTGAAGTTATGGGTATTCTAAAGCTTGATACTGCTGATGTAGGCTCAATGAAAGAGGATCAAGCACCAGACTACTATATAAATGTCATAGATATCAATCTTGAACATATTAATAATATTGATCCTGAAGTTATTAAGCAAATTAAAAAAAAGTTGAAAAAAGATCCTTTGTTTTGTAATAGAATTATCGACAGCATCCATCCGTTTTCACAAAGAATATTCAATTATTTTCCGATTAAGTTAATGTATGCTCTGCAGCACATATCAAGTGATTCGTGGGATGAAGCTAATAACAAGCGAAATGGTATCAATATTATTGTGGGTGGTCATGCAGGTACACTTAAGTCTGGAATAGCACGGCATTTCAAAAGAATTCTTGGACCTACTAATTTTGGAATAATAGGAGGGAAAAATACTACATCAAAAGGACTTGTACCCGTAGCTCAGAGAAATAATAATGAGAAAGACTTAGTAAAGAGATATGGAGCTATTCCATATTATAATCGTAAAACATTCCTAATAGACGAAGCGCAATATTTATACAGAAACGATCCCGATGCATTAGAAACTACTAAGTGTTTTGAGGAAGGAGTAATTTCTCGGGCTCTTGATGGTACAACGATCAATGCTGAAGCAAAAGGAACAATAGGATTATCAGTTAATTATAAAACTCCAGATGAAGCATATGATTATACAAAGTCTCTTGTTGAAAATCTTGGATTTCCGGAGGATCAGAAAAGTGTTCTTGATAGATTTGATGTTCATTATGCTGCTCCTCGAAATACTGATAGAATTGTTAAATTACTGGAGAAACGTGATAGGGATAATTATATGCCTGGATTTCAAGAAAGTGATACTATAATATATAATTATCTCATGGAAGCAAAGAGGATCTATTCTGAAGGAATTTCAATGCCTAAAGATGCTGAGAATGCAATTATGAAAATCTATCATCAATTAATTATTGAAAAAAAGAAAAGTAAGCCAAATGCTATTTTAAATCCAAGAGAATCAAATATTATCAAAAAAGTAATTAAAGCGATAGCAGCATTACGACTAAGAAAAAAGGTAAACGATGATGATTTCGAGTATTTTAAGAAATATCTAATCGATACAATGATCCCCTTTATGGGAAACGAGTTTATCGAAAATGAGAAGACAATTGACATGAATCATATATTTAGAAACGCTTTTGAATTACTGAGAGAATTATATGATAATCATTTTGATATTAAGGAATACATAGAATTTCTAATTGAATATATGAATAGTAATTACTTTCACAGAGTCACAGGGAATGAAGGTCCTAATTTAGAAGCTTTCATTGATAGAAGAACAAATCTTTCTAATAATAAGTTTAGGAAGCTTTTAGATGAAAATGAGGACTTTATTGAAGAAAACGGATATGTTGTTGATAAAATGAAAAATACAACGTCTATCATAAAAAAGGAATGGGCATTACAG
>WJIN01000466.1 GCA_014730295.1 Promethearchaeota archaeon | reverse complement strand
GCCTGGAGTGCGTCTTACGTGACGAAATCCCCCAGAAGCGCAACCTCAGCGTGGGCCACGTCCGGGCGCTCCAGTTGCCAGGGGCGCACCGCCAACTCCATCAGCGCCACGGTGGAAGCGACGGCGGTCCATTGGCCAGCTTCAACGCCCGCCAGTTGTGAAATCTTCGAGTTCTATCACCCGGTCCATCATTGAAAGAAACTTTTGCCTAAGCGTGACGTTTGTCCCCTGCCCTTTTTGCGACGGTGGATGTGGCTATGTCGCTGCTGTTGAGCCCTGCCCCTTCAGAAGTGTGTCAAGCTTCTTTGCCAGTTTGTCCAACTGCCCATAACAAGCGTCCCCCTGAGACGTCTGATCCCGCAGTACGCGCAGCAGTAGGACCAGCGCGTTCGTTCCCTCAGCGTTGGATTTGAGGAACAGGTGCTCGATCGTAGCCTGCACCCGCTCGATGGGGCTGTTGGCCGAGGGTAGACTATTATGCCACAGGCTGATGCGACGGTCGATGAACAGCGGTCGCAGCGCGGTGTCACTGCGGAACGGGCCACAGCGCAACAGGGCCCTTTGCACCTGCTGGTAGAGCTGCGCGGGCATGCTTGACGGCGCCGGTGGCGGCGTCGCTGGGGCCGGGGGCTGCCGCATTGCGACCCCGCCGTCCACCAACCCCCACGGGTCCTGCGCCAGGATCTCGATCCCGCGATCCGCCCACACGGCGACCTCGGCCGCCGGCAGGCTGGGCCACACGGCGAAGGCCCGCCGGTGCAGGTCGCCGGCGCGGCCGAGGACCTCGCGCCACAGCAGGCGGACATCGGGGTCGCTGAGGTTGTAGCCCAGGAAGAGCACGGTGTTGCGCTGCAATGCGCGTTTCACCTCGTCGAGCACGCTTGCCCGGCGGCGGTCGCGCCACAGATCGAGGTGGTCGTCCTCGGTGACGACGAGGCTTTCGACGTCGGCCAGGGGGTTGCCGTAGAGCTGGATGAGCAGCGGGCGGTCCTGGAACGCGACGGCGAGCTGGCTGTCCTTCCACACCACCTCGACGGGGACGCCCGCGTCGTCGAAGGCGCGCTGGAGCAGGCCGTCGTAGGCGGTGGAGACGAGCGTTTGGACGCCGTGCTCGTGCGCCAGCGCCACGACGCGCCGGTGGAAAGATTGCGGCGACGCGTCCTGGAGCTGCTCGCGCAGGAAGACCGTGAACGCGCGCCGCCACCCGCCGCGCCCCACCTGCTGCGCGACCTGGGCCAGGGACGGGCTGGTTTCCAGACCGTGCCGCCGCGCCAGCGCGCGGGCCATCTCCGCGCGCGAGGGCACGCCGGTGAGCGCCTGGGGCAAGTCCCCGCCGAGGAAGAGCGCGAGCGTGCCGCGTTCCAGAGCGTCTACAAGGTGCGCTGAGTTCATAAGTGTTGTCCTTTGTCTTCAGTCCGGGGCATGGTGATCTTCCCGAACTTTTGAGGCTTGGGGATGGCCCCGCCCTGAGCGTCGAATGACACGCCGTCAGGGCATGCACCTACCACACCGGGCGGGGCCGATGTCTTCTTTGGTTGAGCCAACGGATAGACCCAACCGGGAACTGGCCTGGAATCTTCTCTCGCGGCACTAGCCCTGCATCCGTAGATTCAAGGCACCTGGCCTTTGAGGAAGCTGCCTGGCGACGCGACTGCACACCGAAACCCTATGTTGTTGTTGGCATTGTCGGGTTCGTTGTTGTTGCGGTTCGTCGCGCGTATGTTGTTCGGATTGTTGTTGAACGAGCCGCCGCGCAACACCTGTTTTTTGGCCTGTCCCCACGCTGCGGTAGGTAACGATTCGCGCTTACTTACCGCTATACGCCATTTTCTCTGCACCTCTCCGAACGTGCCGAGATTCTTCATACCATTTTGATCACTGTTTTTTTGTACTCGCCAGTTTGCGCTTCCACCCTCCGAGCAGCCGCCCCAATTCATCCATTAGACGAGCTGCATGTTCGAATTGCTTCGGGCTTATGCACTGCAAATCGTGGCTTAAACGCACGTAGAGCCGGATCTTGGTCAAAAGCTTGTCTGCCTGATCCAGGTGTTCGCTCTGTAAATTCGGTTCCATCACAGCATCCAGGATCAGATCATAAAAATCTAACCCCATCGAACTCAATCGCTCTGCCAACAGAAACCGCTGCGATTTTGGGAATTTAAGCGTGAGGGGGATGATCCACAACAAGAAGTTGTAGGTTTTGACAAAGATCGGCGATTGTGGACGTGGGTCTTTCATCGAAGAGGGTAATCTCTGAACAAACGTTGTCGCAGGCGCCACGTGTTGCCGTGAGCTGCGTGGGCGATCCATGAACGCACCGAGGTATTCACTTCCTCCAGGGTAAGGTCCCCGCGTCGGTAAGCTGCCCGTTGGCGACGGAAGCGCCGCACAAAACGCCGGATGCTGCTGCGCCGCAGACGTCGATGGGTAGGATAGATACGGAACCCACAAAAATCCACGCCCACTTTGACCGGAAAGATAACGCTTTTTCGAGGATGCAGGGCCAACCGAAGTCGGTCTGCCAAAAACTCACGGATGGCAGCTTTCCAGGCGTGAAGTTGGGTTTTGTCGTCGGTGAACAGGACGAAATCGTCCATATAGCGCAGATAGGCCCGCACGCGCAATTCATGCTTGGCGAATTTATCCAGCTCGTGCAGATAGACGTTGGCGAAGAACTGGCTGGTCAGGTTGCCGATGGGCAACCCCCTGGGCCGCAGGGCGGCAAAAAGATCATCACCCGGGAAGTAAACCGGCGGTGCCTCGCTGGTCTGAATATCAGCCCCGCTTTCCAGGATGCGATCTATCAGCCCACAGACTTGTCGGTCGGCAATGCGCCGCGCCAAGAGTTCTCGCATAATCTCAAGATCGATGGAGGCGAAATACCTGACGATATCGCCGTGAAAAGCATAGGTATATTGCCGTACCCCGTGCTCGCATTGATCCAATGCTGCATGGGTTCCCTTGCCTTTACGGCAGGCGTAGCTGGTATGGATAAAGCGCGCTTCCCAGATAGGTTCGATGACGTTGCACAGTGCGTGGTGGACAATACGATCTCGGAACGGCGCGGCGCTCACCAGACGACGTTTGGGCTCGTGGATGTAAAAGTTAGTGTACGCGCCCGGCTGGTAGGTTTGCTCGCGGAGCTCCGCTTGCAACGCCAGCAAATTGCTTTCCATATCAAACTCAAAGGCAGCCACCGCCGGCCGGCTGCGCTTACCCTTGCGTGCGGCCCGATAGGCCCAATAGAGATTTTGAAAATCGTAGATTTGCGAGTATAGATGCTTGTACGTTTTCATATGACCTCAAAAAGCATTTAGATTCATGGTCTGGGGGGGGGGGGGGGGGGGGGGGGGG
>WJIN01000380.1 GCA_014730295.1 Promethearchaeota archaeon | reverse complement strand
GTTATATCCCTCTTACATATATTGCAATAATATCTCATACAATCTCTCTATTTTTTGTCTCTTTGGCTTAAATATAGTTTGTGATTTTGTTATATATAAACATAACTAACTTTTGACCCAATATATTATGAGAATAAAACTAAATAATTGTGTAATTAGTAATATTAACATCCAATTATTCGTCCAAACTTTATATTTAGAGAAATTATATAGTAACAATATCAGAATTAAAATAATCTTGAAAAATTATGGCAAAAATTCCTAAAATTATTTTTACAAAACAATTACGTGGATCAAATTTAGCTAGAATTTCACTATCAGCCCGACAATTTGCGAATCTTTTGAAGAATGAGGATCTTAAAATCCTCTTTAGTGATCTCCAAATTGGTCCTCCCCATCATAGATCTACAAATTATTTGTATCTAATTAAAGAAGGAATAATTTTCCAGCCTTCTAGAGATGAAATAGAATATCTTGAAGATTTTTTTAACATTGAAAAATTTAATTGCGAAGAAATGAAACAGTATTTAGTTTGTCAATATTATGAAATTGACGATTACATGAAGTTTGAGGAATTTATTGAAGCAAATTTTGGATTACGCAAGGAAGATTTTGACTTATTTCAGGAGGCAAAAAAATATTCATTTTCAAATAGAAAAGAGTATCTCGAAGCTAAAAAGTTTGGTATAAAAGATATTAATGAATTTAAGGAATGGAAAAGTACAGATTTCGATAATTATAAGGATTTTATAAAGGCGAGAAAAGGTGGGTTTGATTCAAGAAGGGAGTTTAATGATGCGCAAAAATATAATATTGGTGATATTAATGACTATCAAAAATTTATCGATAAAGGTCTTAAAGAGTTAGAAAAGAAAATTCAAGAAGTCGAAAATGATTCAAATAGAGCCTTTGATAATCGGAACTATAAGGAATTTATTAGATTAATGTATCTGAGTATCGAAAAGATCGTAGAAATCATTTATCTTCGAGTTATAGGAGAACCGATTCCGAATGATGATGATTTAAATACTTCCGATATGATAGAACAGGTTCAAACGAAACTTGGGAAAGATTTTAATCTTCTCGATAAATTTCATAAATGGAGATTAATGCGTAATGATATCGTCCATGAAAATTTAGATGTGAATCCGAAGACCGCCGAAGAGGCTCGGGAATTTTATCAAGTGACTAAAGAAAAACTCATGAATCAATTTTATAATTTTAGTTAGAGGATAATTCGAAATTCGAATGTATCTGGAATGATATGAAGAATTCTACAGAATATATACTCCTAATAAATCTGAAAAGTAATAATTTTGATACAGATAAAACTCCTAAACTAAATAGTTTCTAAAATCCCCTTACCTTTTGAGATACCTTAATCCATTTAAAATTTCTTATTATTCGCATTAATTAAAGAAAGTGATTTTCCATATATCTATATTATTCTCTATTTTAATATTGATAAAATAGACAACTATTACTTATCTCAAAATTAAAAATGTATAAAATAGAAAAATAAAAAATATAAGAGATTATATAAGACTTCTCTACATCATGCCCGGGGGCATTCCACCCATGCCACCCATGCCTCCCATACCACCCATACCTCCAGGAGGCATTCCACCAGGACCGCCAGGTCCACCAGGTGGCATATCCGTTTTTGCACCAGCGATGACATCATCGATGCGGAGAATCATTGAACAAGCTTCTGTCGCGCTTTTAATGGCTTGAACCTTCACTGCGGTTGGCTCTACAACGCCAATATTCATCATATTCTCAACAACCTCACCAGACTCGAGATCGAATCCAGCGAATTTATTGCCTTTCTGATGAGACGCCCGCAATTTCATGAGAATGTCAATTTGGTCCAATCCAGCGTTTTCGGATAAAGTTTTAGGAACGATATCAAGGCTGTCAGCAAAAATCTCGACTGCTAACTGCTCACGCCCTCCTAAAGTTGAGGCATATTCACGTAATTGAATAGCGGTTTCCAGTTCAGGAGCTCCGCCGCCACCCACGATCTTCTGGTCTTCGACAATATCTCGAACAACGCAGAGAGCATCGTGAATCGCTCTGTCAACCTCATCAACAATCAGATCAGTTCCACCTCGAATCAGAATCACGACGGACTTTGGGTCAGCACATTCTTCGATAAATATCCAAGAGTCGCCCATAACCTTTCGTTCTTCTACTTTTCCAGCTTTTCCTAATTGTTCTGCGGTGACATCATCAAGATCGTTAAAGATGGTTCCGCCGGTTGCGCTTGCAAGTTTTTCGATATCAGATTTTTTAACACGTCGTACTGCCATGATGCCTTCTTTCGCTAAGAAATGTTGAGCCATATCATCAATGCCTTTTTGGCAGATAACGACATTAGCACCCGCATTCTTAATTTTGGTCACCATATTTCTGAGCATCTTTTCTTCTTCATCCAGATATGCTTGCATTTGTTCCGGACTGGTAATTTGGAGCTTGCTGTCGAACTCGGTTTTTTCGATTTCGATTGCGGATTGTAATAAGAGAATCTTCGCATCGCTGACGGATTTTGGCATGCCAGGATTGACAACTTCTTTATCCAAGATGATACCTTTGATTAATTTTGTATCATCAATCATTTCGCCTTCCTTCTTTTGAATTTGGACTTTGTCAATATCGGCAACCCATTTTCCTTCCTCATCTTGCTCAGCGATCGCTTTGATAGCTTCAATCGTTAAATCAGCGAGCATATCCTTGCTCTCGGATACAATCTTAGATGACATACATGTCATAGCCGCATTTTTGAGTCCATCGTAATCATCAATACCGCTTTTAATTGACATGTTATTTAACACTTCGATTGCCTTATCCGCAGCTTTCCTGAATCCTTCAGTAATAACCGTGGGGTGAATTTTTTGTTCGAGCAATTTTTCGGCTCGTTTTAAGAATTCACCTGCAAGAATAACGCTTGTAGTGGTTCCATCTCCAACTTCTGAATCTTGTGTCTTGGCAACCTCAACCATCATCTTGGCTGCGGGATGCTGGACATCGATCTCTTTCAAGATGGTCGCACCATCGTTCGTAATGACGACATCGCCGAATTGGTCTACTAGCATTTTGTCCATACCACGTGGGCCTAAGGACGTGCGTACTGCTTCTGCGATCACTTTTGCAGCTGCAATATTATTTTCCATCGCGTCCTTTCCACGGGTACGTTCAGTGCCTTCTTTCATTATGAAGATCGGTTGACCTCCAAGTTGAGCACACATATTTAGTTCATCTCGTTAAGATTTGTTTTTGTTTTAATTCTGTTATATTATTGTAATTAAAGAATTCTATTAAAGATATTTAATGATCTCTAAATCAAAAAAATTAAAAAAATTTTCGATTTTAAATTTTTAAAAATAGGGATTAAACGCTTAAAAGTGTTTTATAGGATGGAATCTTCTCGAAACAATTAATTGAATGAAATATACAGATATAGCTATTATTAAGAATATTTTTTGAATATCCGGATATCGCACTTTACGAACCGATGAGAAATTGCACCTGCTTCTTATCCGCGAAATACATCATTCCTTCTAAACGGAGATCGTTCATATAATGCCCCCAGATACCATATGGCCCATGCGATTCCCGTCGATTATAAAGGCGTTCATAGGTGCCGGGATTCCCGACTGCCTTTGTTTCCTCATCATAAATATATTTATACCCTTCATAGAGATATCGTACGATATCGATTCTGCGAAACCCGCCTTTATTAGTGAAAGTTATTTTGACATTTACCGATAATGGATACGTAATAATAAAATCGACTTTTTCATCCTTAATCAATATTTCTTCTGGATTGCGTAGTTCAAACCGATAATCTTCATAGGCATAATATTCCACATACCAGCTCATTTCCCCATATTCATCGGTGTCAATATAGAATTCATATACTGTGCGGGTGTCGAGGTCATTTCCCTCTAAATTATGGAAATCTTTTTTATCTATGAGGCAAATGTTTAATTTTTGTTTTTCCATCTTTCTTCAATTTAAATTCATATATTAGCTTTTAAATTTACCTAAAACTTGATCCTATTTAAATAAAAATTCTCCTCCACTCTTCATTACTTGATTTTTTTTGCTAAGAATTTTCGCTCTCCAATTTTTATATTTCTCCATTAATAACCGCACTCTTTTTATTTAAATATTTTTAAGTGATATTCTTTAAATACCTAATTCAATATTAGAATGTGGGTGGTATAAGATCACTATCGAAATTCATGAGGAGACTCAATCCGAAAATTATGATAAACTGGGCGCAAAAAATCATAAATTTAAGGAGGAGCAGATGGATATTTTTCTCGCCGTTAAAGTATTTGGAGAAATTTTTGGCAAGTTTTTTTCCCAAGAAGATTAATTCCAAATCTTTACCTTTTCTTTCTTAGATGTAATTACCCAAACTTGAAAAAAATCTAATTCTTAGAAAAATTCAAAAAAGAGTTGGCTGGACGTAAAAAATGATATAGGATTATTTTGGCAATTCTCTTTTTTTTAAGCGTAAGTCTTTACTATGACATCGTCGGCATTTTCTCGCCTTGATGGGATTCAAAGCGCCACATTTTCTACACACACTTTTCATTAATAAATGGTGGCGGGCAATCCGCTTTTTAAATGGGTCATCTAACGGCATTACTTATTAAACCTCTCATTAAGTTTCTTCAATTTTCTAAACTAAAACCATTATAAATTAAGATTAAAAACCCTCCATATCAAATAAAATTTTTGACTTGAGCATAAATTTTAGTCTTTAGAAAATCTTCTGAAAAATCCCGTCTTATCCTCTATTTTTTGTTTAAAAAATTCACCTGCTACTAGCAAGGCGATGCTAATTTCATTTTTCAATAAGAAGTCATTAGAAAACCAACTCTGGATTGAAGAAAAGACAATCCCATAGATGAGTCCTATTATCCAAATTAAAAAGACAAACATATTTCCCTCTAAGCCAAAAAAAGTTTTAACATAAGCATCTATGGATTGATATATTACGCCCCATGCTAGCAAAAAGGATAATTCCACGACTATGGAGATAATGATAATTTTGGATATAATACGGGTTATTCTGTTTTTTGAAAATGTGTTTTTTATTATTCTTGTATCATGAAGCCCAAAGACAAAACGTTTACTTAGTGTTGCCCCATTTCGAAATGCCAAAAGCACAAAAATTGCTTCAAAAGATATAGGATTTTCTAGAAAGAGAACGCCTATAATTCCCACACTGATCCAAATTAAAATATTAATGGTCTTAAATGCTGTTTCATGATGATTTATTCGTTCGTTTTCAATCTCCACGCGTTCATAAAGAACTTCACCTATTTTATTTTGAACAAAATTGCCAATTGAGAATAATAGATTTATCACGATAAAGGGTATTAAAATAAGATATGCTAAGAATAAATTGATTATAGTGGTCATTTTCTCTGATAGTTATCATTAATTGTAAAAAGTATAATTCTTCCGCTAAATTATCCCAATATTTAGGATTATTTAAAATCTCTTGTTTGCAATTTGAAAGCGTCTTTTTTTAATTCCACTCATACTAAAAATCTCATAAAACTGATATTTCTTTTTTTTAGGAAATCATTTGGAATAAATTTAGAAATTCATATCGGAAAAAAATAAAAAGATCAACACTAATTGTAGGTTATAGAACGAATTTCTATAAGAGCGAATTTAAAAAATTTCCATCGAGTAAAAAATTGAGAGAAGGGAAATGTTAGTATGAGTGAAGTAGAGAAAGCAGTTTATTTATATAAGAAAGGATATCGACCTGCGCAGGCCATAATATCTACATACGGTATCAGATACGGAATGAATCGAGATGCAGGGTTAAAATTAGCGGCTCCATTTGGAGATGGTGTGAGGAGTACTGGAAATGTATGTGGTGCAGTTATAGGTGCTATTATGGTATTAGGTTTGAAATTTGGCAATTCTAAACCCAGTGAGTATAACAAGAAAGAAAATATTGATGAGATAGTGAATGATTTTATTGAAAAATTTGAGTCTATGAATGATTCGATCAAATGCAACGAATTAATTGGCTGCAACCTTAGTACAGAAGAAGGAAAAAATAAAGCTATTCGAGAAAACCTCTTTATGAATAGATGTCCTAAGTTCGTAAATGATGCTGCTCAAATTCTTGAGGAAATGTTGAATGATTAAACTATCTTCTATTTTTGTTGTTGAACTACCAGCACCTAAAGGAGCTGGATTCTTGCTTCCTTGACCACCGCGCCTAAATGGCGTCTTACACGATCTCCACAAGCGTGACTTCCCGTAGTCCCTACGGTAGGTCATGAAATGACTGTGATACCTCTCTCTTCTAAGAGGCGTATTCCTTCTTTCTTAATATTGGCAGACGCGTTTTTATCTCGGTGATGATGAGTGCCACATTCGGGGCACGTCCATTCACTTAATATTATTATTTATATTAAAGGTGGTATACGTTTGCTTGTGTTTCTTCGATTTAAACCTCGGATATCCTACTTTTCGAGCCTCTTTTAACCCTTTAAAAAAGTTCTGAAAGGCTTCTAATAGATGCCGTGTAGCGTATTGTAAGGTTTTACTATCGACCTCCGTCATGAACTTAAATTCCTGCTTATACTCCTTTTCGGTTTTATATTTATGAACTCTTAAGGCTTCAGAATCTTCCTTGAGCTGTTGATATACCTTATTCCTCTCTGCCAGCATTTGATTCCATAAAAGACGGCACCAACCAAATGTCTTGTTTAATATCTCTTGCTCAAGGGGAGTAGGGTATATCCGAACTTTTACTGCTTTATTAATGTTCAAGAGCAATCTTCCTCCGTTGATTCT
>WJIN01000379.1 GCA_014730295.1 Promethearchaeota archaeon | reverse complement strand
TGATAATCCCATACGTAGAAAATTTATCCAACAACCCGATAAGCTCGCTGAGAGATTGCATCTAGAACCGGGGATGAAAGTTATAGAAATTGGTCCGGGGAAAGGTAACTATACAAAAGCCATTGCAAAACAAATCTTACCTGAGGGAGTTGTGTATGCGGTTGATATACAAGAATGGGTAATTAATGAATTAGAAGATCGTATTAAGGAAGAGAATATTCAAAATATTATCCCAAAAATAGATGATGCATATAGTCTCTCATTCGGGGATGAAACGATTGATAGGTTTTTCCTAAACACTTGCTTACCGGAAATCCCCGATCCCATAAAAGCATTAAAGGAATTTAACCGAGTTTTAAAGGATGATGGAATTATTTCATTATGTGAATTTTTTTTTGATCCTGATTATCCTCTTAGAAGAACTGAAAAAAAATGGGCTCAAGAAGCTGATTTGAAACTCATTGACCAATATGGGAATTGGTTTACTTATCAATTAAATTTTGGAAAAAACCAAGAATTAAATAATAAGAGGATTTTTAAATCTGAGTAATATTTTATTATACAACCCTTTTTCAAAACCAAATCTAAAATTAAAGGTGAGAGTTTGAGAAAAATATCTGGAGGAGTTAAGAAATTATTATATTCCTTGGTTATCATATTCCACTTTATATCATTCAGCTTTTTTATTTTTGTAACATATTATAATCTCGCGTTAACTATTTTTGGGATATTAGCTATTGCAATTGTTTATTTTCTAGCTTTTTATTTAATACTTAAAGAAAAGCAAGATTTTTTTTATAGTCTTATTGGGATTATTGTTATTAGTATTCCAGTAAATTTTGTCGTCCCATTATTACTTATTATTAACATACCAGAAGTTCTTTTATTGTTTTTTCTAGCTTTCAAATCACCAACGCAGGTAGAAATTCTGAACAAATCACGATCCTCAAACCGAGTGGGAAAAATATATCACGATCCCGCAGTTATTTCTAGCAGATATAGTCCTAATGCGGCAAATTTTTCATTCAAACTTAATGATAAATGGAATCCAAATGGCACCACTTATAATAATATCAGCAATAATTCTAAAAAAAAAGAAAAACCGAATTGGAAATTGCAATTAGTTATTTCAATTCTAAGTTTCTTCATCCTTTCATATCTCATCGTATCGATTTATGATTATTTTGATATTTATTAATCCCTATTAACTTTTTTTCTTATTCTATTCAATCAGATTAATTATCTTCAACTTCAGGATCAATTAGCTTTCTTTTCGTTTTATATCTCCCGTATTCTTTTGTAAGCTCGATCATCATATCAAGTCGTTCAAATGGAGTACCTCGATTGATTCCACCGCCTGTAGAAAGAATATATCCGCTTCCAGGACCGTAGGTGGTAATGTTTTCGATTATTTTTTGCCTTAATACCTCTTCGTCGGGTTCTCTTAACATCACATCCCTTCCGGGAATTTGTCCAACCAATGTAAATTTGTTTTCCAAGCCCATTACTGTATCTTTCGCTTGTTGATGTGGACCCCATTCTTGTCCATGAAACATTGCATATCCCCAGTTACCTATTTCATGGAGGAAATGATCACTTACATTTTCAGAATGATAAAACATTGCTCCTGTGAGTGGAGAAAGTTTTTCACATAATTTTTTATGGTATGGGGCAAAAAACTCATTTACGTATGATTTTCTCATAAATCCGCTTACGTGATCTGCTATCAATATAATTGTTGCATATCCACCGATTAGTTTTATCCATTCTTCTTGAAACCTTATGACGAATTCATTACATTTTTCTAATAATGTATGAATGAGATCGGGTTTCTTGACCATATGGAACATAAATTTATCATAACCATATAACAGACAAGCTACTTCAACGGGACCGAATTCTCCTGTCCCGGCGGGTTTAATCCCAGACTCCAAGGAATATTCTATCTTTTCTAACCATGTTCCAGTTCCAGGAACATCCCAAGGAGATTCTGGAGGTTTAAAGCTTTCAATCTCATCTGGAGATTTTATGGCATGTTCTATCACTGAGGGGATAAGATCTTCGGGTTCCATCAACTTGCATCCTAATGCTTGAGCGACTGCATATGGCTGATATATAGAAACCGCACAATAGGCATCGGAAAAACGTTCTTTAAATTTCTCTCCAGTTTCGATTTGTAAGTCGACATCATTTAAATATTCCTTCACAGGTTTTTCAGCTAAATCTGCCATAAGGTCGAACTCGGGAAAAAATAAAACGGGAACCCTATCGGGTTTTAAATATGCCATGGATTTAAGCATACGGGTTATCGGAGTTAATTCTCTTCGAGGGGACATTTTTCTTATATACTCTATAGGTTATTGCTTTTTTTTTTAATTTAATATACCTATGAAGATAAATGAATCTTTCTGATTACAAATCTAATATTAAATATTAATTACCAAAATAATTACAATTTAAATATCTATTATAATACCGAATTCAATGGATGATAATAAGTTATATATGGTTTATATGACATTCTCTAATTGTATTAAGAAACACTGAATATAGAATACCTTATTTATTTGTTGAATATCAATTTAATTATGGGATAAATTTGAGATGAGTGATAAACCAAACATTGTCTTTTTATTTGAAGATCATCAAGCATATTATGGTCATGGAAAATTGGGAAATGGACCAAAGATCCAAAAGCCGAATTTTGAACGAGTTGCTAATGAAGGTATACAATTTACAAATGCATATACTGCATGTCCTCTATGCGGTCCTGCTAGAAGAACTATCTTAACTGGACTATATCCGCATAACCATGGGGAGATTAAAAATGAAACTAACTCTAAATATCTACACGAGAATTATTTGTTGAAATTAGCCGAAGCGGGATATAAGAATTATTATTTTGGGAAATGGCACGCAGGGAGAGGAACTGCTTTAGATTTTCAATGTGATGGATTTTCCGTACCGGGATATGGAAATCCTTATACAACTCCTGAATATGAGAAATATATCAAAGAGAAGAGATTACCATTTATGGAAGTTGAGATACAGAGGAATTTCTTGGATCCTATCTCCAAAAATCTCGGTATTATGAAGGGAGATAAATACAAACCAACATTTCCAGCATATTCCGAATATGTGACGGGGATAATGACCACACCAAAAGAATCTCATGAGGCATTCTTCCTCGCAGATTTGGCATGTAAGAGTTTGGAAAATATTGCCAAAAAATCTGAGGAAAGACCATTTCATCTAAGAGTTGATTTCTGGGGTCCACATGAACCCTATTTTGCACCTCAGGAATATATCAATTTATATAACAATCAAGATATACCCGAGCAGCCTAGCTTTTCTGATAATCTGGAAGGAAAGCCAGAGATATATAAATTTGATACAAGTCATCTGCTTACTGAAAATAACCAAATAAAATATCCCAATCCATTACCATGGTCAGAATGGAGAAAAGTATTAGAATTAAACTATGCCGAACAAACCCTTATAGATGAAGCCGGAGGAGTAATTCTTAAAACCCTAGATGAATTAGGTTTATCAGAAAATACAATTGTCGTGTGGGCAGCAGATCATGGAGATGCATTAGCGTGTCATGGAGGACACTTTGATAAAGATTCTTATATGCCACAAGAGTTAGTAAGAGTTCCTATGGCGGTTAGATATCCGGATATGATAAAACCAGACCAAAAATGTGATAAGTTTGTAAGTAATATCGATTACGCACCTACTTTTCTAGAATTAGTTGGTGATCAATTTAAAAATGATATAGATGGACAGAGCTTAGTACCATTATTTAAAAATATCGATTCAGAATGGAGAGACGATATTTTTTGTGAAACCCATGGACACTTTACGACAATCGTAGGTCGATTAGTAGTGTATGATCACTATAAGTATATTTATAATGAAGGATATAAAGATGAGTTATACGATCTTAAAGAAGATCCGTTTGAATTGGAAAATTTAATAGATAGTTCGGAGTATAGCGGGATATTAAAGGATCTAAAGGAGCGTTTATCCTTATGGCGGAGTAAAACAAATGATAAAGTTACTTTTGATAAGATAAAGGGTAAGAAATTAATCAATTAGATATTATTCATAATTAATATTCATAGAATTTTATAGATGGTAAATAAGAAAATGACACCAAAACCAAACTTGGTTTATATTTTAAATGATCATCATGCGTATTATGGACACGGAAAAAAGGTTAATGGACCTGAAATTAAACGTCCGAACTTAAATCGGCTTGCTAATGAGGGGGTTAAGTTTACTCGGGCATATACTGCATGTCCATTGTGTGGACCCGCGAGAAGAACAATGTTAACTGGTTTATTTCCTCATAACCATGGTGAAATTAAAAATGAAACAAATCACAAATACGATAGAGAATTATATTTGGAACGGCTTAAGAAAGAGGACTATGAATTATTTTATTTTGGAAAATGGCATGCGGGAAGAGGGA
>WJIN01000378.1 GCA_014730295.1 Promethearchaeota archaeon | reverse complement strand
TTTATAGCAATCTTGATGTTTTTTAGTCAGAAAATAAGTCGTGGGCTTGGAGAGAAATGTTCAATAATTTTATATTCAGATAAATCAAAAATCTTTGAATTCCAAGATAAAAAAATAGTTTTTGATCCTAATGACTTTACAGATATTAATGTAATTAATAATCTAAACTCACAATTAATAGATCCACCTGGACTCTCACAGGATAAGACTTTATTCTCACCTGCAATCAAAGAATTGGAAAAAAGAATAAAAATGTATTCAAATGAAAATCCTAATCCTATATTAGTTTTATTTTTAACTGATGGTAAACCTGAACCACGAAAACTGGATCCCCGAGAAAAAATCGAAAAAAATTTACAAAAACTCATGAATTCAGCAAAAAAATTGAAAAAACAACTGGTAATATTTACTCTTGGGATTGGTAGAAAAATTCAAGTAGATAATGAATTATTGGAACGAATTGCGAAAATAGGAAGAGGGGAATATCATTTTACAAAAGATTTTGAAGAATTAACGAATTGGTTTGAAAACTTAGCAAATGAATTTTCTATTAATTTAAGAAAAGTAAACGGAGGATAATTAAAAATGACTTTAATGCAAGTTACAACGCAAAGGGGTAATAAAGGGTTAGCAATTTTTCATCCTAAAGATATAGAATATCTGGAAATTGAGCAAAATGATTTAATAAGAATCATTGACGAGGATTCCTCAAGTTCTGCGGTTTTAAAAGCATATATAAGCGACAAGGCCTATCAAGACACATTTTTAGTGGATCCGAACATATTGAATAATATTGGAATACAAGATGGAATTATAGTTGATGTTGAGCCGTTTAAAGGGACTGTGAGAAGTGCTAAAAAAGCCAAAATTGAATTTTCAACCATAGATACTGATCCAAGGGATTTCTTCAAAAAAGAAAATTTAAAGAGATTACGCAAATTTCTCAAGAATTATTATTTTCATCAAACAACGGAAGTTTATTGGCCAGAACAATCTGCTACTCTAAGAATTTCAGTTAGTGAGCCAAATCTTAATGATGAAGAAATTTGTAAGATAGATTCTAACTGTGAGATAGATTTAATGGAAGAGGTCCAAACGATGCCGTTCAATGCAATTCTTCTTATAGATCACTCTAGAAGTATGACTAGATATGATGTGAGTATAAAAGGAGTTGAGGATATTCTGGTAGACCTTGAAAACAGATTACTAAAAAACCAAAAATCATCAAATAATTCCGCTCTTTCTAATCTATTTGTACGTCTTGAGGAAAGTTTAGGAAGGAGAACAGAAGAAAAATGGGTTATGAATGGTAAAAAAGTTCGGGAGGTTAAGAAAAATAGGGGGGCTAGCCGTTTAGACTCTGTATTACTTGCAACTCTTTTGTTTTTTCAATTAAAAATATCTAGAGGTTACGGAGAAAAATGCGTATTTGTTGTATATGCTGATGAGGCAAAACCAGTACCACTTCATAATGACAATAAGAAAGGAGTTATTGAAGCTACTGAATTCAACAGTAATATTTGTAATAGATTAATTGAAAAAATAAAAGATAGTGATTTTATTAGGTGGGGAAATACGAATATCAGTAGCGCTTTTAAATATTCTAAGGAAATTGCGTTAGATTTTAAAAAGAGATTTGATAATAATAACCCATTAATGATTTTGCTATTGACGGATGGGAGACCACATCCAAGAAAAGTAGATAATCCACAAAAGTTACTGGATACAATTTTTGATTTGAAAGAAGAATTAGAGGAAAATGAGATTCCATTTATTGTATATGCGATAGGTATTGGGGATGAAACCAAAGAAAAAGGGGCAGAAACCTTATTGACTAGAGTAGCAAAAGCTGGCAATGGAGCATATCATTATGTTTCAGATGTGCAGAAATTGATTGAGTGGTATCAAAAACTTGCTACAAATTTTTCTTATAATATATCCAGAGAAAAATATTAGGGGAGAAAATGGTTCATAATAATTTTTGGAATTTATTGGAAATCCATGGAAATTATAACAAATTCAGATATTTGCATGGAGTTGAAATGGAATATTTTCTATTAGATCAAGATTTTTCGCCCGTTAAAAATAATAGAGATCTTAAATCCTTAGTAAAAAAGACTTTTCCACTCATAAAAGAAAAATTGGAAAAGAATAAAAAATTTAATAACAAGGTTTTGAACTTAGGAATAAGCACAGATAAATTACTCAAGAACAGAGATAATGAACGGGATTCAAAAAAAATCAAAACGATTTACATACAATATAAACAAGACTATTACAACGTGGAGACGAGTCCAATAGATATTATTGGGAAGGATACACATATCGGAACGGGAAGTTTTATAACTCTTGAATTAGTAACTCCTCCATGCTGTAGCGCTAATGAGTTAACCTGGTGGATAAAGACATTAATATCCTCGACCCTCGAAGCTTGTGAAAGATTGGGATTTAGAATTTTGCTAAATGCGGGTCATCCAAAAATTGAGAATAATTTTTGTGGTGAACATCATCATATTGGGATAGCAAATGAAAATCAAAGATTGAAAACATACAATGTTCTTCGATGGTTTTTACCTTTACTTTCCATATTTTCTTATTCTCATTTTCAAAATAATAAAAATCAGCAAATGAATTTACAAGAAGATTTATTTCAAACTAAAATATCAAATCAATTCATCCGATGCGTGAGGTTAAAAAATACGAATCAGATAAAACCGGTAGCTCCACTTGAGAATCTAGATAAAAAAGAATTTTCAGAAAAAATTGGGATAAATATTGATTCTTGTCGAATGGTAGATCTCTATCCTTTTACAGAATATGATACTTTAGAAGTAAGAATTTTCGATACGCAAATATCCATTGCGAGATCGGTTGGAATTGCGATTTTAATACAAGCAATATCTGAGTTTGCATTTGATCTTAACAAGGATTATATCAGGGTTATAAGTAAAATATTTAATAAAAAATTATATGATTTAAAGCGTCGGGAATATATTAGAAAAGGATTATTAGCACTTCAAAGAAAGCATTTATACCGATCGTTTTTTAATCATCTCAAAAAGGTTTGTGAGTTATGCTCCAAAAATGAAAATTGTGATAAAAATAATTTGAGCACTCTAAATTGCTCTTTTGAATCAGAAAATGCGCTTATACATAATTTAATATCATACTTACTTTTTCCAAAGCGATTTAAAATAAAGAATCAATATTATGGAGATCTAAAAAATAAAATTACAGCAAAGGATTCAATTATACAATTTTTACATATAATAAAACCATATATCAATAAATTAGGTTTAAATCAATCAATTACAATAAAGATTTTGAAAAATACATTAAAAGCAAATTTTACACCATCAATGTACTGGTTAATTAAATTCAAGCAGAAGGATGATTTGCAATCATATTTCAAGGAAGTATATAATTATCAAAAAAAAATATTCAGTGATAATGGTATAATATGGGGGGAGTTTTATGACCCTTTCTTGGAAATTTAAATATAAAATTATAGAAAATATAGGTCGAATCTATTAAAAATGATGGAAAAAAGCAATAAGGTATATTATATTCTTTTTTTGGTAGTAGGAATCGAAATAATAATTTTTTTAGTCGCATATTTCACGACTTTAAATTCGATTTGGTTTGGCATAGGTTTCACTTGCACAATTCTCTTTGGAGTTTTTATTTTGTTATATTCAATGCAAAATAATCATAGTGATGAGCTAACCGGATATGATATTAATAATTCTACTCTAAAAGAAAAAAGGGATAAAAGTAAAAAAGTAAGAGAACAAAAAAATAAGAATTCGAAAAACAATAGCTTATCCTCCAAGGTTATAGATAAGGAGAGAGAACTAAAAAGCGAATTTGATAAATCTAAAATTATAGATTTTGTAGAAGATGAAATGGAAAAGATTAGAAATCAAACCTATAAACAAAATTGGAATAAGATTAGAAATGATTTCAAAAATGAAATTGAAAAGATTAGAAGTCAAATTAGAGATAAAAGTAGGAAAAATAAAGAAATAATTCTTAATAATGAGATTATCAAAAAATATTTTGGTGAGATCAAGAGTAAAATAGATTCATTTAATACTAGAATTGTTACTATTGAACATCTTTTCCAAGAACTTGAAGGGCAAATAAAAAACCAGGATAATAAAGAGATTAAAAAAATTCTACAAAACACAGAGGATAAATTATTATCTAAAATTACAGAGTTGAAAAAGAATTTAAATGAAAAACTGGAATTAGATATCGAAAGGATTGCTAAAAAGAAAAGTAGAATAGAAGGACAGCAAAAAGAAGAAAAAGAAAAAAAGGAGGAAAAAGGGATTATAAAGGTTAAAAAACAGCCTAAAGAGACACAAGATCAAAAAATTAAGGAAAAAAGAAAACCCAAAAGAAAACCTATAAAGAAAAAGGAAGAAATACCTCAGAAGCAAAATTTAGAAAAGAAGAAAGATAAAAATAAGGTATATCTCATAAATAGAAAAATTAATGTTGTGGAGGTTGAGGATTTTCCTTCAAAACTAGAATTTAAGGGAACTCATTTTAAAATTCAGAAAACTATGAACGCAAATAGCTTAGATGGTTTTAAAGCTATTAGTGACAGAATTAAAAGATTTTTTAAGAACAGAGAATTTATATTAGCC
>WJIN01000492.1 GCA_014730295.1 Promethearchaeota archaeon | reverse complement strand
CCTCCGGACGCACTCCCGCGTCATCCATGACTCGACGAAACAAGTGGGCCAGCGGCGAGCCGTCCTTCGGCAGGTCGGTCATGTGCCATGCATTCGAGAGGGAATCATATCCCTTCACTTCGGCATACACAAAGGCGCCACGCGCCAACGCATGCTCGTATTCCTCCAGCACAATCATCCCACATCCCTCGCCGAGCACAAAGCCGTCACGAGTAATGTCAAAAGGAGAAGAGGCCCTTGAAGGGTCGTCGTTTTTCTGCGAAGTCGCCGAGATCGCATCAAAGGAGGAATAACTTATCCCGGTAAGCGGCGCATCCGAACCGCCGACAAGCATCACATCCGCGTCGCCGTGAGCGATAGTTTCGAACCCGTATCCGACGGCATCGATCCCACCAGTACATCCCGTGGACATGACAAACGCTTCGCCATGCAAGCCAAAGCGCCCGGAGAGAGTAGTGGCGATGGCATTGAACATCGCCTTCTGGAACAGGTGCCTGTCGACGTCCTGACTGATGTCATGGGATGCATAGATGGAATCCTTGATTCGTGCGAACACTCGCTCGGCTGCCGGGGTATCGGCAATCGCCGATGCAATGCACACCCCAGCTCGCCCCCGGAGCTCATCGTCGAGCTCGAGACCCGAGTCGGCAATAGCCTGCCGCGCCGCAGCAACGGCGAACTGCGCGGGGCGTCCCATTTGCTCCGCCTCGCTCTCGGTGATGCCATGGTCGTTCCAATCAAAGTCTCTTATCTTGCCCGCTACGCGGGAGTTGAATGGGAAGTCCTGCTCATCAGCGACGCTCGAAACGTAGGATTTCCCTGAGCGGGAGTTCTCCCAGAACGATGCGACGTCCAGTCCGCAGGGGGTAATGACACCCGCTCCGGTCATGACAACTCGCCTTTTCATGTGTTCCTTCTTTCGATTCATGTCAACAAGATTTCGTGCGTTGCGGCTCGGCACATTCCCGCTTTGCTTCCGCGCCACTCTTTGATTCCTGCGCAATCCGCCCGTCCTTCATACGAAACGTGGTCTGGAAATGGCAGGTCAACTCGACATCGTGTGTGACAACCAGCAGTGTCGTCCCTCGCTGTTCGTTGATGCGACAGAGCAGCCTGACGATGTCGATGCTGGTCTTCTCATCAAGGTTTCCCGTTGGCTCGTCCGCTATGATTAGCGAGCAGTCCTTCAGAATCGCCCGAGCGATGGCCACACGCTGCCTCTCACCACCCGACAGCTCGCTGGGGTGGTGGTTTCGACGATGGGATAGCCCGACCTCCTCGAGCACCTTGCCGACCTTAGCGGCAATTGTCTTCCGGTCCTCGTTCAAGATGTGGAGCGGTACGGCCACGTTGTGGAATACGTTCAGAGAGGGGATCAGGTTGTAGTTCTGGAAGACGAAACCGAGATGCTCTGCACGGAGCCGCGTGCGCTCCCTGTCGGACAGCCCACTGACCGATCTGCCCTCGAACTGATATTCGCCGGATGTCGGTGTGTCCATCGTGCCGAGGATGTTCAGGAAGGTCGATTTGCCGGAACCGCTCGGACCAATGACCGCATTCGTCGTGCCCTTTTCAACGGAAATCGAAAGGCCTCTGAGGACTTCGACAGTGACCGAGCCCATTATGTAGGTCTTATAGATGTTCTCCATCCGGAACTGGTAGTTCTTATTCATAGTGGAGCGCCTCGATTGGGTTGATTTTCACGATACGGAGAGCAGGTACTATCGACGAGAGCACCGACAGAAGGAGTGCCAAGGGTACGACCTTGACTATATGCCCAAAATCGAACAGGTCGAAAAGCATTTGGTATTTGAGAACGTACGATGAGACAGCGCCGCCGATTAGGCAGCCGAGCGATGCGATTATGAATATCTCCCAGAACACCAACATGATGATTCTGCTGTTCGGCATACCCAGGGCGCGGAATATGCCGATATCTCTGGTACGCTCACGAATACTGAGAAGCATCACGGTCATTATCATGATGGTTGAAACGAGGATGACGACGGTTGAGATAGTGACCACCAGGCTCTTGAAGAGCTTGATGCCCTCCTCGACGTTCTGCGCCATGGTTTCATTGGTAATGAGCGCGTAGTTCTCGCCGAGTGCATTTATTCTGTCGCTGGTTTCGGATAGCTTGGAAACGTCTTCGAGTGTAAGCACGAAGGAGGAGACGAAACCGGGCTTGTCGAATATCTCCTGCGCTTTCTTCAGATCTATGATATAGGTAAAATCCACCATTTGATCGTTCGAAACATCGAGGACACCGCTCACCGTAAAGGTTTCGCCCATCAGCTCCACGGTTGAGCCGACACCAATGTCGGGATTTTCCTCCTTGAGCCGCTGAAAGGTGCGGTTCCCAAGCACGACATGGTTTTCGCTCGGCAAGGCAAGCTCGCCCTTGATGGTCTTGGTTTCGTGAGCCGCATCACCAGTGATCGCCTTTATGGCGCCGGGGCGCAGTCCGACGAGAAGCTGCAATGGCGGGCCGGTCGGGTATTCGGGCGGTTCTACAATGTGAAAGAGCACTGGTGTGGACAAATGAGGCTGAAACTCGCCGGCCGACTCGACGGCCTCAAATTCCTCTTCGGGAAGCTCCCGCGTTGAAGGGGGGAATGTGGTCCCTGTGTACTGTGGCTGTACTACAACGCGACCCGCAGTTACCGCGGAATGAAGCTCCGCATTGCGCAACTGGTAGGACACTATCCCCGTAATGCAGATAACCATCGACACAAGGGCCGAGATTCCTACCACGAGCAGAACACTCTTGGCCTTCTGCCTGAGGATGTTACTAATGACGTATTGGAACATACAGCGTTTCTCCGTTTGTATTCGGTTAAACTGATAGAATGAGGAATCACCTGACCGTGAACGGCATTAGGCATTTGTCATGTGTGTTCCCCTCTCGATTCTGTAGATAAGATTTCTGCGCGACAGTAGTGTTGCGTAGCACACAACGAACAGGCACCCGAGTCCGAGCATAACCTGTTCAAAGGAAATCATTTTGGTCGCGCGGATGATTCCTGCCGAGCCGAGAGTGTTCGCCAGGAATACCACAACGCTATTCATTCCGAGAGACGCCGCGCGTATGGTATCGTCGGCGCGTGAGAGCAGCCCGATAAAGGAGACATGCATTCCCTGGCGAGCCGAGCCGAACAACGCTCCGAACATCAGCAATGGTACGAGGGCGACATGGCGCTCCCAGCAGAAGCCGACGAAGAACAACACGAACAGAAAACCGAACACTGTGAGCGCTCCACGTCCACGCATACGGTCCAACAGCAGCCCCCCAGCCATACTGCCGACGACAGCGAGAAGACCGGCGGTAAGATAGAACAACGAAACCATTGCTTTTGTCCATCCGTTCTCAACCTGCAGGTGCGTGCCCATCCACGTGTAGACCATGACCGACATGGTGCGCAGTGCGAATATGTAGAGCAAGAGCATGCACACCTCGCCATGGCGGAACAGCGACAGAGTGAACCGCCTGTCCGGACGAGCAAGTGCTCTTTCGGATGCATTCCGGTCTTTCCAGCCGAGCGCCACGAGTACCGCTCCGAGCAGGGCGGGAATTAGGAACGCCGCCCGCCAGGGAACGAGTCCCGCGACAAGTGAGCCAATCAGTCCTCCGGCGGTCGACAGCGCGAAAACCGTTCCTACCGCGGAACCGGACTTGCCGCGGTTCTTGGACAAATAGTAGAGTGTAAAGGGGACGAATGACGAGGAAGCAATGCCTGATACGAAACGGGCGACTGTAAGGACAAGTACCGATGATGTCGCCGCGGCGAACAGGTTGCTGACCACGAAGAGCATGAGCAAGTATCGCGTGAGTACCGTCGGCCCGATACGGGAAGAAAAGAGCGTATAGAGAACCGAGCCGAGAAAGTAACCCGCCATATATGATGGTATGACCCGGGCCGCGCTATGTTCGGAGACCGAGAGTGCGACCGAGATCTCCCTGAGCACTATCGGTATGGCCGACATGCTCGACATCACCAACACGACCGTCGTCGCCAGGACCATGAGTCGGCGATCGCGGAGGAGAGAGTGAAGAGCCGCGCATGATTTCATCGGGTACACCGCCCTTCATTGGCCGAAACACGGGAGAGCGCATCGCCGTTCTCACCACCACGCGACACATCCGCTCCACACTCCTCCACAATGTCGACCCAATAGACCAAGTCGAGTATGTTGTATCGTCCGTCGTGGTGCCAATCGGTGGTGACATCGGTCATCGTTCCAAGCGGAACAAAGCGGGTTGCGCCCATCGCTCCGAGTGCAAGCCCGAGCTCCAGGCTCTCAGCGCGGGACACCGCGCATCCCACGGTCTGCAGGAAACCGCGGAGCGGCGCGACGAGGGTGAGCAGGTCCTCGAATGTGTTGAAAGGAACGACTCGTACGACCCGGTTCAGGCAGGAGGGCGTGAAAACGCCGGATTCGTCGTGAATAACCGTCCACTGTAGGTTACCTTCAGATGCGAAAAGGGTGACCGAGTCTCCTTTAATCGCTGAGAACAGTGCGCGAGCGCGTGTATTCTGCATCTCGATAGCTTCGTGCTGGGAAAGCGTACCACGCGGAAGTTCGTGGGCGAGCGATTCGAGCTCGACGCCCAGAGCCTCGGCAAAGGCCTTCGGCGGTACTTCCGCGCCGTTCTGGACGAAGACGGCATGCGGTGAAAGGCATCCCTGCTGGTCGAAAACCGCCGTGTCCCGTGCAGCCGCCTTTGCAAGCGTCGAGAGAGTAGCAGACGTTAGTCTCGCGGCACTGACAACGCCGAAGCTAATCTTGTGTCCATAGGGCACGAACCGCGTTTCGGCGGGAATGCCTCGGCGTATACCCGCGATAGCCTCGGGACCGCCGTAGGCGATTATCGCATCAGCTCCGGAGAACGCGGCACGTTCAATCTCTTCGTTGCCGCCTTCCCAATAGAGGATGGCCAGCGCGTGAGCGAGCGGACTGCCGATTTCCCGCAATGTTCGAGCGAAGAGCGCGGGGAATAACGGTTCACCGGTCGCGCATTTGCCGAAGACCGCGGACTTGGTGAGCAATCCGCAGATGATGCTCAAGACCGGAAGCCCCGGAACATTGCCCGAAAACACCTCAGTAACGAGTCCGGGGCCCATAGCCATGGAGCGGTATGCGGTTCCCTCGCGATAAATGAACCGATCCAGTGCCTCGGCGCAGCCAAGCTCACCGCAAACCATGCCCATGAGCGATTCCTCGGTCAGTCCGAGCATCATCGAATCCAATGTGCGCGTGACCATTTCGGATGAAAAGCCGGTTATTACCGGGAGTAGGGCTTCCGCCTTGCGGCGCAGCTCGAAAGCAGGGTCACACCAGAGTCGGGCCGCGCGGGCGCAGTCGCCCGCAATCCGTTGGGTCGTCATAGGTACGAGATACTCTTCTCGCGCGGAGCGCAAACGGTTCTGAATCGCTCGCACGGTCGCGGGGGCCAGTATCGGATACGTCAGGCGAACCGTATGCTCGCCCCGCGGGTCTTCCCACCGCAGTACGCCCTGTTTCGATATGTCATCGACAAGGCCCGGCGGCACATACACGCATGACTCGCAGTGCTCACCCATCGCGTGCTCCTTCCGCGGTCGTTACTAGCTCGTGCATCGATAGGGCACATCCCTTGGGAGTCGCCCCGAGTGCTCGTCCCACAATTTCAAACCCCCCGTCCTGTTCGTAACCGAAGTCGTCAGTTCGAACAGCGACGACCGTGCCGAGGTTCATCAAATCGTAATGCACCAACTGACTAACCATCCCCGTGGGCAGCCGCGCGTGAGTCTCGGGGTCGATCGCCATCGTGCGTGTCCATGGATAATGCGCCTTGCAGCGGGGGCGCTGCTTACCATGGTGGTAATTGCGAATCGTGTTGTCGAAGAAAATTGATGTTACCTCCGTCATTCCAAGGACGTTGACGGCAAAGTGACTCGGTATGCCGAGTAGCTCTTCGGTCCTTTGCAGGTATTCTTCGCGTGACATGAGCCGAAGCCCGCCGGACTTCATCCCTCCGGCATCAAACACTCGGCTTCCTTCGGCAAGTGAGAAGCGGATGCCTCTCTCAGTCAGCGTTTCGTAGAGCCGTCCGTAGGCTACCTGGGTGGGCCCAATCAGGGCAATAGGCTGTCCGGCGCTCTCCGCCTTGCGCAGGCAATCGATCAACGCGTCCACCCGCAATCCATCCTTGCCTATGAAAAACTCGTTCTCGCGCGAGCCGATGTAACGGGCCGTGACCACCACGCCGAAGGCCATCAGTATGTCAGGAATGACGTGGGGAGGCGGCACCATGAGGAGCAGATCCATGGAGTCGCAATCAGGCATGAGGTACTCTTTGCAGACCCACTCATGGGCGGTCTTCACATAGGACAGGCCCTTTTCATTGAGAAAAACCTGGCCTCGTTTTCCCGCACCACTCGTGCCGCCGGTTCTGAAAACGCGAACCACTTCCTCCACCGGAAAGCAGCGGAGCTCGAGCTCTTTGAACCCGATTGCCGGCATCGGTGGTATTTCTTCCCATTGCGAAATCGCCTCAGGGGTAATGCCGCGGAGTCGGCAATAGTGTCCGTACGGCTCATTGTACTTGAACTGCATCTCGAAACACCGCAATGCGAGGGCGCCGAATTCTTCATCGTCCCTCGGGGCGTCGACACCTCGTTGAACGAATGCGTCAATCGCCTCGTATAGGTCCAGGGTGTCTGATTCAAATGTGCTCATTATCGCTCCCGTGCAACCAGACTGTTTCTGAACGAACGTAGTTTGCGGTAGTTGCCGGTCAGCAGGCCGAATATCGCCAACGGCATCAGCGTCTTCGCGGCATCGCGGCGAAACCTGTTTTCAGAACGACGGTTGTTCCACATTCGTCTGACGTACGGGGGCGATCCAACCCCCATGAACCCCACCATCTGGTATTTCCGTATGCGAGATGGCTCGACGAGTGTTTTCATAACCAGGCGACGTTGGTCGTACTTACCCCAATCGCGGCTCAGGATACGGTTCTGCGTACGGAGCTCCTCGTAAAGATCCGTGCCGGGGAATGGGGTCAGAATTGCGGTCATGCCGCGGGTCAGATGCTGTTCAGCCAACTCCCCGATGAACCCCACCGTTGCCCGCATCGATTCCTCCGTTTCGTCCGGTGAGCCGATGACCATGTATGCGCTGACCATAATGTCGAGCTTGTTCTCGAATTCTTCAAGGAAAGCAAGTACAGCATCGCGACCGAAGTAATCCTTATTGTAATACTCCACCTGAGACTCCTGCGCGGCCTCGAGGCCGATATCGATTTCAAAAAGACCGAGCCGCTTCATCTCGGGCCACAAATGCCTATAGCGGGTCAGCGTGGCGACCTGGCTTGGCATGCACCAGTGCAGCCGTTCAGGGCATTGTCCCAACGCCTCGAGAAACGAAGCCATTTCCTTGGGTTCAGCGAAGGACTGGTCGTCATGGAAGAAGAACGTGTCGACACCGTATCGCTTCTTCACATACGCCATTTCCTCGACGACCAACCGCGGGTCGCGACGACGATATCGACCGTCATAGGTCTTCCACGTTATGCAATGCTTGCATTGGTACACGCATCCCCGCGAGCTGATGATTCCCAGCATGGGGGTGCCGAAGCGGTGGTAGGTGTTGACCGGAAAATGGTTCCAACCCGGCCGCGGCAGTGAATCGATATTGGCCACAAGCTCTCGATCGCTGTTTCGGACAATGTCGCCTTGCTTCGAACGGTAGGTGATTCCAGTGATACCTTCGTAATCCTTGTCCGGGCCAAAGGCCTGACAGAGCTCAAGCATGGTGTACTCAGCTTCACCGCGAACTACTACATCTATACACTCATTGTCCTTCAGAGACTCAACATCGGTAAAGCTGAAATGGGGGCCGCCGACAACGGTCTGGATAGCGGGGTTCACTTTCTTCGCGAGGGCAAGATACTCCAGCGACTGCGGCGTTACCGCTGTCTGGCCTCCCGCGCAGACCATGGCGATGCTCTCGTCCCGAAGGAACCTGCCGATCGACCGTTTTGACCGTTTCGTCGATGTGAGGTCAATGACGAATACCGGGAACCCGGCCTGCTCCAGCATGGCAACGATGTACGCGATGCCGATATTGGGGCTGTTCATGACACCCGAAAACAGCAGCCTCGGCTGGATGAAAAGTACCTTCGGCCTAGCAGTTGAGACTGCTCTCTTTCCGGCGCTCCGTGCCGAGATGGTTTGGTAGATCTGCATTTCAGTTCGTCCGTTCAGTTGCGGCACGAGCTCCTCACACGCGTTCAAGAGTATAAGCCGTAGTACCGATGCCGAGCGATTCGGCATAAGAAAGCTGGTGACGCCAATCAATATGTGGGTATACGCTGCGTATTTTGTCCGTACTCAGCGGGTCTCGCAGGTATTCCGATTCGATACCGGGGCGCTGATTTACCAGCTCCGCGCATGCGGCGTCGATGGCAACGGGGTCAGTCGAGGCCAGCATCCCGATGTCGTTGACGACACGAGACCCAACGTGAGCTTCACAATCGCAATTTACGTATACGTCCTTCAAAAAACTGAGGTAGACCGTCTTGCCGCGCTTGTTGCTCAATACGCCCGCGGCATGCTCCATGATCTTCTCTTGTAGGCGGGCGAGGTCGCGGTCGCGTGAATTCCAACGGATCTTGATTGCTCGTGAGGGACACGTGGTAAGGCAGATGCCGCAGCCCGTACAGACGTTCTCGTCGATTGAGACAACGCCTGATGGCTTATCGGCGGCAATGGCCTCGCGTTTGCACCACGTAACGCACTTTCCGCACCTCGTGCACGCTTCGGCATCGATGTAGGGATTCACGGACGAATGCATCTTGAGCTTCGCCGGTCGCGCCACACACCCCATCCCCAAATGCTTGCAGACACCGCTGATCCCCAGAAGGTCGTGAAGCTTGAAATGGGCGACGACGACCATACCGTCAGCATCGTGGATTTCACGGGCAACGTCCACCGACGAGTAATGCCTGCCGCCCTCAATCGGCACGGCTTCCGAATGCGTTCCACGAAGCCCATCGGCAATAACCACCGGGACGCCCATCGTGGCGATACAGAACCCATGGTCGAAGGCGCGATGATAGTGGCCGATACCCTCTCCGCGTGATAGCATGTAGAGCGTATTCGTGTCGGTCAGGAACAGTCGGTCGGTGTATTGACCGCACGTCCGGACGATGTGCTTCATGACTACGGGGTTGACAAAGGTTATGTTTCCCTTTTCCCCAAAGTGAGTCTTGAGGGCAACGTAGTCGTTTGCACCCCACATTTGGTCGACACCGGCCCTTCGGAGCAGCAAAGAGATCTTCTCCGGAAACCCGACGTTCGGGGTTGTGCTCAGGTCGGCGAAATACACGGGTACGCTCATGCGGTAGCTCCCTTGCTGACGAAGGACTCGATCTGGTCGAGCCCGACAAAGACCCAGCCTGGATTGCGGTCTGCGTGGTCTCGCATGCAGGCTATCGATTCTTCCGTAATAGCAGCGGAGAAATAGAAATGTGGGTACAGCAGCTCGTCATCCGGCCCAAGAGTATTCTCGTTTCGGGCAATCCTCTCGATCTCTGTTCCCGGGTATATACGAATACCGAAGAAGAAGAGGATTGTACGCACGTGATGAGCCTCAAGAAAGGCCATCGTGAAAGCTATCTTCTCATCATCATCGCCTGGTCCGCCTATCATCATGTACACAAGATGATCCATCGCGTACCGGTTGATCGTCATCAGCGTACGCTCGACATCTTCGGGCGCAAACGGCTTACGGAAGTTCTTTATGAGTGTCGGATGAACGACATCGATACCGAGCTCGGTCTTCCTGCACTTCGCCCGTCTCAACAGGTCGAGATAGTCGGCGGTCATGTTGAGGGGGACAAATTCGGCGGTCCACTCGACATTGAGGTCGCGACGGATAAGGGCCTCGCAGAACGCGATGCTCTGCTCGAGGGGCACATTGAATACCGAATCGACGATCTCGAGCTCAGTTATGCCCCGTTCACGCTTCATCTCCTCAAGCGTATCGATAACGGCTTCGCTGTCGAAGGCTCGCGTCCGCCGTCCCTCGATGCAAGGGTAAATGCAGTAGATACAGTTAAAGCTGCATCCGCGCTTGGTCTGAATGTTAATTGAGCAACGCGCGAGGCCCATGTTGGAGTGTCTCGGTTCGAGATAGCGAGGGTCAACGTATCGAGTCGGGACCGCGGCGCATGCATCGAGGTCAGTAATGAAGGTTTGTTTCGGCGAAACGGTGATTCCATCGCCCTCATGGAGCACAATGCCGTCAATATCGTGTACGGTCTCATCGCGAGAGAGCTTGCGTAACAACGTGATGAATGTCTCTTCGCCTTCTCCTATGATGCCGTAATCGATATCGAGGTAGGCGAGGATCGCGGCGGGCATTATGGAAAACGCCGCGCCACCCACCACCGTTCGGCTTGTCGAAGGCATGTGCTTTCTGACGAAGTCGACCGTCTGTCTGACCTGCTCAAGAAAGAAGATGGGTTTTACGAAGAGCGTTGTATCCACATTCCTGATCGAGAACGCGATAACGTCATAATGCCGTTCGCGTAGCGCCAGGGCGAGCAACGCTTCGGCAGTCTCAGATGTTTCGAAGCACAGGTCGAGAAACCGATAGGGCACCCCCTCCCGTTCGAGCGCCCGGCAGATCAAGGTTGCGCCAAGGGGGGCAACGGGAACGGCGCCCGCCCATTTGTCGGTGAACATCATCGGCTGTATCATCAATACGTCCATGCCATGCTTCCTTCTGTACTCATGCCCTCGTCGCTGGTCGTGCTGAGATTCGGAGATAAGGGCAGAGACAAAGAGTACGACCTATGCGCGCCAATGAGCCCCCGCTGCTTGCCCAACACTCCGCACCTTTCTCATGTTCACACTCACGGAATCCTCCAAGAACCGCAGTGCGCCGGCGCACTGCCCACCCACATCCGAACTGCCGGTTCTGTCGGGGCAGCGAGGCGAAGCCCATGGCTGAGCGGCAAGACAATCAGACGGGCGAGATGCGTCGATACAGCTCTGTATCGGGCTCTTGCATACGCGAGGAATAGGGCCACTATCGCATAGTGCTCCACTGACCAACAATTATATTGTTATTGGCTGACGGTATTCACTTCGTGTGCATGCCTGATGCCGGGGGAGATGGATAATCCTTGTCCGAGGGCGCCATCTCCTCTCTATCTTACTTATCGCTCTCTATATTGCCACCCTTTGCTGGTAATAACCTCTTCGCCTCATATCACCTATCACCTGTTTGGCTTCCGCCGATGCTATAGCGGATTGTAATGATAGCTTCCGTTATGCTGTGTCACGAATTGCCATCCGCGTCAGTTTACCAGAGCAAAGGGCGTATGGATTCAGCTACCGCGGCGATCCAGGCATTGGCCCCGAAATATCACGAATTTCAAATCGCTAGCTCAAGTGTGCAACGCATTGTACGACAGAATATGGAACCGCACTCCTGCTGATCATAAGCCGTTGACTTCTGCCGTTGACTTCGCAGGCCATCAAGCAGCACACTGTCCGGCCGCGGGGCCGCGTCTTTTCCATCCGATGCTGCCCCTGACGTCGTCTAATCTACTAGGTTCCTACTTGGAAAGCAACCAAAACTATGTTACTTTTTGGTTGCCGAAATATGTCGCCATGGCTATGGCCAAAGCACCCCCGTTGTCGGTTGCCGGAAGGCGCCCCAAATTGTCCGACGAGCGCCCGTCTGTTTCCCCACTTCGATAGCAGCGCCAAACGGATACCGATTATACGGTTACACCATTAATTAACCGGCGGGAATTGTGCCGGAAATAGCTTTCGTGGGCCGACGGACGCGTGCTTAGCAAAATGGAATGCGAGGCGTGCGGTGTTTGGTGTATATCGACAAGAATGCGCTTCGGATATTTGCCCGCCGCGGGCGTGATTCTGCGTGCTTCTCACCACGGGATAGGCGCCGATGATAACGCATTCGCAAAGCGTGTCGGACAAAGACTTCACTCATGTCGGCCGGGTTTTGCCGTGCATTTACATAAGGCACCCCACTGTTGGAAACGCGGAATGAACGGCCGGATCGCGGAGCGTGCGGCGCCGCGGCCGGTACCGATCGAGCCGGGTCTTATACATTTTTCTCTTGCGCAAGCGGCCATGAGGACGTGCTCGAACCCCTGGTCCATGCGAGAAGTGTTAACGGAGTAGCACAACAAGGCGCTCACGGACACCGACGTCCGGAACGCCTGCCACCCTTGCGTCCGGTGCATTCCCGCGGGTTCGTTCGGGTCCTGTGG
>WJIN01000377.1 GCA_014730295.1 Promethearchaeota archaeon | reverse complement strand
TTTTATTTGAAATTAAGCCGTTATTATTAATTTGGAAATTTTCAGTATCATTTATCCAATATTCTGAAATCCCAGAAGGATCAGTAGCATCAACATCATAGGAGTAAGAGGTAGATAATTCCCAGTTTTGATCATTTGGTACAGGATCCCACATAGGAGCACCGGAGTCATATTCTACCAATATATCCCACGTATATGGATTAAATTCATTATCATAATCTGTAATAACTGCGTGTCCTGCATCTAATAACGCTTGATTAATGTTCTGAAAATAATTATCATCATAATATACATAAACCACCGCAATAATTCTCCCATAGGGTCCAGTTCCATATATATCATCGATATCGATGAAAACATCTTTATTATAAATCAGAGAGGTAAGGAATTGAGTAGCTTCATCTGCTCCGGGGTCTCCCAATTCAGGGCAATTGATATCAGCGAGACGGATTCTTCCCACTGAAGTGACATCAAAAGTGTCTCCATCAACAATATAATTAACATATCCATCATCATCAATCTCCCATGCCTTCACATAGGTTGTTGGGATTAAAAGATTGATGAGAAAAATTGTAAGGATTACTATACTAAGTTTAATCTTTTTTTGTTCCATTTTAGGATGTCTTTTGAGACTTGAGGGTGTCTATAATTAATGAAGATATTGGATATAGTATTATATTAAGATTAGTATCAATCAAGTAATAATGCATTTGGATATATTTATTTAAACAACAAAATTTCTAAACAGCAATGGAGAGAAATTCAATTTATGTATTTTTTATTTCTTAAATTAAGTATAGATTACCTACATAATGTTATAAACTCCTGAAACCAAACCTCGTGTCTAGCTAGTTTCTTGTATCTAAAGTATAACTATTTTATTATTTCCATCCAATTCAAAATGAAATCCAAGGCTAATTGGAGATTTCCATACTGACAATGATTTGCTCCGTGTTCTTGCTCTGTGAATAATCTGCAAGTAAGCGATTTCACATTTTTTAAAGCTTCTATTTGTCTATAAAACATCTCGACCGGAATAAAATGGTCATTAGTTCCTGCCATTAATAATACATGGCATGTTATTTTATCTGAAAATTCAGCAGTTGAATACTTACGAGCCTCTTCCATATATCCGTATGGTGTATCAACTCCAAATACATGCATCCCATGATTGACACCCCAATTTACCAATAAATCATGTTGCATTACCCGTTCCATAGTTTTATTTAACATCTTTATCTTTCCACTGTTTAAGAAGGATTCAACCATCTGACGTACCTTCTCCCCCGCAGCAAATAATAGTACTTGAAAAAAGTCATAAATTACATCGAACGCAACCACTTTTGTGATTCTTGATTCGAAAGCTGCCGCCCGTAATCCCAAATATCCCCCTAAAGATAATCCAATCAGATTAATATCATTAAAATTAAAATGATCTAGAACTGCTCGAACTGGCTTTTCCCACTCTGGAGTCATAGCAAGTTCCTGTTTTATAAGAACACCTCCTTGCCCTGGACCTTCAAACAACACCACTTCATATCCAGAATCTCTAATGTATAATCCCATTAGATATAATTCTTCTAGAAAAGAATCATATCCTCCATGGAGTACAACCACTCCCTTCTTTTTTTCACCGCTTACTTTACTTTTTAAATGAATGCTTGGAAGGGTTGTATTTTCATACGGGATGTTTTCTTTGAGAGCAACTACCTCTTCATATATATCGTAAAAGAGCTCAATAAATTTATCGTATAGTATTTCTTTATCTGGATCTTCTGAAGATACAAAAAATTCCGCTGCTCGATAATACCACGCAGCATTTAATTTTCGATCCTCCTCTTCAGCTTTTTCTGCTAGTAAGACTAATTCGCGTTTCCAATCGTTAAAATCCTTAATTTTAGGGGCAATTTTTTTCACTTCCTCTGAGGAAGCACCATTCAATATTAATCGATTGAGCTGAAAGTTGATGTTCTCTTGCTCATGAAAATGTTGATACCCTACTGGAAATTTAAATTTATTTTTTTCAGTCATTTTTACATCCTTTCTATAAGATTTTTAAAACCATTACGTATTACATTTAAGAATAAAGAGAATCGATAATAGAATTTTTCCCTCATTCTTAGATTCATATTATCAGTAATTATATAGAATATTATAGGATATTTTTATAATAATTTAATTCAATATGGGAGATGGACGGCTTATGAAAAGAAAGGATAGGAACCCAACCGAATTAGAAACAGCTTTAAATACACTCATTTTTGTTGGAAGTCTTATTGGATTTTGAATAGATTTCGTTAAAAATTATAATTAGCTGATATCTATTTTTCAATAATTATTCCCAATTTTTCAACTAAGGGATTGATTAATCCTTTCGTCATATCATTGAATCTAATAAGATTTGATACATAAGAACTTAAGAAAAATCCTATTTCTTTATTGATTTGATTATTATCATATAGATTAAATTCATCATTAATCTGAACTTTATCTAAATTTAATGGTTTAAGCACATTAAATAATATTTCAGAGGTAAAGGTTTGAATCACTTTATCTATTTTTTGTGTCTCCTCTTTATTTATCTCATATCCATCGTGGACCAATTTATTCCTCAAAGAGTTCACTTCTATTAATTCTTCTTTGAGAGAATAAGACAACTCAAATTTGTTAGCTAATTCATTGATTTTCTCGGGCATTTCTTTTTTAATATCAATATCAAAATTTTCTTTATACTGATTATCTAGAATCGATATAAGTCTTATTAAAAATTTAAAAGAATCAATACCATCACTGCTTTTCCATTGTTTGTAGATTTCACCATATTTCTCTAATTGTATTTTACTAATTGCATTGATAATCTCATTGTAAAGTTTCTCTAATTTTTCGGTAAAATAATCTAAAGAATCCATATATGGTTTCTCATAATCAATCATTTGATAATAATAGGTTTCGTTTAATTCTCCGAAATTTGGTATCTTTTTTTTGTCCTCCTGATTAATTAATTTGCTTTTTTTGAACATCTGAGCGATAAATTTAAGTGAGTGATTACAGTTTGGACAATAAGTCTACCCAAAATTTATTTATTTTTGTGAAAGGTTGGATTTTTATCTGTCTTGATTTAGATCCTGCTGGAATGTTTATACTCTGAAATTCTGCGTTCTTATGATTAATCTTCTCTAAACAAAATGATACAGGAATAAACTCAATATTACAGATAGGACATTTAATTTTTTTTCTATATGGTTTAGAAC
>WJIN01000376.1 GCA_014730295.1 Promethearchaeota archaeon | reverse complement strand
TATCTTCAAGTTTATGTCCTTTAGCCATTGCTGAATGGATATTATCGATGATTTGATTGATCTCGTTAAAGAAGTCGGGGAAGACTTCTTTTTCTATTTGAGTCTTGGGAAATTCCTTTAATGTAGTTTCTAAGAGCAAAACCCCACTATCCCCATCAATTAGATATACTTTATAGATCAATTTTACAAGCTAGCAATAGAAATTATTTTGTTAAAATAAAGAAAATTCATCCTTATATACTTCATACTCTAAGTGGGAATATATAAAAAGGCGAATTTATATTGAAATTATAATATACATTTTTGGGATATTTTTATGAAAAAAAATCATAAAACTATATTAATTTCTTTTTTGGTCTTTACTCCCTTGATTCTCTCTCCATTATCAAGTTATTCTTTAAATTATTTAAATCAAAATGGTATTTATTTATCGAATAGTGGTATTTCAAATTATCAAATATTAAATAGTGTTAAATATAACGTTGAAATCAATTTTACAATTACAAGGAATTGGCTAGGCTCATCTACTTACTATTATAAAGTACCGAGATTAAACTATCGCGGTCCCGAATCTAATCTAACAAAATATTGTCCTCCTTACCAAGAAAGCGATTTGGTATATAACAAAATATCAGGGTCTGATTCTGAGCCTTTTTATTTAATAGATAAATTCAATAATTCCTATGATTTATTCAATGCAACCTTATTTTCTGGGAACTCATTAACATTTAGCCAAAATTATATAGTAAAACAGAACGAAGTCTCGTATCAAAATGTCGATTATAATGATATTGGTGAATATGATTATTCAGATATTATCTTTGATCTATATTGTAACCGTTCTGTCCAATTTTATAATACAAGCAACGAGGATTTGATAAATGCTTATAATAGTGAAATCGGTATTAGTGAATCAGATAATCCTATTCAAAAAGCTAAAAAAATTATTGACTGGATTGCTGAAAATATTAATTATGAAGTACAAGCATCTGAAAGAGGAGCCAGTTGGGCTTATGAAAATAAGAAAGGTGACTGTTCGGAGTATGCTGATCTTCTAATAACTTTACTTCGGATTGGAAAGATCCCCGCTCGAAAGGTAACGGGATTTGTATTAAGCACTCAAATTCCATTTCGACCAAGTGTAGGTGAAATCTACACTTACTCTTTTTCTGATTCTGAAGATAGTTTATTAGGTCATGCGTGGGTGGAATATTTTGTTCCTAATATTGGTTGGATTGCTACGGATCCTACTTGGTATACAGGTGGTGGTAATTATTTTAATAAAATCGATTATCAAAGATTTGGTTTTAATGTTGGACAATGGTTTTATTATCCTCCTTCGGAAAACGTGAGTGAATATATTAATCCCCCTCCAAATTATTCATCTGCTACGGATTCTTATGTTTTTAAAGTAACTGTTTTAGAAACAAATTATGCTCAAGATTATCTCCCATATATCATCCTTGGTATCTCATTAGCTGTAGTTGCAATTGGAGCAGGATATTATGTAGTAAAAAAGCGAAAAAGGTCAAGAGAAACGAGATATTAAATGGGAATTTAAAATATTTTAAATATAAGTATTTATCAGTTCGATCAAGTTAGTTGATAAATCCGGCAAATTTCGTTCTATTTTTTCTATTTCTATTTGATTTTCCAATAAGATCAAAAGATAGAGATGATATTTATCCACTTTTATCTTCTTAAATACTAACTTTTTTGAATCATCCGTGATACCGCTCGTTATGATGAAATCCTCCTTAAGTAGTTTGAATTCTTTAAAGGTTTTATATAAGGTTTGAAAGTGCGGGGCGGAAATCTCAAAGACTTTACCTGACACGTCGTCCTTCGAATAGTTCGATAAAATAATGCCGCTCTCATTTAGTAGTAAGATGGCATCTGTTTTTGTCTTTCTCGCAAATCTTTTTAACTGCTGCTTGAACAATTTTCGATTTGGACTGAGCTGAGAAAGACCGAATGAATAAGCTGAAATTAAGGACCAATGGGCGAAAATTGATGTCTTAAAAATCTTAACAAAAAACCTATCAGAAAGCTTTTTTAAGTTCTTTTTCATATATTCCACATTTTTATCAATCTCGATTGAGTCTTTTAAATCGGGATCGTATTTATTTAAACAAACGACGATCGGAGGGAATTCATCAAGCTCGTTCAATGAATTTATAATTCTGCGGAATAACGCAAGTGAAGAGTCCAATCGCTCTGAATCTTGAATGTCAACAAAGAAAAATAAAAGATCGATATTATACAAATAGACTTTACTCTGCTCAAAATAGCGGTCTAAATATTTTTCTTGACCCCCTAAGTCCCAGATCATAATCTGGGATGACTCTTCGGAGAGTAAATGCTCTCGTGAACGATCTACTCCCTTAGTGGGGAGGGATTTGATAATTTCGGAATATTTTTTCTTCACTCCCAAAAGGAATGAGGTTTTCCCGGCTTTATCAAGACCCGAAAATATTACTTTTATAGTGCGCTTTGAGGAAAAAGGATCTTTTAACTCGCTCGTGAATTCAGTCAACTCTTCCTTTAAGGAAATTATTATTTTCTCATAAATCTCCGTCTTCGGAGTTCTTTGAATTTCTGTGGCGGTCCGATCAATAATCACTCGTAAATATTTCATATTTTCATAGAAAAATGTCTTGTTATTTTCATCGACTAAGACCGTAATGGTGGCAGCTTTCGCTTGCCCTCTCGCTTTTGAATCAGGAATCAAAAAGAAATATGTTAGCCCATTAAGTTTAAGGTCGGGAAAAGGAATGACTCCAAAATAATTAATTCCGTCTATTTCAAAACTGTCTTGATATGTCGAGTCTCCCATCAGTAGGCTGATCGTTTTCATAGCAATGAGCATAGTTGACACTTGATCCATTGATTCGGGCCATATCACTACTGGCTCTGGGCCACTCTCATCAAATACACTTAAAATAATGGATTTAATTATCTTATTATTCGAATTTTCCATTTTCTATTAGATTTAATAAATCGAAAGTTATTCAAATTCTTTAAAATAATTTTGTTTTATAAATTCTCTTAAAAACGAAGAAATAATCTTCTCAAAAATAGTAAAATATGGAAATCTCCGTAAAAAGTACAGTCCAGATCAAAAATACTTCACTTTTTCTGAAGAGTCCCATCTTTAATTATAATCTCATATTTTTTTAAGTATATGTTCCAATTCAAATCTCGCAATGAAATCGAACGCTTATTCCATGAGATTTATGCCATCTTGGTCAATACCGATCGTGAGTTAGATAAACCATGGGTTAAAATCAATAAGATCGAATTTTTTAGTAATTACACCCCGGAGCAGATTGAGTCCATCATAATGAAATTTACTTTCCTCACTAAAGAGTCGTGGAACCATATTGAGATAGATAAAATTGAATTTATTTTAGAATCATTGCACTTTTTAGACCATGACATCGCCCAGCTGTCGAAAATCTTAAATTATAGTAGTTTTGAAAAACTAATAAAGCACATCTTAGCTTTAAATGAATATAGCGCACTGAATAATTTTCGCTTTTCTGACAAGTCACACTTCAAACAATCAACTTCGCAAGGACGCTATGAAGTTGATGTGGTGGGATTAAGTCGTTCAAATTTACTCCTAATTGATGCAAAGCAATGGAATAAGCGAGATCCCCCTTCCGCCATTAATAAAGCCGCTAATCTTCAATATCAACGTGCTGAGGCGCTCAAAAGGAATCCAGACATCGTGGGCGATTTAATGAAACAATTAAGTAACCGTCATTCCGAAATTAGAAAAAATCTTCCGCTAATAGTTCTCCCAATAATGGTCACATTAGAAGAAAGTAATATTAGACTTAATGATAATCACATTCCCGTTGTGTCTATATACAGATTAAATTCGTTTCTGCAAGAATTAAGCGATAATCTCTATTATTTTAATATTCTAAAAATAAGTAAAATATCCCTTCAAACCCAACTATAAAATGCAAAAAAAGTAAAATAGCTAAAAAATGTATGATGCAATGTTATTTCCGTTCGAGGAAATTTTTTAATATATTGTATTAAAAGTCTTTCAAGACTTTTTCTATTATAAATAACTCTTTTATTAAAGTCTTAATAATATCTCCACCTTCTATATTCCTAATACGTGATTTAAAATTTTGAGAAATTACGTCAAACATTTTAATAAGTCTTATTACTATAGAAATATTTTTTTATAACAAGTTCTAAATATAATTGGCGATAGTTAGAACTTATTTGGTTGAATGAGAATAATTATATAATTTTTCATTGATTAAGATATGTGAAAAATAACGAAAAAGTGGTGAACAATAATTAGTAAAAAGGATACCCCAATAGATTATGAACTCGAGATATTACAATGTGTAAAAAACCATCCAAGTGGAGTCACAATCACAGACATAGCAGAGATATTAGGATTTTCAAGGAATACGGTAAGTAAGTATATTAATATTCTTGAACTGAAAAATAAAATCTACAAAAAAAAAATTGGAGCATATTCATTATATATTAGTTCTGAGGAAACAAATCTCCCTAAAAGTTTGATCTTATCCTATTATAAAGCTTTTCTAAAGGGATTACGAAAGAATTTTCCGGATAAAGAAGACGTATTCAAAAAAATCGGTATTAATAGTGCGAACTTGATTAAATTTTCTTTTAGTCCAAATATATACAAACAGCTCAAAAGTTTGAAGGGGAATCCGATTTCGAGAGTCCATTTAGAGCTCTTCAAGGAATTCTATGCTGCTTACGACATTTTCCAACCTGAAACAGAAATCTCCATTCTTAATGTGGACCCAAAGGGTCAAGAGGCAATTTATAGGTTTAGAAATTCTGTGTTTTTAGAAGATAATGATTTGTATATATATCATATCTACTTGATGACGGGCATTACCCAATCAATCTTAGAACGGGAATTGGGGCAAGATGTGATTTGTAAGGTCGAAAACTATCATATCAGTGATGATAAAAAAGACTCTTATTTTGATGTTTCCATTATAATTGGAAATAAAGAATAACAAAGAATTTAAGAAAAGAAAAAGAGATAATTAAATCTAAATTAACTCTCCTTGTAAGCTAATTGTATTTCTATACTTCGATTGTTTTCACTGAGGATTTTTTGAGATAATTGGGGGCATCATTTAGAATTTCCTTTGCCTCAGCTATTACATTTTCAATTATCGAGCGTACGGATGAAATCTCATCGATAATGCCGATGCTCTGACCGAGTAAGACTGCCCCATTATCAATATCTCCTTCGTAGGTCATCTCGTAATGTTTTTGATCCTCCATGAGCATTTCCGGAGTCATTTGCTGTTCTTGAGACATTTTTTCATCTTTATCGCTTACTAATCCGTGACTCTCAGAATATTTGTTTTTCCAAAGGCGAATAGGACCGAATACGCCTGTAACTAATTCAGTATCGATTGCCTTCGCATCGGGAACGATATCTTTGTAGTTTTGATGGAATTCGCTTTCATTAGATGCAATGAATCGAGATCCCATAGCAACAGCATCAGCTCCCATAACGAGAGCTCCAGCGAGAGATCTACCAGTGGCGAACCCTCCGCATGCGACAATAGGAATTTCAGGGTACTTTTCCGCAAATTGCTGAAGGAGAACTAAGGTACTTACTTTTTCATAAGATTGATGTCCTCCTCCTTCTGTACCAGTACATACTAATCCATCAACTCCCGCTTTAACGCATTTATCTGCTAACCATAAGGCGGGTGCGACGTGAAAATTCTGAACATCTGTTTGCTCTTTGAGTTTTTGGTAAGAACGACTCGATTGAAGCATCTTGGGAGAACCAGCACTGGTAATTATATATTTGCATTGTTCTCTGATTTTTGGATTATTCATGATAAATTTCGGAATAACTCTGCAAAGATGTGGGGCATCAGGTTGCATGCGTGAAGTACGGATGTTAAAGCCAAAAGGTTTATCCGTGTGTTCAACAACATATTCCATATTCTTCTTGAGTTCTTTTTCGCTACTTTTCCCTAATAGGTTTGTATGACTTAATACACCCAAACCTCCAGCTTCAGATACTGCCACCGTCAATTTCGTGGTATAGAAGGGTCCCATTGGAGCACTAATGATGGGATACTTAATGCCAAATATTTTAGTTATTTCTGTTTCAATCATCTTTATTCATTTCAATTTTGTTTTTAGGTATTTTGGTATTTTTATGTTATTATCATCTCTTGTTCATAAAAATCAGTCAATCTTTTTTCCATTATTAAAAAGTCGTTATCGCTATTATATAATGCATCGATTTCTGCGCCAAAGTCTTGATATATTGCCTTCCGTTTAAATTTATAAGTGGGAGTGACATATTTTTCACTAGTCAAAGCTTCAGAACTAATTAAAAACTTTTTAGGTCGCATATAATCTGAGACATCCTTAGTAAGTTCATCTACTTCCTCTTTAATTCGGGCTAATATTTTTCGGTTTTTAATCAAATCTGCCCAAGTTTCATAAGTAATTCCCTCTTTATCGGCATAATCCTTTAGAGGCTGTTGATACGGAACCACAATCGCGGTGAGATATTTTCTACTATCATCTCCGACAACAAGAAATTGTGCGATGATTCTCGATGTGGGGGTAATTAAGTTTTCAATCGCCGCAGGACTTATCATCTTTCCCGTAGCAAGTTTAATGATCAATTTTTCTCTTCCCATAATGGCCACATATCCATCCTCATCGATTTCTACTACATCTCCTGTATGTAACCATCCATCCTCATCGAGCGCTTCGGTGGTGTGCTGTGGTTTATTCCAATACCCTTTCATCACCATCGGTCCTCTAATTAGCAATTCATTCGTGGCGGGATCAACTCTTTGTTCGATGTTTTTATAGGGATTCTCGGGAATTTCTATTGGTGGTCCTACAGATCCTATCTTTTTACATACCTCTATTTTTCTATCAAAATTGGGTCGAAAGTCCGAATTATCCTCAGTTCGTGTAAGATGGGTTACCGGAGAAGCTTCTGTGAGTCCATAACCCTCAATTAAAGGAATATTAATCGTATTAAAAAAATAAATGAGGTCCTTTGAAATTGCGGCCGAACCGCTAATCATTAGTTCTAAGTTCCCGCCCAATTTGTTAATAATCCTTTTTCCAACGACCTTTCCAAGTATATTATGTTTCAATCTGCATCTAAATGCGTTTTTTACATCATTTCGTTTATTTTCATAGTATAATTTCCCATTTTCAATTACCCCTTCAACCAAATTTTTGACAAAATTGGGATAGGATGAAAGCTCTTCTAAAACAATTTCATATATTTTCTGATAGAGGTATGGAATACCCGCCATTATTGTGGGTTCAAAAAGTTCAAAAGATGTGCGAATTGTATCTGGATTTAATTCACTTACAATGTCTAAGGTAGCTCCGACCAAGAGTGGACAATATTCCCCCACACATCTCCCAAAAGAGTGAGAAAAGGGCAGAATTGAAAGAAAGCGATGCTCCCATGGTTTTATTCCTTTTTTCAAGGTCATAGCGACGGATACAGAAGCGAGTGCGTCGGATAAGAAGTTTTTATGGGTAAGCATAACTCCTTTTGGAACACCCGTAGTCCCCGAGGTATAGATTATGCTCGCCAAATCCTCTTCTTCAATCTCGGATAATGAATAAGAGTATGCATTAGATGAATAATAATGTTCTACTCCTAATGAAAGAAGATCTTTAAAGGTCATGAGATGAGCATCGTTCATTGTGTATCGTTTCGGATCAAATATTACGATAACCTTCAAACTGGGGACTTCGTGTATGATTGCCTTTACTTTTTCCAAGTTTTCTCTTGTATCCACGAATATCGCTTTACATCCCGCATCATTCACGATATATTTAATCTCTTCGGGCTTGAGAGAAGGATACAACGCAACAGTAATGGCTCCCAGAGATTGAATCCCAAAATCCGCTAAAATCCATTCAGTTCTATTTTCCGAGCAGATTCCAATCCTGTCTTCTTTCTTAAATCCCATTTGTTTCAGAGCATAGAATACCGCTTTTACAGAGTCTATTAATTCATCATAAGAGATCGATTCAACAGTATTGTCTGCTTTTCTAATCCATCGTATTGCAGGTTTTTTAAAATATTTATTTTTCGATGCAACAATCATCTCGGGAAGATTATTAAAGCGAGTTTTTGGTAGGTATTTATTTTCTCTCGTCATTTTTTTTTGGAAGTTGAGTTATTCTTTTTGATTGACTGATATGTACCGATGACCTATAATGATCAATCATAATATATTTATTATCTTTTCTGATTTATAAAGCTTCTGTTTTTCAATCAGATTGGAGAAATATGTTAATTATTTAAAAAAAATTTAAAAAAATAGAATTTAAAAAATATATTTGATGAAATCATTCTTTTGGTTCATTTGGTTGTTTTGATTTCGGTTTCTGGAGATTATTCCCAAGTTTATGATTAAGATTTTGGATTGTCTTTCCCATTTCTTTTTTTGATTTCGGGAGAATCAATTTTTTCTTTTTTCGTTTTACAAGGTAATTTCGACTGAGTCCCGTCGATCCTAATCCTATTGCAACTCCTCCAATAGCGACTCCGCCAATCTGAATTGTATTTGCAAGGGATATCGAATCCATTGGAAGCCCATATTGATATTCTGCTAGAGATGGCATTACATTTTGCTGAAATGCGGGAATCCATTCGAGAATACACCCCATACAATGGTCATCTAATCCATTCGCACTCTTAACTTCATTGTAAGCATTCGTATCACCATCGATGGCGGCAAACCACTTTTCCAAGCCCTTTTTTGAGACTAATGAATAGATACTGGAAGTATTCCACAGAGCTAAGGCTGATTCTAAAGACATATTCGTAGATTCAGGTATTCCCACTTCAAAACCGTAGATCTCCTTATCACCCAAGGGAAGCGGAAATCCGTTGGGATACATCTCTTCACCCATTACTGATCCATTCGCCCACTGCTCTAGTAGAATTTGGAAGCAAAAGTCTTGCATAGGGACACCATAACCCATCTCACTTTCTATTAGGATTGGCACAAGATAATCACTAAATCTCCCTTCATCCCAAAGCCATCCAAGGATCAAATCCATCTGAGAGGAAGTTAGATTAAATTCGTCCATGATGAGTTGCTTTGTTTCGTTATTATCACTTGCTTCGACCCATTTGGGGATTCCTTCAAACATATTTAGCAGAGATAAATTATTCTCCGGATTCCATAAAGCATCGCACTGTTCAAAGGTGAGATTCAGCGGTGTTGGGATTCCAGCTTCTAATCCAGAAGTACCCGGTGCTATTCCATCGACCATCGTATTGAAATCAATTCCGCCAGGATAAAGATCCATGCCTAAAGCTGTTCCGTTTGCCCATTGCTCATAAAGTACTTGTAACGCAAGTTCGCTAACTGTAGAATTATATCCATAAGGTTCAGGTGCTTGGGTTAGCAACGTAAATAATCCATAACTAAATCCATCTGCAGACCAAAGCCACTCTAATATTAATTCGATTGTATCATTATTGAGAAATGGAAATTCTTCAACCAAATCATTCTTAGCTGAATTTGATGAATTTGCTTCATACCAAAGTAAAATTCCATCCATATTTGTGAGGGAATAATTTGATTCTTGATTCCATAACTCTTCACATTGGTTATAGGTAAGATTCAGTGGACTTGGAATTCCCACTTCTAATCCGACAGTTCCTGGTTCCATACCCTCAATGATCGTACTGAAATCAATTCCATTCGGGTATAAATCCATTCCTAATACAGTCCCATTTGCCCATTGTTCAAATAGTATTTGTTTGGTGAATACGTCCATCGTGACATCGTACCAGCTGGTAAGAAGTGTGGGCAAAGTTGTCGTATAAAAGGCACCTTGATTCCATTCTCCGCCATTTCCCCAAAGCCAATCAAGAATTAAGTCCATATCTGTGGAATCGAAACCATTACTTCCGTATAAAATTAGCTCATAATCATAACCATTAAATTGAGTAAAATAATTCAGTAATTCATTATAAATGCTCTGATTGAAAGAATCATGGGTGTAATAGGCATCATACCATTTTTGAATTCCGCTTTCAATATTCAAGAAAGAATATTCACTTGATTCATCCCATAATCGAAATGCAGCTTCCATAGGAATCCCCGAGTCAACATCAGGACCACCTGGTTCTAATCCTCTTGTATTGATAGGGATACTCTCTTCATAATCCGAAAAATCTACTCCATCGTCATAGCTCAGACATTTTGCCCATTGTTCGTAAAAACTATAAAGCTTAAGGTCATCATAAGTAATTTCATAGCCATTCCAATCACGAGGTCTATATTGGGGCATATCATTCCATAAAGCTGTACCTTCCGTATTAAAATCTTCAATAAACATAGGAATTACTTCGGGAATGAAATATTGTGTATAGTAATTATATAATACTCGCAATTTATGAGTGCCAGCAACATAATAATCATCTCCACTGGTATCTAAACCATATCCCTCTGCCATTTCATCCAATTGAGTGTCATTAGCACTCTCAATTAGACTCATTAATTCAAGAATTCCAAAACCTCGATCTTGATCGGGATCAACATCTGCTCCTTGTGGCCAATTAGGGTTTTCCGTTCTTGCTAAGGTGTCTTCAAAAATACCTGGAAGACGATCTCCCCACCATCCCGGTATGTCCACCCCGTATTTTAGACGATTTACGCCATAATCTTCCGTTGGGTTTGGTTCACTTAAACGAGTTACTCCAAATTTCAAATCCTCATCATACCATTCTGATATTCCATATATTTCGGGATAGTTCTCTTTTGTGATTTCACTATGAAATTGAACATATAAAATTGTGACCCATATACCGACCTCATCCCAGTACAAATCTTCAGCCACATCATCTCCTATTCCAAAAAAGCCCGTCCCTCCTAACATTTGTTCTACTTCATATACAAGATTCATCCAGATTGTCGCATTAACGAGTGGTCCAGAAGCTTCTAGAGCTTGATCTCGTATCATATCCAAAGCAATCGCGGGTCCCATCTGAAGGATTAGATCTTCAATTGCGTCAGGAGCGATATCTTCGATTGTTGAGAGAGCGATTGCGGGCCCCATCTGATGGATGAGATCCTCGATTGCGATTGTTCCTATATCTTTAATTTGACTCAATGCTTCTCCGCTTCCATATTGTTTGATCATTGGTTCTACTAACGGGACACCCTCTTCTTTAATACCTAAGAGGCCCTCATCCACGGAGCTATAAGTTAAGTCTGTAATGAGATTATCTAAAAGCATACTCCCGGGTAAGGAAATTCCGCCGAGAACCAAACACATAATTGACGCTACTGCTACTTTCTTTGACATTGTAAATAAATTTGCTTTTTATTTTCTAGAATATTACGATCATCATTACTGATCATATCTATGACTATCTATTTATTTTTTCATATATATAAATGTTTTCTCATTTGGAATTTCTCTTAAAAATTGATTTTAAGATATACTAGAATAAATCTAATGATAAACTTATAAAAAAAGCTTTAAAAGGAATTCCCAAAAAAATTAATAATTAATCATCAAAATAAGTCTAATTGATACCAAGATATTCTTTCACTTGCTTTCTGACCATATTCGTAGCGATATTAATTACACCACTTTTGACT
>WJIN01000375.1 GCA_014730295.1 Promethearchaeota archaeon | reverse complement strand
GACTTTATAATTTCATTCCTAACCCATTTATCAGATTGATAGTAGATTTCTATAAGAAAATTCAAATATTTTTCTGGAACATTCTGAACTAAAGATATTTTTCCTTTGAGATAGGTAAGATTTATTTTTATGTTTTGAAATTTTAAAAATTTAAAATTGATTTTCATGGAAATGAATCAAAGACTAAAGAATATATTAATACATGGAACACTCAATTTGATACTTTATATCATAACTCCTCTTATATTTATTTTGATTCTCACGAATTTTCAGTATTTTGAATTCAATCCTATTTTTCTACAAGCTATTTTCATTTTTGGAATGATTGGTGTATCAGTATCAATATTAAAGAATTCTTTTTCAGAAAATTCAAATACTCATCATATAATTGGGATTTCCAGTACCTTATTCTCAGGAGTATACCTTTTTTTTATTTTTGGTGGCTTTTCATTTGGTTTACCCTTCGGAAATTATAGCATACAGACTAACACTTTTCAGGCAGAATTAAGCCTTCAAATAGTTGCATGGCCTTTGTTAATAGCTTCAATAATTAGGTTAATCTCTTCGACAATAAAATATTATGAAAAAATTAAAAACAAATCCCTTACAATAAAATTAAAAAAGAAAATTTCGAGTCATAAACTCATATTATGGGTTGGCTATATCATTTATATTATAATTTCCGTATATTTGATTATTACTGCGGTAAATGGCACTCAAATCTCGTTTGTGGTTCATGAGGATTATAATATAGGTTATGATAATAAAAATACCCCCGAGCTTTCAGATGATACCATCAACATTTCTATACATTTTGATGTTATAAATGGTGGGATCTTTCCTATTTTAAACACAGAAATCAATATCGAAATCTATACCATTAATACCACCGATCTCACCCAATTATCATTACCCAACAATACAAAAATAGGAGAATCAAAAAATAATTTCTTTGAAATATTCGCGGGAAATAATGTGACTAAGAATCAGACTATAATTGTTGATATATTTAATGAATGGGTTCCTGGTCTAATATTATTTGATGCTAATTTAGATATACGATTCTCACTAAACACTTATTATGCCGGTATTATAATAGATTATAGAACAGCAGAGTTTGTTTATTGGGATGCTGGTGATCTCTAAAACTAATTTAATATTTCTTTTAAATAAATATTTAAGGTAAAAATCGATCTAATCATAATTCAAACAAGGATGATTTTTCTAATCATGTTTCCATCCAAGTAAATTTATAACATCAAATATTTTCCCATAAATTCAACTGAAATGACATATACCACTGTATATTATACAATTTTTTTTGAAAAGAGCTTAATATTATATCTTCGTCCTAAGTAGAACAATTGAAGTTATAAGGTGTTGTTCTTATTGTGATATTAACGAAAACATTATATAAAAATTTAAAGATGGGATTATGAGTCCAAGACCCCGTAGAGTAAGAAGAAGAGCAATTAGAAGGGCTGCTAGGGCACCAATACGACGTAGTGCCCGGAGGATCCGTAGGAGAATTTGGAGACGGACACGAAGATTAATATTTGGTGGGTATGCCTTAATATTAATTGGAGGGACATCCACAGTAGTAAAAGTTAAAAGTCAAGAAGCTAACCGAATTGAAGAGGAAACCAATAAAAATATTGAAGATCTGACTGAAGATGAACTAAAGGCTGCAATGGTAAGATTAGGAATTCAAAAGTTAGAACTAACATCTGAGGATGAGGCGCGTTTAAATAATATAGACTCGAATTCAAGTCCAACAAAATATTGTTCCTATTGTGGAGCTCAAATTGATTCTGGAGCAAGTTATTGTCAAGAATGTGGAAAAAAAGTCTAATTATTTCCAAACTATTTAATTTACCTATTTTTTTTACTATATTTGATGTGAATATAATATTAAGAAATATCCTCATATCAAATCAGTTGGTTTTTGTTCCTACTACTCCCACATAAATCGCTGTTTCCTTTTTCCCATCAATATCAAGAATTTTATTTAATTCGTCGTCAAATATCGCGCCAATTGTACATACTCCTAAGTCTATTGCTTCTCCCACAAGATAGAGGTTTTGCCCAATGTGCCCAGCGTCTAAGTAAATATATCTATAACATCTTTGCAAATATTTCCATTTAGAGCGCTCTATTACCGCAGTCCAGACAAAATTCACCGCAGAATGATAGGCGATAACTTGTCCAAGACACGCTTCAGCAATTTTCTTTCTAAAATCCCCCCTCTTTAAATATTCTAAACTATGTTTTTTTATATTATAATGGTAGATTCCCGAGTCTAACCCAGAGATATTGTTCACAATTGGATATGTCTCTATAGGGTAAAGGCCTCCCGCCGATGGAACTGTTCGGAATTCAAAATGGGGTAAGTTTCTATTAATGCCAGAAATACCATACAGTATTAGCCCCAAATCCTCCAAACTAACCGGATTTTGACCGAATTTTCGGGTTGAATGCCGATTCTTAATAGTATTCCAGAAGTCAACATCCTTCGGAAAATCGAGTTTTGGAAGATCTATTATTTCTATTAAGTTATTATATGTTTTATAGGTGTCGGGTTTATTTGACCAATCTAGACGATGTTTTGGGAGATTTTCTCTAGTATATTTGCTTTTTTGTTGAAAATGATCCCCATATTTTTCTAAAGTATTGTTCTCTTTCGTCATATTATAGAAATTTATGAAGAACATAAAAAAGTATTTCTAATATTTTCAAAAACTAACTTCTTAATTATTAGCATTCCCTTCAAATCATTTCGGATACCCAACAGGGATAATATAGAGCGCTTCAATAGGTTCAGATAAATTTAAGATTTGTTTAACCTCCACATCCTTGAAGGCACCAATCGGAACAGATACCAAATCTAAAGCTTCTGCCTCTAAATGTATATTTTGAGCGCAATGTCCAACTTCCATATGAACATACCGGATTCCTCTTTCCCCGTATCTTTTTGTTATTTTTGAATAATCCGCACATATAATAAAATTTATGGGGGCATCATTGATAAACATTTGACCTAAAGCTGCGGTCGCAAGATCATAAGCAATATCTTCATCAATTTTCTGATCTAAGCTGTGAGTTCTAATATCATAATGATATAAACCTTGTTTTTTCAAATTAACATAAATTTCTAAAGGATATGTAGCACCCGCGGAGGGAACGGTTCTATTAGAATTTTTAATCCCTTGGGCAACCCATAATAGCTGAGATAGCTTTTCTATTTCAATTTTCTTATTTTTAAAATTTCGTAGACTTTTGCGTTCATAAATACATTTCTCTAGAGATTTTTTCCCATCAAACATTGGTTTTTTTAATTCCATAAATCTTCACTTTTAAATTTATCATTCTAAATATAGATCAAGAATGCTAAAATTAGTTGAGATTAAAATATATTAATTTTGAATTTATTTAATTCTTAATTGGTAATCTTAATTTTGTCCTAAAAATTTAGATGAGTATGTCATCCAAGAAAGATTTACGAACTTTATTTGATCAGTGGGATACTTTAAATAATGAAGTTGGTCAAGCTTTACAAGGTTTAGATTTTACAACGATAAAAGAAATTCGAAAAGGACAGAAAAAGATAGAAGATTCAATATACGAAATATTAAAAGAAAAAGCACCCCTCGATCTGAAGAAAATTCTCCCTGAAGCTCCCGGG
>WJIN01000374.1 GCA_014730295.1 Promethearchaeota archaeon | reverse complement strand
TGGAGTATACTTGTTCATACTATATGGAACTGTGACTATTAATTTTCCCTTTTTTTTTAAAACTCTACTAAGCTCTCTAATGGCTTTTTTATCATTCCGAATGTGCTCGAGAACGTCCAAAATACATATTAAATTAACAGAATTATCTCTATATGGTAAATATACAATATCCCCATTAAGAGGATTTAGCTGATTATTATCTTGCTTTCCTACAATGGTAAAATAATCCATTTTATATTGTTCCCTATAGTAACTTAATGGTTCTTCTGCTAGGTCCAATAGACATGATTGAGTCACCCCATTGAGAAATACTAAGAGTGAATTTCCGGAAGATCCTAAATCTAATGCGATTGGATATGCTTTATCAGATGGTAACTGTCTTTTTATAATATCGAACTTACATTTTATTCCCGGTGAAATAAAATATTCTAAGAATGTTCTAAGTGAAAAATTCAGGTGTTTTTCATAAAATGTTCTTAAACTCATAAATTCTCTTAGTTATGATAATAATAATATCACTATACTTTTTATTATCCTTTCCATTACATAAAAATATATATTAAGAATTTCGAGAGATGATTCACAACGCAATATAATTATTTTGATGAAAAACAAGAAAAAATTTCTTGGGATGAGCTTGAGACAAATTTCGTGAAAAAAGGTCGATGGACTTTACAACGAATTTATGATAATATCCCTTTCTTAAGAGAAAGATACAAAGAAGCTGGGATCTCTCCAGATGATCTGAAATCTATTGAAGATTTTGGAAAAATTCCATGTATGGACAAAGACGATTTTTTAGACAGCTTTCCGGATAAGTTAGTATGTGTCGATAAAGCTAAACTCATTCGTATGCATGCGACATCGGGCACTAGCGGTCATCGCCCCACTTGTGGATTTTATACGAGAAATGATCTAGATACATGGTCATATTTATGTGCTCGAAATCTAGGTGCTATAGGTATGACCAAAAAAGATGTGTTTCAAAATACAACATCCGCGGGATTATTCACCGGGGGTTTTGGATATGCACAAGGATGTACCCTTTTAGGGGCCATGCTAATTCCATTTGGACCCGGGAATACTTCAAAACAATTGGAATTTTTTCAAACATTTAAAGTAACTTCATTTCACGCAATCCCATCGTTTGGATTGCGAATAGCAGAAATCATGGAACAGGAAGGAATCTCGAAGAATGACCTTTATTTGAAATACGCCATTTTAGGTGCTGAAGGTTGGGCAGAGTCTACACGAGATACAATCGAAGATAGAGTAGGGATTAAGGCATATGATAACTATGGTTTAACGGAAGCAACCGGGCCGGGAGTCTCTGTTGAATGTCAAGAACAAAATGGACTCCATATTTGGTCAGATTATTTCTATCCTGAAATTGTGGATCCCAAGACGGGAGAACTTTTAGGTGAGGGAGAAACTGGCGAGCTCGTATTAACGAGCCTTTGGAAAGAGGCATTACCAATCTTTCGTTATAGAACGGGAGATATTACTAGCTTACGAAGAAGTGAATGTCCGTGTGGTCGGACTGGTTTTATAATGGACAGAATTAAAGGAAGGAAGGATGATATGCATGTGATTAAGGGAGTTAATATCTATCCTTCCATGATTGAAGAGGAAATTTTTAAATTATCAGAATATTTCACTGACATCTATTTAATTGTCTATCATACTGTTGGAGTTTACGATAATGTTTCAGTTAATGTGGAGGTTAAGGAAGGCGTTAACCAAGCGAAAGCAATAAAAGAATTAGAAAAGAACCTACGAGAAGCTACCTTCCTACGTATAGATGCCAACCCATTTCCTCCAGGAACTTTACCACGACAAGAGGGCAAGGCTATCCGTGTGAAAGACTTGCGAGATCGTCCCGATGGGTATAAAGGTTGGCTTAAAATGATGAGTGAAAGAAACAATAATAAAGAGTAGAGTTCTCTATATTTTATATTTTCTTATTTTATTTATTTTTTCTAGAACGGTGGTATAATAAATAAAAGATAATTAGGGTTTTAATCGATTCTTAATCCATTTCGGCATCGCTAATGATAGATATAGAAAAAGTATAAATAGAAATGCAAACACCCACCCTAAATATACGAATATAGAATATCCGGGATGAGAGAAAACGACTATGAGAATATTATCAATGCTTATCATAACAAAAAAAACAATCATCGAGATTACTCCTAAAAAGAGGAATAGTAATCCCTTTTCTAACACTTTTTCTTCCGCTTGGGTTTTTGCCTTCCAACTGATTGAAGCAATAATTGAATAGATGGTTATAGAATAGATCGCAAATATGATGGTTGAATACGTTCGAATGTTCAATTTCCCTTCGTAAACTTCCCGAGGGAAACCCCACCAGTTCCAAGGTAATAGTAAAAGAATTATGATAATAATACCGAGAATTATGATTGGAATAAAACCCTTCTTCCCCTTCCCGGTGATTTCCATCGCAAAATTATAGAGAAAAATGTCCGCGACCACTACGCTGCAATATGACAGCGGAAAGGTTATTCGGTAGATCTCCTTGAAATATCCTGTAATAATCGTCTCTAGGGCACCTATCGCGAGAAATAGTAAAGCAAAAAAGAATGCGATAAACACAAATGATAAATATAAAGGAGACTTCACTTTTCTCTCTCTCCATTTGGAGATCATCTTTATTGTGAGATAAATGCCTGCGGCGATTAACAATAAATAAATAACAAAAAGAGAATAAATTCCTTGATTTATTGGTGTATAAGCCATAAGATATAGATCATCTTCTAAATATATATATCTTTATTCTCAACTGCATAATAGAGCGCAATATTTAGAAAAGAAAAAAAAAGAAATTATAAGTGAATTTCGATATTAGTAGAGTCTATCTCGAGAAACTTCTGGACTGTCTTTTCCTGAGGGAATTTTTAAGTCTGTTTCAGGTAAGGCTTCTTCCTCCTTCATAGCTGAGAAAATTTCATTGAGAAATTCTTTTGGCGGTGCACCATCTTTATCTCTCCAAGAAAAGATGACAAATAATACCAAGCTGACAGGTATACATAATATGAATGGATGTGCTGCTTCAAGAGTAAAAGCTATCGGAGATGCGACACCAAATAATTCAATTCTCATCCATTCAATGGAAGCGATATTTCCTAAGGCTTCGGGATAACTGCCAAACCAGAATGCATTTCCTCCTTGATAAAATAGGAAATAATGTAATATTGAAACTGTTATTGCAATAAGACCACTATATACTGCTGCCTTCCCAGTTGCTTTCCTCCAAAAGAGTCCTAGAATATAAGGAACTAGAATTACTGAACCCATTGCGGCCCATGCAAACATACAAATATCAAGTATGGCACCTAAACCGTATATTAAGACAAATATCGAACCAATAACTCCAAATATCACGACTAAGGTAGACACAATCCTTGTTATTTTCAAGGTTTTATCATCAGAAGCGCCTGTACGTTCTTGATAGACATCAATAGAGTAGCTACTTGCTGCCATCAGAATGATTTTCTCACCCGTTGTTAGGGAGGCGGCTGTTATTGCTGCCATAACTACACCAGCAAAAACGGGGGGCAATGTTGCTAACATTAAGTAAGGAATGGAGGTTCTGTCGGTGGCAGGAAAGAGTCCTGGAGATTCTACTTGAAACAGTACTCTCGAGATGGCTCCATTAAACCAAGCAAAAAACGCAACCGCGAATGCCCAAGTTGCTGAAATTACCAATCCCCATCGTAATGTCTTTTTTTCTTTAGCGGTATAAAATCTAGTAATCATTTGTGGTAATCCCCAGACTCCGAAACTAGTAACTGCAACCATACCAATTACTGCTAAACCGGAATTTCCTGGAAAAGTTGTTAGTCCGCCTGAATCTAATCCATAAGTAGGGTCAGCCTCAATTGCCTGCAAACCCGAAATAAGACCTGGAAACCCTCCAATCGCGATCATACCTGCAATAAAAATAACAACAATCCCAACCAAAACTATAATTGCTTCAGCAGCATCAGTCAAAATTGCTCCGTGGCTCCCACCAAAATTCAAGTATATAATCGTAATAATGCCAACAATAACAGTAGCGATTATGAAAGTTACTTCATAAGTTGCAGGGATGACCACAGCCAGTAATGTTGCCAAACCCATATATATTGATATTACATATATGGTTTGAAAAATTAATTGCACGATGGCGGTAATTGTTTGCAACCTTTTTTCTTGATATCTCTTTCCGAGTAGTTGTGGAACCGTTAAAGAATCAAAGTGTTTACCCAAAGCTCTAGTTCTTTTTCCAAAAAATACAAAAGTCATAACCACCCCGACTAAAGTGTTTAATCCAGCAATCCATAGAGTCGCAAGACCCCAATTCCATGAATATTTTCCTCCACCAACAACCATAACCGCACTAAAATAAGTCACTCCAAAAGAGATTCCGAGCAAAATTGGACCTATAGATCTGCCTGCAACCATAAAATCGTTGAGAGTTTTTGTCTTTCGTTTTGCATAGTATCCTGCGACAGCTAGAAATATCAAATACGCGCCAAATATCGCCCAGATTGAAAATAAAGATAATGAATCAATATCTGTCATTTTATTCATTCCTCTCTTTGGTAATTTGATATATAGTATATAATAAAGCAATCAGTACTCCACCGATACCGAGACCAATTCCAAGCCAAATTGTCCAATCAAACATTTTTTTCACATTTTTTTATGTTTTTTATTTATTCTTTTAATTTTTCCCATTTCATTCCCATTTTAAAGAATGAAAATTAAACTTACTTATCTATAAACCTATAAAAATCTTTTCTTTTTTCCATCCTTTTTGTCGATATAGTAAACTAATTTTCCAAAAAAATATAATAGATAATTTTAAAAATATTTCCAAAAAAAAATTCGATAGGAAGATTTGATTAAGAAAAGACGAGATTTTTAATAAGAAATCTGGTAAAATATACAAGAAATCTGCTTTATTCGATATATCCCACTCCTTTCCCATCAGTGCTAAAATTGAGGCAGAGCAATTTGGATAAGTAAGACATAACTTTGATATTATTTAGTAGAAAAAACACTCTTTTTTTGGCGAAAATGTATCTATTTGAAGAAAATCACAAAATTTTAATTAATATGTATGTTAATTAGTTTTAATTAATGTAGTGAACTAACTAATACTACTGAAAAAAAACGAGTTGTATTTAGTATGGTAAATTATTGGAATAAAGAAGCTGAAACACTCCCTCGCGATGAATTGGATGCATTACAAGGAAAGAAATTACAAAACCTAGCAAAATACTGCTATGAAAACGTTGAATTTTATAATAAAAAATTCAAAGAAATGGGTATAACTCCAGATGATATTAAAGGGAAAGAAGATATCACCAAATTACCCCTAACTTACAAAGATGACCTGAGAGATCATTATCCTTTTGGTCTGAACGCAGTTCCGATGGATCAAATAATCAGAATTCACGCATCTTCGGGAACAACTGGCAAACCAACGGTGGTCACCTATACCAAAAAGGATATCGACGATTGGACCGAATTAATGGCAAGAACGGTCATGGCACCCGGGGTTACCCATAAGGACGTCATTCAGAACGCTTATGGATATGGGTTGTTTACGGGCGGCTTAGGCTTTCATTACGGTGCCGAAAAGATAGGCGCATCCGTTATTCCTATTTCAGGTGGCAATACTGAACGCCAATTAATGATAATGCAAGATTTTGGAAGTACTATAATGACTTGTACCCCCAGCTATGCACTCTATATTGCGGAATATGCAAAACAAAATAATATTGATGTATCTAAATTAGCTCTTAAAAAAGGAATCTTTGGTGCAGAACCATGGTCTGATAATCTCCGTAAAACCATCGAGGATGAGTTAGAGATCGATGCGTATGATATCTACGGACTATCTGAAATTTATGGTCCCGGGGTATCTGTGGAATGTGAAGAAAAAAATGGAATGCATATATGGGAAGACTTTTTCATTGTCGAAACTCTTGATCAAGAAACTCTTGAACCCGTGCCTCCCGGAGAAGAAGGCATTCTTGCCTTTACTACCTTAGAAAAAACCGGATTACCACTAATCCGATATATCACAAACGATATCTCGATTTTAAATCGCGAAACATGTGCGTGTGGACGAACTCATGTGCGGATGAAGAAAGTAACGGGTCGTGCTGATGATATGCTTATAGTGAGAGGTATTAACGTTTTTCCCTCTCAGATCGAATCTGCTCTAATGCAAATCCCAGGAGTAGCGGGTTATTACCAGATTATCATCAATCGCGATATTATTGATTCTCTTGAAGTTAAAGTGGAATTAACCGAGGAGACTTTCTCTGATGAAATGAAAGTGCTTGAACAATTTAAGAACAAGATCGAAGAAAAATTGTACAATATTTTACAAGTAAGAGCGGATGTGGATCTCGTACCCCCAGGGACAATTCCACGAACCGAAGGGAAGGCCAAACACGTGATAGATAAAAGATCTAAAAATATTTAGGTGTTTATTAAAATGTTAAAGCAGATTAGCGTTTTTTTGGAAAACACGCCAGGAATTTTGGGTAAATTCACAAAAGTCCTCCAAGATAATGATATAAATATGCGGGCATTAACAGTCGCAGAAACAGCCGATTTTGGTATTTTACGAATGTTAGTTGATAAAAATGATAAATGTGTGAAAATTCTTCGTGAAAACAATTATCTTGTATCCATTACAGATGTTATTGCTGTTGATATCCCAGATAAACCAGGAGCACTTCATGAGATAGCACGTATTTTAGGAGAAAATGATATCAATATTGAATACGTATATAGCACATTGGTGAGAGAGGAAGCCATAATTGTGCTAAGAGTAGACAATATTGAGAAAGCAACCAAAATATTAGAAAAGAATGGCGTAAAATTAGTTAAATCTCAAGAATTTTAATTTATTCTTTTTTTTATTATACAATAAAGTCCAACTAATCACAACAACTATTATATTAAATAAAACATAAACTAAACTTGATAAATTTTTAGCATTTAACGTAAAATTAAAAAACCGATATAGTCTAATACATAAAAATGTTAACTCAGCTAAGCATCTATCTTAAAAATAGGCCCGGACAATTGGCTCGATTTGCGACCCTATTGGTAGAAAACGATATTGAAATACGTGCCATAACTGTTGCTGAAAATGAAGAATATGGACTTATCCTACTTTTAGTGGATAAACCGGATAAATGTATTAAATTATTAGAGGAAAAAGATCATATCTATTCTATTACAAAAGTAATTGCCGTAAAAGTTCTCTCTGAAGAAGGACACACCAAGGGTCTTTTAAAAATTTCGAAAGTTTTAGGGGAAAATAATGTAAATATTGAATATATGTATTCAACTTTGGTAAAAGATGAGTCTCTTCTAATTTTGAGAGTAAATGATAATGAGATGGCAATTGAAGTTCTAAAGCAAAATAATTTTTTGTTAGAAGAAAGAGAAAAGATTTAGGAACTTTGATTGTTTTATTATCTATATAAGTAATCTTTTTTAATATACTAAAACGAAATTATTTACTTCAAAATTGAATTTAAAGAAGAGAGTGTTGTGAAAATGAAATATGTGACTGAATTAAGTATATTTTTGCCAAATGAACCTGGAGAATTGGCAGAATTGTTGAAAGAATTGTCTGAAAGCGAAATAAATGTCCGAGCAATTTCGGTTGTCGAGACAGCTGACTATGGATTAATTCTTTTGTTGGTGGATAAACCAAAGAAATGTATAGACTATTTAGAGCAAAATGGATACGAATTTACTTCAACTGAGGTAATTGCGGTAAAATTCGGAAAAGATGCTTCGGATTTATTTAATGTAGCGAATAGCCTTGGGAACAATAAAATTAATATCGATTATCTTTATCTAACCACCACCCCAAAGTATCATTCAGTAATAATCGTCAAAGTAGATGATCCCGATAAGGCTATTGATGTACTTCAAAAACAAGATTTTGAGTTGATTGAAGGAGATGATTTATGATAAAAATTAGCACCCTCTTAATCTTTCCTTCTTTTTAAACACTCCCTTATAAATGGAAGTAAAATAGAAATTTAGCATTAATTTTTTTATTAACAATTCTTTCTGTAATTTAGTATTTGAGCACCTCAATTAGTTTAATATAATCTTGATTATAAATGGCTTTAGATTTAGATGATAAAGGAAATTTAAGAGCTGCTGAACCCCTTGAAGAAAAAGAGAACTATAATGCTCTTTGTGTCGGAATTGGAGGCACAGGTGTTATTCGAGCCTCAATGATCCTTGGCTGGGCAGCATTACAAGAAGGATATAAAGTTCGCACAGCAGAAACCCATGGAATGAGTCAGAGAGGGGGGTCGGTATCGTCCTATCTTCGATTTGGAAAGACTCTTGAAGGCCCTTTCATGGTGGAAGGAGATTTAGATGTATTGATTGCGTTTGAAATTTCTGAAGCATTAAGAAACCTAAATTTTGCCAATACAGATACATTAATGATTGTCTCAACAAATGCAGTAATCCCCCCATCGGTCTTGACTCATAAAACACTTAAAATAGATATGACAAAATGCATCGGATGCGGTAATTGCGTGGCTCATTGTATTCCAAATCACGTGTTTTTTGAATCCAAACAAGAACATTATTTTACATTACTAAAAGGTCCAACTCGTAAAGTGATTAATGGCCATACACGGGTCTTGGAATCCTGTACCGGCTGTGCCCAATGTATTATCGATAAAGTATGTCCTTTTGATGCAATTGAGGCATATAATGAATGGGAATATCCCGAAATTAAAGCTATGGAGAAAGATATCAAATCGACGTCTCAAAATGTACTCATTTTAGATGCCAATAAAATTGCTATAGAGGCGGGAAATATTTTAACTGCGAATGTGGTCTTACTCGGTGTATTAGCGGGCATTAATCGGATTCCGCTTAGTGTAGAAATACTTAACAAAACAGTAAAAATGTTCGTTCCTAAAAAAGCTATTGATGTCAATGAAAGAGCATTTAACGAGGGCTTAAAGATTGGTAAAGAATTCAAGGAAAATATCTTATGAGTTCCCTAAATTCTATTTATAGAGTTTTATACTTTAATATTACAATTCGAAATTGTTTCAAAAATATTGGTGTTAAAATTGAGTAGACCGTTTTATGCGATAGATGAACCAGGTAAAAAGGGAGTTGTATTAGGAAATGAAAGTTTAGCAAGAGGTATATTTGAGGCGGGGATCCAAGTAGCATCTGGATATCCAGGAACTCCGTCCTCGGAAATAATGGAAACCCTTGCCACAATACACAAATTTTTTCCGAATTTTGATATAGAATGGAGTACCAACGAGGCGGTAGGATTTCAAGTGGCATTAGGCGCTTCAATGTGTAATGCAAGAGGATTTGCATGTATGAAGCATGTCGGCTTAAATGTCGCTTCGGATGCCTTTATGACCGCCTCATACGCGGGTGCTCACGGGGGATTTGTAGTCCTTTCAGCCGATGATCCAAACTGTTATTCAAGCCAAAATGAACAAGATAACCGAATCTATGGAATGCACGCTCTCTGTCCTGTGTTTGAGGCAATAAATATTCAAGAAGCAAAAGATGTAATAAAATATGCTTTTGACTTTTCAGAACAATTTGAAAGCTTAGTTATGATGCGAACAACTACCAGACTTAATCACGCGAGAGGAGATTTGACCCTAGGAAATATAAAAAAAATAGAAGGAAGAACCTTTAATTTTGATAAAGATCGCTCGAGATGGACTTTTTTACCTTCTAACGCAAGAGTCCAAAGGGTAAAACAGCTTGAAAGATACGAAGTATTAAAGGAGTTTTCCAATAAATTTCCTTTTACTGAGCTAAATATTCAAGATGGCGCTAAAATCGGTCTAATTTCTTCGGGTGTGCCTTATTCCTATGTGAACGACGCTCTACTGAAATTAAATATGACAGAAGATATTTCCACACTCAAATTGGGAATGGTTTTTCCCCAACCCGAAGAATTAATGTTAAAATTATTTGAGAATTCAGAACGAGTGGTTATAGTTGAAGAACTGGATCCATTTTTAGAAGATTTTGCGAAAAAGCTAGCTTATGAGAATGATGTAAGAATTGAAATTGCAGGCAAGAAATATTTCCCCCGAAATGGTGAACTAAATCTTAACAAAGTAATAGCAGGATTAACGGGATTTTTAGGTGTTGATAATCCATTTATAGATCTACCAGTCAAAACTGAGCATCTGCATAAAGCATCTCCCAGACCTCCCGTGTTGTGTGCTGGGTGTTCACATCGAAGTACTTTCTATGCATTGAGGTTAATGGAAGAAAAACTGGGTGTAAAAGCCGTATACTCTTCAGATATTGGATGTTACACGCTCGGATTTTATAAGCCAATTGAAGCTATTGATACATGTATTTGTATGGGCGCATCTATCGGGATGGCAAACGGAATTGCGAAACTACATGATGGACCTGTGTTTGCTTTAATTGGAGATTCTACATTCTTCCATACGGGGGTACCCGGTCTAATAAATGCGGTATATAATCAAAATAATGTAAACGTAATCATCTTAGATAATGGCACTACCGCAATGACTGGTGCTCAACCTCATCCCGGAACCGGTGTAAAAATTACTGGTGAAGCAGGCATAAAAGTTTCCCTAGAATCGATTTGTAAAGGTGCGGGAATCGATGATGAACACATGTGGGTTGTTGATTCAAACGAATTGGAACAAACTACCACCGCCATCGAAGAAGCCATTAATACAGAAGGACCATGCGTTATAATTTCACGTCATCTATGCACATTACTTGAGAGGAAGGTAAAAAGGGATCTTAAACGTATTCCTGTCGAAATCGACCAAGAAAAATGCAATAACTGCTTGATATGTATTAAGAACTTTGGATGCCCAGCAATCACTCTCATTGATAATAAAGAAGTCAAAATCGTTAAAGAACAATGTACGGGATGCGATATGTGTATAGAAATATGTCCTTTTGATGCAATTCACCCCACTGAATAATTGCTACTAAAAAGTGATAAGAATAAATTTAGCTAGCATATAATACATTTAGAATATACATTTTTATTCCCTCTTTAATCAAGATTACCCATAAAGAGTTAAAAAGGAAAAAGGTAAAAAAAAGGAATTAGCTTATTGATTTTGCTCTCGCTTGCCTTGCTTTCTCTGTGTTTTCGTTTGTTATGTAAAATCCTATTAAATAACAAATTAAAATGATAAAAAACGAGGTAAACGCAACCGTATAGAACCATCTCCCTTGATATTCAATCAGCTCCATAATTAACAATTGAAATAGCCACATCACTCCGCCACCTACGGTGACAAATATTATATCCCATGCGGCGTTTACTGCGCTGTCCTTTCCCCCTGGTCTCCAGCCCAAATAATAAATGACTGTATTTTCTACTATCTCCCATAAAATTCCGACAAGAATAGTTAGAAGGAAGGCTAACCACCACGGAAAAAATCCCCCTCCCGGACCAAAAATAAATTCCGGTATCGTTATAAAGAGAGAGAAAAAGATAAACGCCGCTATTCCCATATCGATGTGGCCCCAGCTATAGAAATCCCACGGAGAGCGACCTACATAATCTTGAATATCACCCACAAAAGGAATATATACTTTTTTTTTTTCTTCACTCATTTTGGTTTCCACCTAAAATAATCCTCAATTTATACTTAATACTAATGTTTAATATTTATTTCTATTATGATTCCTAATAACTCTTTTGGTATGTATAATTTACCTTTAAAATGTAATCCTTAGTGAGGCATTTTCTTGATTTTTTGGGAATACTATCTTATATCATTCTAGTTTCTTTGGAAGATTAAGTGAATTGAAACACATGATATAACATTATTAATTCATTTTGGTTTCCTTTACCTAATGAACTGGAATATATTTATTCGCCTTAAGTTTCGCAAAAATTAAATATAAAATCCATGAGATATACATAACCCTCCTATTGAACCACTTTTAAGGAAAATGAAGGAACATTACTTCACATAGGTTAGATCGATGAAACTCGTTAATAAACATATTTTCAGCATTATATACCAAAATTAGTTATAAATGTCGAAATATTGGGCTCTTATATCTTTCAAATCGAATTTGATTCTCATCAAGATCTCAATAAAATCTATATTAGATTTCTTCTAAACTCAATAAATTGATGTTAATTAGGCAAATGGGTGGATAATTTAAAAAAAATCTTCCTTTCATTTCATTTACTCGAAGATCATTTTTTATTTTTTATTAAATCTATGAGCTCTTTCTTTCTATATTATTATCTTAAGAAAGTAATGATAAAATCTAATAAGAATGCTAACAAAACCATATCATAGCAATATTATTAAAGAAAAGCTTACGAACAATAAAATTAAACTTTGCTTAAGGGAATGGATTTGGAGCGTTGCGGCTCTCGGTGCTGTGTGGGTGTGTCTTGTACCATTCATGGGCTTTCTCATAACACGAGATACAATACCAATTTTTATCAAATGGGTTGTGAATCATATCGGAAGTGGTGAACGTGCACTTAGAACATTTGCATATTGAGGCGTCGAGGGCGCATTTGAGGGTTTGTTTTTCTCGAATTAAGGGGATTCTATTTTTTGCATCCTCTATTGGATATTTCCGTATCTCTTTTCGTAACTCATGCAACCTTTTATAAACCTCCTTAACAATCACATTCCTTAAATTATCACGGAGCGTTCTAAGGCGCGGGTGTGTTATCTTAAGCGTGCGTTTTTTATCCATAATTTCATTCCTCTTTTAATATTATGTTTTACACAGTTAAAAATCTATTTAAATCTTGCGGGAGCGGGGATTTCTAAATCTGAAACACTCTCTTCATACGCAGGTGGAGGTAGTCAAGATCTTGTAGGCGGTTGTAGAGCTTGTTGATCTCTGATCCGTCAAATGGTGTGCCCGCCCCTGAAATGCCGAGTGCCTTCCTGAGGAGCAGTTTTGAACCTTCCTCGGTATAAAGCTTCTCGTGACCAGCGTGAAATTCAGGGCTTACCAACCAACCGTCCAAATCCTTAGCATTTCGCACATAGATGTTGTTCTTATCCATCCCATACACTTGTTTTAAGAATTCTTCATATAATCCTGTTTTTAAGTAATCTTCACGTCTATCATTAAACTCCTCAAGACGCTCCATCATCGGTTCTTCAACAGCCATAGAATTGATGATTCCCGTTCCGCTTCCCAAAGTGTCGAACGGATCAAGCACCGACTGCTGTGGGTCAAGCCCATTCCATCGGCTCCATACTTCTCCTACCAATTGTTTTAAGTTCATCTGCCCCGTCCTATAGGGTTTCTTGCCCTTTTTGGTGAAGGGATTGATTAAGTCTTTCTCGGGATCGATACTATTCTTACCTAACGATTCTTGCATGTAGCTAGTCATCCGGCTCACTAAAGCGTTTCGAAGGTCTTTTATCATTGGTGTCAAGTCGGAATTGTCATACACATTGTTATTATACATTAAGTCTTTAATGCTGTTCATCACCGCAACCATAAACCCTTCGTTGTATTGCTCATAATCATTATGATTTTTAGCGTTGGTAAGTATCATATCGTTCGCATGGCTAGACACTTTCCGAATTTTAGAATCTCTGAAATGATGACGCCGATAACCACCGGGGAAAATATTCTTATCCAATGCTTCAAAAAAGAGGGGATCAAATCCCAGAAATTCGCACAGTCCGTAGACCACATGATATCCTTTCACTCTGTCGTCCTCCCAACGTTCCTTGTCATAATCATTTATTAATTTGGGCATACTAGAGGAAAGGAATAAAGAAAATCCTTTTTCTTTGGCATAGTATTATACTTCCTCTTTTAATGAAATCCATTTCTCTGCTAAATTTTTTCCGGTCCGGTATCTTTTATCGATTTTATCAATTTTTTTATCAATATTAGAAAGAACATTTTCAATAGTTTTTATGGAAAAATGCTGACCCGCTCTTAGATTTTCTGCGGGAACGTTTGGAAAACCGAGATTTTTTGTCAAATTAGATATAGAAGTGAATTTCGTCGTTTTAATATCCTTTACCAAGTGAGGTGCTTTTTTACGTTGGGTTTGCCGTAGATATTCAAGCTCAGCAAAAGTCATAAAGGCGCTATGAACAAGATTGTACTCCAATTCATATTCTGGCTTGACATAATCTTTGTTTATTAAGATCTCCTCATCGATAATTGAGATGATATTTTTCTTAAGATACTCCAATTCGAGATCGGATACTTCGATTCCGTTTTGCTCCTCAAGGGCACCCCTACTAAAATCATGAATCGTCCACTTAGAAACCATAAAGCGCATAGATAAAATATTTGATAATAATATTTTTTCAGTGTCCATATAATTATTAAATGAAAATGAAGGTTTAGAGAGCGCACCTCTAAAAAGTTTCACAAACGTATCCTTTTCTTTTATCTGAGGTAAAATATCATTTGAGAAAATAATTCTTTTCCAAAATTCAATATTTTGATTTATAATACCGATCGTTTCTTCTAACCATCTTATATAACCTTCTCCGACAAAATTTCCTTGAACTGCTTCTTCTTTAGCTTTGTACGCATATCTTGACATCAAGTTTGAATTGAGACTTTCGATTTCATTGTTTTTGGCGTTATCTAACTCCGATGAATATAAATCTAATGTCCCTTCACTCAATATCCCATCCCATCGCCAATAATTTTCTACATTTATAGCATAATTATCTACAAGTTTAGTAATTTCATTATAAATTTTCTCAATGCTATTACTATCTGAAATAATAATTCTATTGGTACCTTTAATTTCTGGTTTGAAAACATAACCCTGATCTGTAAAGACCATGAATTTTTCGTTTATACGATTTTTAATAGTAGAAATATGAGATCTGGGAACTTCGAGTTTATTTTTTTCTAGAATTGTATAAAAAGTAGGAAAATCATATCCTATGTATTCTGAAACCGCCTTTATTGAAATAGCGAGTCTTTCATTAGAAATCAAATTATTTTTTGATAATATGGCTCCTATATCTGTTACTAATTTTTTTCCTTCATTTCTGAAGGGATTATCAAATTTTCCTCCAAAAATCTGAAATGCATATTTATCGAAAATATGTTTTAATTCTACTAAATAATCTTGAATTTGTTCCGAAGAGAGCTCACCTTTTTGTATCAATAGTTCTTTAAGTTCCAATGAGATTGCAGAATGTTGTCCAGTCAATAGATCTCCATCTGGTTTAAACCCCTCTCCGTTTTTATAACGTCTGATTTGATTTGCAAATATTGCCGATGGCCTACTATGATCAGGATATAAAACTTTAGAGAGGTCATAAATAATATCATTAAAAGCATGATCTGGAACATGGTTGTTTTCTTTGATCAATCCAGCTTCTTTGAATAAATATCCAATTTCGGTATATAGCATCTTTAAATAAGGATAATAAGGAGATGGGGTTCCTTTTTCCCATGTTCCTTTATCGAACTTTTCCTGCCCTCTCTGGGGAAGGTTATCGGGCAGAATGATAATACCTTCCAATTGCCCAAAACGAGTGGGAGAGTATCCTCTTGAGTCTAACCATTTTGACAAAACTACATGATCACGTATTCTTTCACCATCCATTGTATACATCAACAACCGTTTATCCCTGCCAATCCCGTAATATTCTGCTAGAAGCCTTTCTAATATCTCTTGAGTTGTAGCACCAGACTCTATATCCTTCTCAAGCCTAGTTGTCCAACCTGAACCCCTTTGTAATCTTTCATGTAATTTTAACCGATCGATTTCTAAACCTACTAAATAAAATAACGGGTCATACATTTCCACGCCGAACGGACTCATGTAGCGTAGGTTATTCGGTGGTTTCTCCTTGATGACTTCTTTTATCCGTGCGGTGATTTGATCAACTCGTTGTCGGAAAGTAAGATCACATGTATTTTGGACTATACGCTCTAATCCCTCTTCCATGTGGGCAAAGCGAGTGTCCGCAGCTAAATCTTTTTGAATCCAGTCATATAAAACGCCCGTCGCGGAAATCTCATTGAATTTTAGTGCTAAATCACTTTTTTGGATTGTATCTAAATTTGGATTTGTATTTACGCTAGGAAATTGGATGGTGATGGGCGGGTCTTCTTTGTTGGTGGTCTGCTCACCGCGGAACAGTGCGTTTACATCCGCACCATCAAGATCGCTGGATTTTCTCAGTTGGGTCGCCAAATTATTCGTGAATACACTCTGAGCCGAATATTTCTTGTCCGTACCGATCTGCGACTCGAGACGCGCGATCTTCTTAGTACGCCGATATGCATGGACTTCGGCTTTGGCTTTGGTATAGGCTTTCACGCCGAGCTCTCCCAGAGTATCTCCCAACGAATGTGCCGTACCGAGCGAGAGGAGATTTCCCACTCCCGCCAAACTAAAGCCGGTCAAACACATCGTAAGGGACGAGCCGAGAGTGAGCACCGTGCCGAGGAAGGCTTTCGAGCCGAGGATCTTCTTCCACGTGGCTTTATTGTTCTCTTTTGCTTTTTGCTCTAATTTTTGA
>WJIN01000044.1 GCA_014730295.1 Promethearchaeota archaeon | reverse complement strand
TAAAATAAAAGAAATTAGGATTAACGAAGCATTTCTCTCAATTAAGAATTATAAGAATTTTGCAGGTGCCTTAGATGAAAATGATTTAAAATATGAATTAATAGAGGTTTGACTAAATTGACAAAAATCTTAATTTATGATATCTATTCAAGTTATGGTTGTTTTAAGAAATATTACACAACTTCATCGATTTTAACCTATGATTTCCCTCCAAAAACTAGCCTTATAGGAATGGTGGGTTCAATACTTGGCTATAATCGTAATTCTAAAGAGATAAAAAAATTGAATGATACCAAGATTGGAGTCTGCATCTTAAATCCAATCAACAAAATTCATCAAGGAATTAATTGGTTAAACACCAAAGTCAAAAATGTCAAAAAGATTGAAGATGAAATTCAATCATACTTTGAACCCATAAAGAAGTATTCAAATAATGATTTTTATGGTTTTGTTGGTATCAATAAAAATAAGCCTAGCAGTTTACAATTACTTAAAAATCCAAAATTTCGTATATTCCTATCAATAGAAAACTTTGATGAGTATCCAAAATTCTCTAATTCAATTAGGAATCATCATTATTACTATTCACCATATATGGGTCAAACTGAGTTTTTATGTAGTGTTAATTATGTAGATGAGATAGAATCTGAACTAAAGAAATGTGATTTAGAATCTAATTACATAATCATGAACTCAATTATCCCTCAAAGTTACCTTTTAAAAAAAGAGGATCAACATCAAATTGACATCCCTGAGGAATCATCTATAATTGTTGAACAGATGCCATTAGAATATAACAATGATATAACTGAATTTCATAAAATAATTTATGATAAATCTAGAGAACCAATTAAAGTCTTAGTTAAAGAATATTATAAGATATCTAGTCAAAGCTTAGAGGAGGACTATAATATCATTTTATTTTAAGCGATATTGTAATTTAATTTTGAAATTTATAAGATGAATGATAGTATTATAGCAAGACCAGGACAAACTCTTGAAAAACACATAAAAGAAGTATTCAAAATTGCTTTAAATCGTTTTAACTTACTTAATTTTAACTTAAGTCCGCTTCTGTACGGTTTAGCTAAATTATCTCTGGAGATAATAACCTTAACACATGATTTAGGAAAAGCAACAAAATATTTTCAGAATTGGATTAATCAAGATATAAAAGAGAATTCTAAAGACAGGACCCTTAAACCTCATAGCCTTTTTTCTTCCTTATTTACAATAGCAATCTTTCATAGCATAAGAGAATTCCTGAGAAACGATCTTAGGAAAAAATTCTTAGGAAATGCAAATTATATGGATCTTTACACTCATTTTGGGTATCTTAGTCAATTAATAGTGAGAAGTCATCATGGAAGCCTTAAAGATCTTAGCATTATATGCAATCAAGATATGGAAGGGGAGATTTTAGAAAATCATAAAAAGAGACTAAAATCTTCCGATATGAAACTTATCAATTCTTTTTTAAAGAATTTGATATTTCCAATCCTATTTAAAAATGTAATAATAAGAAAAATTCAAACTAAAAAAGCAAAACAAATATTTGAAAGTCTAACTACAAAAACCATTGAAACTATAAATTCTATCCTAAATGAAAAAAAATTCAGGTTCTTAACAATATACAAAAATCTATTTTCAAATAAGGGAAAAATACCTGGAAGTAATAAACTAATAAGTTTTCAGATATTTATATTAGGAAAAATATTAAAATCAATTGTGATTGAATCTGATAAGATGAATTCAACAATAGGGATGGGTTTTTCTATTTCTAATAATCTTATAACCCCTAAATTTAATGATCTTCTTAGAAATTTTCTTATTCAGAAAAAATTTTTGTTCGAAAATGAGGACTTTAAGGAAAATTTTAATTCTCTTAACCAGAGAAGGAGGTTTATTCTGGATCAAGTAGAAAAAGTTAATGAGGATTCTATAAATAAACCGAGTTTAATTAGCTTTCTCTCAGTCCCCACTGGATTTGGGAAAACTTATTCGGGATTGTTATTTGCAAGTAAAATAAAATCTACACGTTCTTTAAAGGAAAATAATAATTTTTTTCAGGTCAGTCCTCGTATTATTTATGCTCTCCCTTTCTTAAGTATTATAGAGCAAACAGAAGGAGTAATAAAGGAATTTTTAGATATAGAACCGCAAGATAATGGAGAAATTGATAGTGGTGTATTTTTAGTCCATCATCATCTTACAGAACCTAAATTTGAAACAGAAAATGATGATGAATATGATGAATTAACAGCAGAATTATTTATTAAAAGTTGGAATTCTCAATATATTCTTTCAACATTTAATCAACTTTTAAACGCAATCTTTAAGTCTGATAAAAACTCCGCATTAAAATTCTCTAAAATAATTAACACTACTTGGATATTGGATGAAGTTCAGTCAATTCCACTAAAGTATTGGAAAACTTTAGAAGAGTTTTTACTCATTATTAACCTTACATTTAACGTAAATTTAATATTAATGTCAGCAACGCTCCCTAAGATAATTGACAGAGAAGAATTGGAAGATTCCAAAACTTTTGATAATCTTAAATTTAACACTTTAAATATTATCTCGAATCGAGAAATTAAAAGATTGATGATTGGAATTAATAGAATTAATCTTGAGTACCATGGAAACATCTCGTTCACATCATTTTTGACAAAAATAGAAGCACAAGTTAATAATTATATAAGGAAGAACAAAAATCTATTAGTCGTACTAAATACGAGAAAATCAGCTCAAAAAGTCTATAAACATTTAAAAAAATTTAAAAATTTGAAAAATTGAGATTAGGATTATGATTTAAAGTCTATGCAAATTAAGTTCTTAGCTGCTACGCAAACTCCTCAGCGAAAATCAAATGTGATAAAGAATATAAAGGAGAAAATCAATTCAAACGATAATAGTGTTGCGAAGGATTTAAATAAGAAACCTAATATCTTAATTTCAACTCAATGTATTGAAGCTGGTGTGGATATTGATTTTGATGTTGTAATAAGAGATTTTGCTCCTCTGGATAATATAATTCAAGTTGCAGGGAGATGTAATAGAAATAATAATGATTCCAAATTAAAGGGAGTTGTTAAGATATACAGAATAAAAGATGATGAAAGCAGAAAAAATAAAGATTATTGTCAATATATATATGATGGACATTTAATTCGACTCACAGATGAGTTATTTGAAAAAACACATAATGGGTCGGGTTATCCATATATTTATTCAGAGGCAGATATCTATGATCTCGTAAAATCACACTATGAAAATGTGGATAATTTCTTTAAAGATGGAAAAATGGAAGAAGAACGGCTAAAATATGAAAAAAAGGTTTTTCATTTTGAGTATCTATCACTTTCAGATGATTTTAAATTAATAGAAAAGAAGAGTCCATATAGCATATTTATTGAAGAGGACAAGATTGCGTCCAAAATTATTAGTGAATACAAATCATTGGTAAGAAGTCTAAAAATGAATAAAAGTAAAGGTTTTCCAAAAGAGATTTATAATAGACTTCTATGGATCAAGAAAGCAATGCAAAATTATATCATAACAACATATTTGAATGACATTGAACTAAAGAAGTTAACTAGTATTAGTAGATTTGGTGATCTTTTTGTTTTGACTCATGATAGATTACATGAATTCTATTCTGATGAAATTGGATTCTTTATTCCAGAATAAGGTGTTATATCACTAAAAAATAAATAGTCCCTCAACCCTTATTATATTATAATATATACTAAGTAGCATAGAACATAGCTTCACATAGAAGATTGAAATTAGATAAACTTGAATATATGTATAATTTGTAATGCCATGCTTAAATAAAAACGTAATACTCTCTTACGACGATTATTAATTTTAAAGTAGACCCTGAAAAGAAGAAACAAATTGAAGAAATTGCGCGCTTAAAGGGTTATAAAAGTGCGAGTGAATTTATTCGAGAAGCAATTGACGATAAAATGAATCTTCAAGCGGTAATTGATAACTTTCTGGAAAAAAATCCCCCTATTGATTTGGAAAAAGTGAAGATCCCTGATTATATTCCTGATGGCACATATTTAGGAATCGCCCGTAACGAAATCGTTATTATGGGAAACACTATGGATGAAGTAATTAATAAATTATCGTTAAAATTTCCTGAGTCCGCAACTATGATACTGAAAAAAGGAGAACCTGTGGAAAGTTTCGAAACCCTCTTTTCCTTATTCAGTTCTGAAAATACTAAATGTTTCCATCAGATTGAAATAGATAGAAATTTTTATCCATTACTTCAGTTAAGAGTAGAAATTGATGGTTAATGTAAAACCATAACGGGGTTGATTGATACTGGGGCTACCATTATGGTATTAGATAAAGATTTGTTTAAGGAGCGAAAACCAAACCTAATCCGTGAAAAACCAGTTCTTACAGCTCGGGGAGTTTCAAAAATGCCTATCTATTAAGTTAAATTTCAATTTGAAGATCAAGATCATGATTTAGATTGTACATTGATTAATTTTTCAACACCCATGCATATTCAAGCGTTAGTTGGAAAAAATTTTATTAATAAGTTTAATCTTCTATTGTTAGGGGAGAGTAAAATATTCTTTATACAAATTCTATGAGTTTTTCTGGTATCTTGTATTGAATAATTTAAATGTCTTTCCACTATTAAATGTATTAAAATGAGTCCTATTATAATCGAAAATAGATTTGGTCCAAGATTAGACCATTAAAAAAGATATAGAAGGATTGATGGAAGAAAGTAATGATTAATGTAGTAGTTAACTAAGGATTGAAATTTCATTTTCAATTTTACCT
>WJIN01000373.1 GCA_014730295.1 Promethearchaeota archaeon | reverse complement strand
GAACTCCTTCTTCATCAAAAGATAAAGCATTCTGCTTACAAGTTTCGATGCAAATTTTACATCCAATACATTTATGCGATAACCATTCAAGTACGGATTTTTTTTCAATTGATTCTGGATTATGACACCATACGCATTTTAAAGGACATTGTTTCATGAATACGGTTGTTCGAACCCCGGGACCATCTTCTGTCGAAAAACGTTGTATTTCGAAAATATTTCCCTTGATTTGTGCTCTTTTTTTCCTTGTTTTCTCTGCCATCTTGAATTATTAAAGCTTAATAATAATAATTATAATCTAAATACTAGAATTATTTTAGTAATAATATATTTTCCTTGATATCTATAAGAATCCTTATTAGATTAATCTATTCATCCTTTTTATATAACTTCATTATAAGGAATTTATCAATTTAAAATAAAAAATTTCCATTAATTGCTCTAATCTTGTTTTAACTTCACTTAGTGTAATCTCTATATCTAAATTTTTTTATTTACGAAACTTATTTTATTAGGTTCTAATTAAAATTTATTAGACATAAGAAAATATAGAGGTTTTATATTAAAATTTTCAACATAAATGATAATCTATAAAAAGATTTTTTAGTGTATTATTAAATATTTTAATTAAAGACAAGAAGGTATAAAATGCCATTATGGAATTTAAGTGGGTCTAGGGAAGCTAAGACTATAAATCATGAAGAATTTAAAAAAGCAATTATTACTTTTTTTGAGATTAGTGGATATAGATTATATAGCAATTCCTCAATACAAGGTTGTTTGACAGATCTTGTTTTTAAGAATCCAGAACTATACAAAGATGATATAGAAACTCATGTTGAAGTGAAATCAGGTACTTTTAGTATTAATAATGATCGAGATTTAAGAGAATTCAAGGATTATTTTTTACTTTACTTACGAACTAATGAATCTAAGCGCTTTAAATTTTTTATAATGGCAAGAAACGTATCAAATATGCCGTTGCATAAAAAAATTTTTGAAAAATTAGAAAGAGATGCTATTAATGATAAAATTAAAGATATCGAAGAAGTATTAGAAGAGAAGGAATTAGAATTCTTTAGAAACATATCTGAAAATGAAAAATATAACTTCTTTTATGATACAACATTAGTAAAAGCAAGTATTTATGATATACTATTAAATATAGGAAAAAAAACCGGCGAAATTCCTTTTCAAATAGATGATCCCTTTCTAAGATATTCCCAATTAGAAAAAAAACGGGGTATTGAAGAAGAGCGAGATCTTATTATTTCAAATATGAAGAAAATCAATATAGAGTATTTTTGGTCCAGCCCAACAGACTATATCACAGAAAAAGAAATAAAGGACGCTCTAGAACACCCTCCTCCTTTTGTATTATATAATGGAAAAATAATTTCAATATATCCATTTAAAGATTATAACTTGTTATCTCAAATTATTATTAAGAGTGATATAAAAAAAATAAAAATAAAAAACTGGTTAAAAGATAAAGATAAGAGAAGAATTGTAATCAATTTACTAAATAGGACTTATCAGAAATTTTGTGAACTAATCGGTTTATTCAAGAAAAGGAAGGAATATATTTACTATTTTCCTGATGTATTTGAAGAAAAAGAAGTTTCTGTTAAATGGACTCAGTTTGAACCGAATTTAGATAAAAAGTTTGAAAAGCGTACAAATTTAAGACGAATATTTAAAAAATATTATGAAAAAAGTAAATTCCCATCATTTCTCCATATTGCTGTGAATATTGAAACTATCTATTATGATAAAGATCTATATTTTACATATATTCCGAAAAAGGTTTTTACTAAAGACGGAATAAATTTGGTTCCTTCTTGGAAAGCTAAAAAACGAGATGAAGATCTTAAAAAACGAAATTATAGTTATAATAGAAATTTATTACTGGAACAATTATTTTGGGCATTTACATTATTTTTAAGCCCAAATCTTAAAATTAAGAGAATTGGTAAACTCCAAGATGTTTTAAATGATAAATTTCTCCATATTTCGAAGATATTAAAATTAATTGGTGAGAACTATTTTACTTTGTTTGAGTTAGATAAAAAGCCCTCTATATCAAATTAAAAAGAGGAGAAGGAAATTGAAAAATGTTTTTAAAATATATTGAAGAAGAAAAGTTAAAATTCGGTAAAGATATTGAAGCGTTTGATCCTAGGATTGGTCTTTTAAGAGGTGGTCCTTATAGCTCATCAATTTCAGACGGAGAGAGGGAGTTTAAGATAATAAATTGTGGAATTATTGGAACTAAAGTATCAAAAACAAATATTATTTCACTAATTGATCGAATTTCTCATGGTCTAAAAGCCAATGACAAAACATATGGGAATCTCGGATTTCCTGGCTTAGGAATACAATCTCCACTTCAATTCTCAATTAGATTTTCAGATGAGTGGTATTCATCTTTTAATGATAACGAAATTGATCAAATTTTAGAGGCGAGTGATAATAACTTGAAAAAAAATATTTTATTCCAATTAATAGAAGAAAAGATTATTAATCTAAAGTATACCGATCCTCCTCCAGATATTATATTTATACCTGTGGAAAGGGATATAATAAAAGCGTTTCAGCACGATAATATTGAATCGAATAATATTGTTTTCGCAAATAGAAATAAACCTAGAACAGTTTCCGCTAGTGAGGGAGATATAAATTTTCATAGCATTTTAAAAATAATTGGAATGAAACATAATATAGTAACTCAATTAATTAAGTCCAAAACATTAAAACTTAAAATGAATGAGGACGTTGTCACTACAGCATGGAATCTGATTGTTGGATTATATTATAAAGCAAAAAGAATTCCATGGAAGTTTACAGAATTTGAAGATCAAGTATGTTATGTAGGAATTAGCTTTTATAGAGATTTTAGTGAAAAAGAAGTAAAGATGGGTACAAGCATGGCGCAAGTATTTTTATCTTCAGGAGACAGTTACATATTGAAAGGTGATAGTTTTAAGATAGATAAACAAGAAGATAATAGAAGCCCAAATCTAGATAGAAGAAATGCAAAAAATATAATTGATAAGGTCCTAAAATTTTATAAAAAACTAAAAAAGATTTATCCACTTAGACTAGTTATATATAAAACTTCAAACTTTACCGATAGTGAGATTGAAGGTATTTATGATAACATTGCTGACATAAAAAATATTGATATGATCTCAATTAATGAAAATCCAAAGATTAGATTATATCGGCAAGACCAATATCCTGTTATGCGAGGTACTACCTTGATTACAGAGGATCATAAAGAAGCTATCTTATATACGATTGGCTTTATTCCTTCATTAAATACTTATCCGGGACATCAAATTCCAAAACCTATAAAGATACGTCAATTTACAAGTAATACAGATATGATTACAATATGTAGAGAAATTTTAAAATTGACTCGTTTAGATTGGAATGATATTAAATTTTGCCATAAAATGCCAGTCACTCTAAGTTTCCCTAAAAAAGTAAGTAAAGTCTTGGTTGAGAAAAGAGCAGCAGATATTAATATTCAACCCCATTATAGATTCTATATGTAAAGGAGATGGTTTTTTATTAAAGGAAAAGTAATATTTTACACTAGTATTGATGGCTATGGTTTTATAAGAGATGAAGAGGACGAAAAAGTATTCATTCACTTTACTGATATCATTGATCCTGAAAATGATTTTAAAATTTTAAATATTGGAGATGAAGTAAAATTCGATAAAATAGAAAATGAAAAAGGAAAGAGGGCGATAAATCTAGAAATTACTCAGAGAATGACTATTAAAGAACGTTTTAAAGACAAAGCTTATATCAGATGGTCATTTTCCAAAGAGAATAATCCTAAGAAACAAGAAATAGGCGAGGATGGATTTCAAAAAACTATTTATGATTTTTAAATATGCTTATTACAACTCAAATTCAAACAATTTCAAAGTCTATTAGATAAAGATTTTTATTTCTTCACCAACTATAGAAATCTTAACATTATTTCAGCAAAATGATTTTTTTTTCAATTTGCTTTATTTTACATATGTTCATATATACTTTATTTATTCTAAAATAGATAATGTCTAAGAATTAAATGTTCATGTGAAGTAAAAAATGTCTTACGAAGAAAGTATAGAAATTTATAAAGAATTTTTAATATGTGATTATCTAAACAGCTATATTCTAAATAATCTCTCATTATATTTAAAATATGAATATGAAAATAATCAAGAGAAATTAGATGAGTATAAAAGTAGTATTTCTGAAATTTTGGATTATACTAGTTTAGAAAAAAAAGAGATAAACAATCTTTTAGTTGATTTTATAGATCAAAAGATAAAAACACAAGAAGTTGAGTTAAGATATGAAGATGTTAAAAAAAAAATTAGAAAACTAAGAAATCGAAGTCATTATCAAATCGAAGAGGCTATATTAGATCATCAAAGAAATTTAAGGGAAAAATTGGAGAAGATTCCAAATACGTTGGAAAAGGCTGAGAATTTACTGTTAGGCTTAATATCTGTTTTTCAAAAATATCCTTTTTTTTTTTATGACCAGGTCTATGATGCAATTGTATTATTAAAAGATAAAATTCCCTCCAGTATAATAAAAACCATAAAAAATCATTGGGAGGATGAACTATTATATCATATTAGAAGTTCAAGACCCTCAAACATTTTTTGGAATAGTGAACTCTATCATGAGATAGATGACATGATTTCAAGATATCGCATAAAAGATCAGTTTAAAATAGAAGATTTTGATTTGGTATTTAAAGAAGTTGAATTGGAAATAGAGGAATTTCTTCTTGAAATTAGAAATGAAAGTGTAGGATCTTTTGATCTTTGGTTAATTTCACGTAGTCTAGAACTTTCAAATAAAATTAGGGGCATTTCTACTATCTTGAAAAGGATCAAATCTCAACAATATAAGGAAGGTTTTTGGGGATCATGGATAGTAGGAATTGAAAATCCAGATATTCGTCTTACCGCATTAAATTCCCTTATTCTTCTTAAATTAAGTCCCTATAAAGAATTAAGGAAATTAGGTATTATAGGAGCTAAATATTTGAGAAAAAATCAAAATAGTAATGGTAGTTGGACATTTCAATTTTATAATAAGGATAGAGAGATAAAAAGAAGAGATGATATCTTAACTACAATCATTTGTTTAGAAGTTCTAAGGCGGTCTGGCTTAGAAAAGTTAGAGGATGTGTTAGAAAAAGGGGAGCAATGGATCGAATCTCAGCAAAATCAAATAGGTCTTTGGTCAAATAGTTCCTTTCATCCTCCATTTTTAAGTGTTTTAATATTAGAGTATTTTAAAAATAAAAATGAATTTTCAAATCAACTTCACATATATCAAGACGATCTAACACCAGAGAATATAATTTTTCTTGGAATGAAAAAAGCAGTTGAGATTTCGAAGAATTGTGTATCAGAAGAGAATAAAATATCTCCTAAAGTTGGAGCATTAATTATAAAAAATGGGGAAATTGTTATAGAAACTTTTAGAGGAGAAACATCTCCAGGTGATCATGCAGAATACATTGCTTTAGAGAAAAAAGGTAAAGACCTAAATTTTAAAGAATCAATTTTAATTACAACATTAGAACCTTGTACTAAACGAAGTTCTGATAAAATACCTTGCGCTAGAAGAATAGTTGAAGCTGGAATAAAAGAAGTATGGATAGGAATGCATGATCCCAATCCACATATAACAGGAAAAGGTGTTGTTTATCTTACAAAAAATGGTGTATCTGTAGGTTTCTTCCCACCGTCAATCATAGAAGAGATTAAAACAATCAATAAGGAATTTTGGGATAGTAAAATAGCAAATTATTATGAGAATAAAACAGATAATCATTTTGATATAATGGCTGTAAAAAAGGACTAAAAAAGATTAAGGGAAATTAAACTTTCTCGAGAAAAATTATAATAAAATTTAGAGTAATAAAAAAGAATTTTTAAAATTCTTTTGCTTTATATAAATTCAATTTTTTCTATTTTCATTAGACTAAAATATTATTCAAGTTTATGATCTTAGCAGTTTCTATTTTCAAAGTCTCAGATGCATCTTGAATATTCTCTCTTAGTTGCTTTCTTCTTTTTAAAGACCAATCTACCCAAATAAGTTGAGGATCGATTTTAGCCTTTTCTTCATTAAACATACAAGATCATAATAGAGTAAATGATATTTAAAACCAACAAGAGTTTGGCTACATTAATAATATCCATGTCTACGTTTTTTTCTCCGAAAGAAGTTCTTCAATTTTTTTTAAAGTTTTGCCTTCTTTTGTTTTCCAGTCGGTTCTACCATTGCTAGTTTGTCCTAATATAAATGAGGATGCGCCGCTTGGGCTTTGAAATATCTGATCTTCTTTTAATATTTCATGACCCTCTTCATTTTCCTCTAATAAGCCTTTATCTCTCAACGTGTCTCTTCTATGATAGTGTAATCTTAAGCTACTAGTGTCTCTGTTTTCTTCTCTGTCTTCTTTTAATTTAGATCCTTTTAGAACTTTATAT
>WJIN01000372.1 GCA_014730295.1 Promethearchaeota archaeon | reverse complement strand
TGTGACTCCAGGGGGCGGCTCCTCTGTGAATATGACTGACCTTTTTGCCTCTCATAATCTCAACGTACCAATTTTATCAGAAAGAACGCAACGGAAATTACGAGAAATATTACCTAAAGAAAATGTGATTGTTCACAATCCAATTGATATGGGTGCTGCTGGATTTATAATTGACGTCTATATTAAGTGTATCAAGATAATACTTGAGGATCCAATTATTGATATTGCCGTTTTACCCTTATGGCCACATCATATCTTCCGTTTTGTATTTAAACGTATGGTTAAGTTACAGCAAAAAGTTAAAAAGTTATTAGTTTTTTGTTTACCCAGTTTGGCAGATTCAATGAAACTTGCTAAAAAATTTGAAAAAGCTAAGAAGATTCTACATAGAGAAAGAGCTTTATATTATTTTTCCCTCAAAGAAGCGGCAAATAGTTTAAATCTGTTATGTTCATTTGCAGAATTTTGTAAAATCAAAAATAACTATTAATTTTATTTGATTTCATTAGAAGCTCAAAGAGTACCGAATAATTAAAAATGATTTTCATTGAATTGAAACAAGTATAAATAAGAAAGTTAAAAAAAATATAATTGAATTTTAAAAAATTTTAATAAAACTCGCTTTCACTCACAAGCATACCAAAGGTGGCATAGAAAACTCCGTTAATGACTCCAGGGATAAATGTGAAAAAAATTATCCCTCCAATTTCCAATAAACTAGTCGAAGTTAGGTTTAAAAATTCAGGAATTAACAATAATCCCGCTGTTAAGATAGCAATCAAAAACCATGCAAGCGCCGCAAATCTCTTTCCCCCAGCTAGCCTACCGGCTATTATAGCTGCAATCAATGGAGAGGCAATATTAAATACATATGTCAATATACCTGCAATCGAACCCGCTCCACCTGCGGTCCATAGACCAATGATATTAGTATAAGGTTCTGTTGCTATCGGACCAAATAATAATGTAAAAATTGATCCCAAATCAGTAAGTCCACTAAAAAACACACCTATTATCCCACTCGCAGCAGCGATAATCAATGTAAAGACGAAGTTTAATGCCACAAAAATTACCAGACCAATTACAAATCCTTTTATAAAGCTCATATCAACTGAATCCTCCTAAGTGTATAGATTTCTAATAATGTGATATTTAATATTAAATTAGAAAGATATATAAATGTATATGAAAAAAATAATAGAATAATCCATCCTTAACCAAGTTGAATTTCAAATAGCAAATAAAATTTTAAGAGGGGAAATTCAAACTTTAAATAATTTTTAGGGTTATAATAATCAATTGATGAAGAACAATAAATACAACCAATTCTCTGTAGGTAAACTAAGTCATAAATTTTTAGGGGATTTAATACAAAATTTTATTTCTGATTTGGGAATCATGGATAAAAGAATCATAATGGGCTCTAAAATTGGTGAGGATGCCGCGGTGATAGATATCCCAGGAGATAACTATTTAGTTGTCAAAACTGATCCAATAACTTTTGCAACTAACCAGATAGGATACTATGTTGTAAATGTGAATGTTAATGATATTGTTTGCACTGGCGCAACCCCAAAATGGTTCCAATCGACTATACTTCTTCCCGAAAAGGGAACCGATAAAAAGCTGATACGATCAATATTTCAAGATATCCACGACACTTGTAGATCCATGGATATAGTCGTAATAGGGGGACATACGGAGGTGACTGGAGGAATTGACAGGCCTATAATTATCGGAAACCTAATTGGCGAGGTTAAAAAAGAAAATTTGGTCAATACTTCAGGAGCAGAACCCGGAGATAACTTAATTCTGACTAAGGGAATATTTATAGAAGGAACTTCAATAATAGCTCGAGAAAAGGAAGATTTATTGAGAAAGAAGGGATATAAATCCGAATTTATCCAAAAGTGTAAAAATTATTTATTCGAGCCGGGCATTAGCGTATTTAGAGAAGCGTTGTTAGCGAATCATAATTTTACTCTAAAAGCAATGCACGACCCCACAGAAGGGGGTTTAGCATGCGGAATAGCCGAAATGGCAATAGCTTCTGATACGGGGATCTCTATCGACATGGAAAATATTAATATATTATCCGAACCAAAAGAATTAAGTCAAATTTTTAATTTAAATCCTCTTGGAACAATTTCTTCTGGATCTTTATTAATTGCTGTAGAAATGGAAAAGGATACTAATCAACTTATAAACCTGCTCCAAAAGAATGATATTTATGCTGCAAAAATCGGAGAATTCCAAGAAAAAGAGAAGGGATTACAAATAAAGAAAGAGGATGGAAAAATTGAGCCCTTAGACTATTCTGAAAAGGACGAGATCGCAAAAATTTTTGAAATGGATAATTAAATTGCATCATTTTATTTTTAATACAAACTCTCTCCATTAATTTGAGAGACAATTAGAGGTCCGAGCTTTTCTACTTTTAAAGACCACACTGCTTCACATAAACCTAAATCCTTCCATTCAACATCAAGAACCTTTTTCACTTTCTTATTAATGATTGCTCCGCAGCCACCCGTTAAACTTAAATACACAACACGGTAATTCTGTGTGTCTAAATTGCGCATACCTCCTTTCCCAATGATAAATTTAACTTTTAAAATATTTACCACTTCATTTTCCCAGGAATCCATTCTCTGACTAGTGGTTGGTCCTCCCGAGATTATTTCATAATAGCCCTCACATTCCTCAATAATCGGTCCACAGTGGTAAATAGCTGAGCCTTTTAATCTTTTGAGAGAATCGGGGAGCTTTCCTTTTTGCTTATATTCAATAATCCTTTTATGGGCTTGATCTCTGGCAGTAATGATTAATCCATCAAGATACACTACATCTCCAAGATTTAAATCCTTTAACACCGAATCTTTAACAGGTAAATCTATATTAACCCTCATCAATCACATCTCCTTTTTTGTTAATCTTGAAGAAACCATGTCTATGTGAATAACATTGAACTATTAAGCCAACAGGAAAAGAAGCTGGATGGCGCATTGCGACCTCAATTCGGACATCTAGACCAGTGGTCTTTCCTCCTAATCCCATCGGTCCAATCTGAAGAGAATTGATTTTCTCTAAAAGTTCTAACTCCATTTTAGCAATATCTTCTCGCTTATGTCGATCATTTAGTGGTCTTAATAATGCCTTTTTAGCAAGTTTCATGCATAATGTTGCATCACCTCCTAAACCAATCCCTAAAATTACCGGAGGACACGGCATTCCACCCGCCTCTTTAATGGTCTCTATTATTTTATTCTGAAATGTCTGTAAACCCTCAGAAGGATTCAGCATAAAAAGCTTCGAAATATTTTCTGCCCCACCACCTTTCGCTAAAACTGTTATCTTTAAATGTTCATCATTCTCAATAATCTCTAAATATACTGGAGGAACATTGATCCCAAGATTATTTTCTGGATTTTCATTAGTAATGGGATCAACGCTATTTCCTCTTAAAGGGATTGAATTAGTGGCGTTTTTTACACTTTTATTAATTATATTTTTAAAATTGGATATTATTGGAAAATTCGCTCCAAGTTCGATAAAAAAATTCAATACCCCAGTGTCTTGACATATAGGTATCTCATTTTCCGCTCCATACATGAAATTTTCTAACATCAATTCCAATTGGGCAATTGCCACATCAGAATCCTCTCTATTCAAGGATGATTTTAAAGAATCAATAATTTCTTTTGGAGCTTGAGTAGTTATCCTTTTAATTATTTTTAATAATTCCTTTTCGATTATGATTTCTAAATGCTTCAACATTATTATCTAATTAATGCTTAAATTTTTTAAAACCAATCTAATAAATATAAAAAGGTTCATTAACCAATATTAGATAATATTGAAAGTTAAATAAAAGTTAAATAATTGTTTGGTCGAATTGGTTGTCGCTGAAGAGTTAGAAAAAATTCTGGACTATCTCGCAAAGAATGTGAAGGATATTGGCGGATTTAATTTAGAAACTAGAAAAAATGTGTTTTTTGAGATCATATATCAGAATGATTCGATATTTGAACGTTTTAAAGAGAGAATACGAGAAAAATGGGTACAGTTCAATGAAGATAATAAAAACACAATCATAAAAAGGACCTACACTACCTTTCTTTATAAGGAATTTTATGATTTTTTTTCTTTTTTTCTAGAAACCTTTTTCGGATTGAATTCCCAAGAATCTTTAGATCTGGTTATAAAGGAAAAGATTTCCAGCACCGATTTATTATTTGAATTCAATTATTATTTATCAGATAAAGAAAAACAATTATTTGAAGAATTTTCACAATCGCTTGATAATAATATAAAAGGTTTATTTTATCCAACTGCCTATATTTTTTTCATTATTGAGACTCTGGGTATTATAATTAAAGGCATTACAGAAAAGAATTTCAAAATTTCACTAGAAGGGGCAACATATAGCTCTGAAAATGAAAGAAACTGTGTAAATTTCTTGATAATTGTGAAGAATAGTAGAAAAGAGCTTTATGAATATTATTATAAAATGGTTTTATACTATTTTTTGAAGCAATTCGGGAAGATCCCGGAAAGCGCTTATAATTCAGTTTTAGAAGGTAAAGAGAAACTATATGAATTCGCTTTAGAATCTTATTCTCCTAAACAGAATAAAGAGAAGTTGGTTGATTTATTATACTACTTTTATCGAAAATGCGAATTATTGAATAATTTTTGTCCTATTTTGGATTTTTTTAGCTATATTTGCTCCCGTGTAGAAGACTCTATTTTTTCGAAAAAGGATATTATCAACAAAGAATATTTAAGTAAATTTAATTTTAGTGTGGCAAAAAAAACCTCTCTTCTTAGGATATTTGATTATTTAGACAGAAGATCTACTCTCAGTTCGACCTTTTTGGCAAATAACCTTCCTTCAATCAAATCACAGCTTAATTTATTTTTATTATATAAAAAGTATTATTTTGGAAGTGGATTAGAAATGTTAGAAGTCGGAGATGTACTTTTTCTCCCAGATCGATTCAAAAATAATTTAAATGAATCTAATAGAGACCTTCAATATGTAATAAACGCAAATTCTATTTTAAATATTAACTCATTCCTGGATTTTTTTGCATTACTATCAAATAAGAATAATATAAATTGGATCTTTGAAAACATTTTGGGTCAAAGCGTTACAGAAATCAATTATGAATTCTTCAAGTGCTTTTTTAAAAGTTTAAATGAAAAATTAAATCTTATCTTAGGGGAGGAAAATAAATTACTCTCAAATAATCAAAAAGAAGAACAGATGAGTTTTAGTTTCATAATTCATCATATCTGTCGAATGCTATATGTATTAATTGATAAAATATTTTTGAGTGATAATCTCGAAGAAGCATCTAAAAATTTCATCGATCCTCGTGGACGCTATATTAGCCGAAATATTGCATTGAGAGTATTAGAATTATTTATTTTTCAAGACTATAACTTTAGTGATGATTTATGGCCAGATTTTCTCCTCAGCTTAAATCAAGAGAATATTTCAAAAAAAATTAAGAAATATGACATAGAACTCTCCAGCAAACATTTTTATAATCAGACCGAAATAAACCGTTTTATGATCACCTATAATTTCCAAACATTTTCAGATGAAGAATTTCTTGAGAATTGGCTTCTTAAAACCCTAATTATTCCTTTAAATAATTTTATTATGGATATTACTAATTCAACGTCGAACAGGAAAAATATTGATGAGATCTATGAAACATTATATCAAAAACTATTAGACGATCCTACCTCAAAGCCAGATAATCCAGAGGAAATAAAGGATTTTTGCCGTAAACTGGCAGGTTTTTGGGAAACAATTAGACTATAAAATGATTATCTTAAACCAAAAATTTTCGTGAATTTTTCAAACTCTTTTTCGATATTTATTATTGGAATATTCTCTAATTCATTTAAATCCGACTTAGATGAAAGTATCCCTGAGATCATAACTATATGTTTATTGTATTGCTCTTGAAATTCGTCAATATCTTCTAAACACAAAATAGTGGGTTTTTCCACATCTCTAAATCCTTCTATAAATACCACATCCATATTAAAAGGACCTTTTTCAAGCCATGTAATGAGTTTTATTATTTCAATTGGTTTTTTGGTAAAAATCGTGGTTTCATCATATATATTCTTGGTTATCGCATAATTTGCCCCGAATTGGGTGTATATGAATGAATCTTTTCCCTCTTTGTCTATTTGATGTTCATGAATATTTTTTATGACCGCGCTGTCCATGTCTAGCTCATTTTTCAGACGCTCTATAGCAGTTTTGATTAAGAAAGTCTTTCCACTTCCAGAATATCCGATTAAGTTAATTATATTCATTTATCTCTTCCCACTTTGACATTTTATGTATATTTCACATTATATATTAGGCATTCTGTTAAGATTTTACAAATCAAATCTTAAAAAAACCACTTAAATTATTCGGTTAGTAATTTAAAAAAATGTTAAAAATTATAAGTCTTTTTTTTATAACAAACCATAATTTTTAAAAAAAGTTTTTTATTATGTCTAAAAATGAAAGCATCATCTTCGACGCTAATTTTTTCATATGTATGCTCAGCATAGAAGTCAGAGATATTCTCAAAAACCTTCAAAAGGCTGCGGAGGAATTAGAATTAAACCTCTATACTACTCAATGTGTATTTGACGAGGTCAAAGCTCCCGATGAGTTTAAAAAAGGGTTGGAAAATTTTATCACTATAAAAGAAATAGATGAAAAAGCCATCAATAATATTAAAAACAACTTAGAAAAGCGAAATATACGCTTTCCGGCTCAAGATAATGATCTTTCCTTGATTCAATTGGCTATAAATCTTTTAAAAGAGGAGGACCTTGACCAAATACATCTTGTTACAGACGATTTTAAGCTTGCAAAAAATACCGCGATACTCTATTCCAAAGAAATTAATGTTCTTTCCCTTTCCAGTTTCTTATTGAAAATCCATCGGGAAATCCCTAAATCTCAGATGCGGAATTATTTTAAGAATGTATGGCAGCAAAGTTTGAATTATACACTGGGGTATATTATCGAACGCTCTAAAATTTATCCTGCAGAATCAAAAATAACCTGGCTCATAGAAAGAGCAGTTAGCGTGACTGAGAGCTCTATTATTACCCGTGATTCTTATTTAGATGAGAATAAAATTGAATTTGGTATCGGATCCTCGAAATATAGCGAAGAACTTAAAATTGCTGAAAAATATATTGAAGGAAAAAGCCTTACTCAGCAAGAAGAGGAAAATATTGAAAAAATCGCCAAATTTTTAGAAAATTTAAAAATCTCTCGTGAATATGTGAAGCGATCTCGTGATGCTATTGTTAAAAATGATTCTAAGCAAGCAGTCAAATTTTTAAAAAAGGGGAATGGTTTTTTAGTCTCTCTTCTTCAATTAGCTTTAGGACAGCTTAGAAAATTAGACGATTATGAGATTGTTGAAAATTTAATATGTTCTGAAATATCCAAGATGGAATTCTTGCGGGCATTTTTACTCGTATCCTTAGGTCATATCAATTCCGCTATTGATTCATTGGAAAGAGCAGCCTTATTCTCCACCATTATTCATAATTATACCACATGTCTTACATTAAATTATGTGAAAGCCCTCATACTATTGTTTCATGGACTTTATGAAAATTCAATAATGGCATATAATTTTACTGAGGAACTCGCTGAAGTATATAAGGATGAGAATTTAAAACTCAAATGTGTAATCGGGAAAGCAATTGCACTCTATATCCAAGGTGATACGGAAGATAAGAATAGAGCCATGGATATTATGAGTGAAATCTCCGCGATTGATTTTGAGAAAAGAATTATTGATGCTATCATCGTTTTTTCAGAATTAGGTGATTATTTCTTAGCACTTGGCCATTCCCAGCTTGCTACTAATCTTTATAATGAAGCTCTTGAAATGACTATAGACGCTGGACAAGATTTCAGAATTGATATCTTAGTGGAGAAATTGAAGCGAGCTTACATCGCAACAGTTATAAATGGGTTTTATGATGAAGAGATTGTCGATCATATTGATATTCTCCTTGATAAGGCATATAGAGTTAAAAATATTGAGAAATATAATGAACAAATAAAGAAGATAGCCAGCTTCAATAGGCTTTTTTATACTCCCTTTCAATATTTCACTGGGAAAAAGAAAACAATATCATATTCTAAGTTACCAAAAGAACTTAAGGATATTTATCTGGAAGTAGTCCATTTCATTAAGGAAGAAAATGACCAAATAATGTTTATTATCTCTCATTATGATTTGGGTCTATTAGGAATACGACTTAAAACAGACCAAAATATTACGGGTATAGCAGAAAATTATAGTCTGAAAATAAAACCAACCGCAAAGTTTAAAATCTATGAGCCCGATGAGAATTTAAGAGAATTATATCTTATCCGTGCGATTATAGAGATAACAGAAAAGGATAAGTGTGAGATTCATTATACGTTACCGAGTTTTTTCAAACAATTAAATATCTAATATGAAAAGTCAGAACAAGCGATTAATAAAACTAATAGGGGGAAAGATTATTTCCTTTCATCTTCAGCACGCTGAGATACTACACCGCTGTGTACTGCGCATGAAATGCAGAAATATTTTCGATGGGAGCCGCCCATTATGATGGTCCCTTCCTTTTTCAGCTCTTTATGCATACGGGAATCAACTAATCGTGTCCTTGTAGTAACAACCTTCGCTTTACTCCTTGGAACAGAGCGCCCACATTTACTACATTGTACTCGTTTATACCTTCCCTTACTGGACCCCGTTTTTCCACCGCTTTTTCTTTTTCGAGCCATTCAATTCACCTCGTTTTTTTATAATTCAATCTTATTATATTAAGTAATTTTAAGATTATATTTTTTCTTCTTTTAAGAAAAACAGAAATGAATTTTTCAGAAAAAACACGGTAAAGATATTCCAAAATTATTGAAAAATAAGTAAGTTTATTAATTGTTTTGACTCAAGACTTTATAGGTATGGTAAAATCTCTGTGCTACTGTGAAAACAAGTAGGAAGGTAAATATTGGGATGAAATAAGTCTTAAATATGGACAATGGAGTACCAAAAAGCCAATAGGAAATTTTATAAACCCAAATTTCTATAGCGAGTCCAACAATTAGTATTATTAATCTTTCTGCCCGTTCCATAATTCCGACACCTTTCATATTAACTTCCAATGCTTCAGCTCGAGAACGGGAATAAGAAATCATTAAACTTAAAAATAGTATTAAACTGCCCCACACATAATCTAAAAAACTACTGTAAATCAACCCTAAAAGAATAATCGCATCAGAAATTCTATCGACATTAGAATCGAGATATGCACCCTCTAGACCTGCTCGATTTGTACGGCGTGCAACTTCTCCGTCAAATACATCAAAGACTCCCGCAAGAAATATAAATGCTGGAGGAATCCAAGCGAGAAATATACATCCATGAATGAAATTCAAATATATAAACAGACTCCCCATTATAATTGAGACTATTCCCAAAAAAGAAAGCATGTTAGGAGAGATATCCATTCTAATCAAAAATTCAACAGGAGTATCGATTAATTTATCGATAAAATTCCTCTGTTTTATCCGTTTCTCTGTTGGTTGATTATTTTCATTCAATTTTTTTCATACGAAATTAATTATATACTATTATAAGATCTTCTGTATGTTTAATTTTACTAGTCTCACAACTTGGGATGCGAGATAAGATTTGGTTCCTAAGCTCAATTCGGGAATATTTAGGTCTAAAAATGCCTTAGAATTAATGAAATCTTCGCATTGGTTTCCAATTATAAAATAAAGATCCGAAATAGATATTAGCTGTTCAATAGCTTTAGAAAATGGTGCTCCAGTTTCCTTTAATACATATAGATTCCTCTTTCTTTTTCGATTTATGTCTCTTAAAGTCTCCAAAATCGAACTATTTCCCTTCCGAATGGAACCGACGGGATTCTTATTTGATTTAACCTCACTATTATCTGGGGATTTCAAAATTTTTGCGATAAAGTCCGATAATAAGAGTTCATTTTTTGGGAATCTTTCATAGTTTAATTTATGGGGATCAAATTGTAAAGTCTCATAATTTTCAAAATAAACCCAGATTTGACTATTATTGTCAAAACTATGTTCATTTAGCAGAGCTGAGAGAATACATCGAGAAATTACATCCAATCTGCCGGAAGATCCAGGAATGTCCTTAATTGTATAACGGTCTAAATTTACTGTATCTGATTTTATTAGAAATGTAATTTTACAACTATTCAATAATTTCTCGCTCTTGGGAAGCAGATATCTATATAGCTATATAGAATTAGGAGATTAAAATTTAAAAAAACTATTGATTTGGTTTATTTATCAGAATTTAATAAGAATAGCTTAAAATATTGCATCAAAAACATGTACGATCCTTATATTAAAAAAATGTTATTAAATTGGTAATTGGAGGGTCAGGTGCGGTGGGAAAGACAGTTATTGCCAAAAAACTTGCAGGAGATCTAAAAAAAAATGATGATATTACCATGACCAAAGGCTTGGATGTCCATACAATACATATAAATGAATATGGAAAGAGGATAAATAGCTTACCTTTAAAAGTCCAAATATGGGATTGTGCTAGTCAAGAGCAATTCTATTTCTTTCAAAACATATTCTTTGCAAAGGCTAAAATCGTTATATTAGTTTTCTCGGTTGATAATTACTCCACTTTTTTCGAACAAGCGAAGGCTTTGAGGCACTAAGAGATGATTTGTTAGGTATAATTAATAAATCATATCAAAAAGAAATTGAAATTTCCGGGGATAAAGAAATAATGAACTAATTCCTTATTTATTAACGAATGTTGAGACAATTATTCGGAAATTTTTCTAATTTTCTTTTTAGGACGATTAAAAACCAGTATAAGAATGCAAAGCAGAGTTTACATAAGTTAAATTTAGGTTTTATTCAAGAGTTTTTTTATCTTTGTCTTTTACAGAATAACTTTTTAAATAGAAAACCCTAAGGATTTAAATAGACTGTTATATATCCTTATTATGTAAAGCCCGGTTTACACTCTCCAGAATTTGCATATAAAAATCGGTCTATTATTTGTTTTTTAGATATAAATAATGGATCTATATAGAAAACTTTAATATCAGATAAAAAACAACAATTTAAAAGAAATCTACAAGAAACCAAGAAAATGACCGTCACCGATATGAAAACACAAAAAAATGATATTGCATTTGAAGTAAATGAATTAACAAAACATTTTGAGGATGTGAAGGCTGTAGATGGAATTTCATTTCAAGTGAAGCGAGGAGAATGCTTCGGATTTTTAGGTCCAAATGGTGCAGGCAAAACAACGACGATAAATGTACTGGCGTGTTTTATGACTCCGACAAGTGGGGAAGCGAAGGTCGCAGGGTATGATGTAGTAAATGAAACTGATTCGGTTAAAAAACATATTGGAATGTGCCCGCAAGAAAATATATTCTACGAAGAACTGAGTCCCTATGAAAATCTGATGTTTTTTGGAAAAATGTATGAAGTAGATAAGAATTTACTAGAAGAAAGAGCTAATAATTTAATACAAAAGGTAGGACTCGAGGATAAGCGAAAAACGCGATCTGAAAAGCTTTCTGGGGGAATGAAAAGGCGATTAAATTTGATAATTGGTTTGGTACATGATCCAGATATTCTTTTTCTCGATGAACCAACAGCAGGACTTGATCCACAGAGTCGGAGGATGATTTGGGATTACATATTCGAGCTTAAAGAGAGAGATAAATCCATATTTCTCACTACGCATTATATGGATGAGGCAGATATTCTCTCAGATAGACTTGCGATTATCGACCATGGCAAAATCATCGCCCAAGGTACGCCCGAACATCTAAAAGAAACGATTGGAAAAGGAGATGTACTTAATTTTAGAATAGAAGGTCCCAGCCAAAAAATCAAAGATACCACTCATCAGATAAAAAATCTCGATTATGTATTAGACGCTTCGTATATTGAAGAAGAATTAGTCTCGAGAATTACCGCGATGGATGGAATAGGAAAGATTGGGACTTTCGTGAATCTTTTTAACGAAAACGGATTGCAAATTGTTGACGTAGAAGTACAGAGAAATAGTCTGGAAAATGTATTTTTAGCATTAACCGGGAGGTCCTTACGGGAATAGGTGATAAAAAATGTCAAGACTCGCTGTATTGACCAAGAAAAATTTATTACGATTCATCAAGAATCCCAAAACCCTCGGGTTTTTGGTCTTAATCCCCGTCATGTATTATTTAATTCTAGGTTTAGTTTTTGGCGCCGTGGGAACGGGAGCTACCACCACAACCTATAATGTTGGGTGGGTTGATTTGGACTCAACAAGTGCCACGCAACCGAACTATCAGTTAGATAATATATACGATATTTTCAATGATAAGATTTCTGCGATTAACCTAAAAAACTATTCTACATTAAATTCCGCTTTCGAGGCTGCTGAGTCAGGTGATATATTATCATATGTAGTTTTTCCAGAAGGATTTGAAGAGGGACTTGAAAACCGCTCTAAGGTCAATTTAGCATTCTATAATAATGATTCGACAACCTCTTCGAATTATTCAATAATATCGTTTTACAATAACTTAACAACTTATTTTACAGAACAGTTTAAAGTAACAAATATTACAGCTATAGGAGACGCTGCGACTATTTTGACAAATTTTAGTCAATTTTACTATGATTCTATGTTGATAATTAACGATGGGTTTTTACAAGGATTGGATGAGGGTAATTTTGTAAATATGACATATTTTTACCGAAATAGCACAACGCAACAGACCACCCAAGCAAAACTACAATATGCTTTATCATATCTTAATTCTTCAATCGGGGCAACATATCAAGAATCCTCTTACCTTATTACACTTTTGAATGCTTCAATTGTAAATGCCGACCCCATAAGCATTTTAGAATATGATATCTATTTCAGAGGAGATGTTTCCCCCGCCACCAAGGCTACTTTAACTAATACAATTAACCAAGTCATCAAAGAATTTATAAATTACAATCCCTTAGATATCGAGCTAAATCTGGACGAAGAGCCATTCAAAGGAAAGGTTATTAATCAAATTACCTATTCTGCGCCGGGTTATCTGTTATATGGACCAATGTCGATCTTATCGTTTGTGTTAGTTGTTCTCACTGGAGAAAAGAAGGATGGCATCTTTAAACGACTTTCGAGTACTCAAGTGAAAAACTGGGAGATCATTCTCTCTAACATTTTCTCGAGCATCCTGTTAATCTTCATGCAATTTGCCATTGGAGCGGGAATCTTAGCGATCTTTGGATGGAGTCCTAATTTTGCTAGCATAATAGATCTAGTCTTTGGAATTGGGATAACTATGTTCTTATTTTCATTCTTCTTGCTCGCACTCTCATTCGCTTTAGCCCCTGTCTTTAAGGACCCTGATACAGCTGGAGGGGGTGTGTGGATAATCATTATTCCGCTTGCTATGGTATCGGGAATTTTTGTGCCAATTGAATTATTTGGAGAAAGTATGCAATTAATTGCCTCCGTACTCCCAACCAGATTCGCGGTTGTAGCTCTGCAAAATATCTTGCTTAATGGGAATTCATTCCTCACCTCCGAAGTCCTCCTTAATTGGGGATTGCTTATCCTTTACTCGGCGATTATATTTGCAATTGGGATTAAACTCTTTAATAAATTCGTAAGGGAATCGTGAATTCAGAAGAATTATTATTACTAATTTATTTTTCTTTTTTTATACAATATATTCTAGCTGTTATGTCAAATTCAATATTTTATTCTTAGTTCTTGGACATATTATGATATGGATGATAAAAGAATCACATTCTTAAAAAAGGACTTCAGTCAAGGATTTCCCTCTTATTGTGGATGCAAGGCTGATTTTATTGATGAAGGAGTGTTCCATTCATCTATGATAATAGAAAATAAGCATAAACAACAAGATGGGTTTGTCCATGCTGGAGTAATCGCCACGATGGCAGATCACACGGCAGGTTATTCTGCTTATACTCTTGTTCCCGACAATGTCAGAATCTTAACTATTGAGTTTAAGATTAACTATTTCAAACCTGCGATCGGTGAAAAAGTAGTCTGTAAGTCCCAAGTAATCAATGCTGGAAAAACTATAATTACCTCCGAATCAAATATTTTTATATTATCTGAAGAAAAAGAAACTCTCATATCTAAAGCAATCGTGACTCTAATGGCAGTTCCCATAGAGAGCTTTCGAGATAAAAAAAGAAATCAATAACATATCTCCTTTTTATATGGCTCATATTTCTGATTAACTAAATCTAAGGGGGTTGACCGATTAATCCACTAAAATCTTTCTATATATAACTCAATAGTCTTAAATAGTCTTTATTGACAAGCTTTTTAGATACCAGAACGCTATTATTTGTAATAAATGATGACAGAGATCAAAAAGAAGAAAAAATATGTGACGATGGTGCCTTGCTCAGAATGTAAAAGAGTGTTTAAAACTGTTATAGAAAAAGAAGTTGTTGAGAATGTTGAGCGATTTCCCTTTCCTATCGTCTTGATGCACTACGCATCCAAAGAGGATACTCGGGAGGTTCATACAATGATCGCATACATAGATAAAGAAATGCAATGTCGTCATTGTACGGTTTTAGACGGAAAAAGAGTGTATATTACTCCATATATACTTTATAATCCGAATTTAATTGCTTTAAGCTGCAATAAGAGTTTAGGTGGAATTTAAAACAATTGAATCGGAAATTTGGGGTACAAAAATTTGATTAGTATTAAAAATATGGAATTATATTTATGATGGTAGAAGAATTATCTGATAAAAAGTGTTTAAAAATAGTTATCGCAGGTGACGGCGCTACAGGTAAAACTACTATTTCTAAGAGACTCAATGGCACATTTAGATCGGATGAAGAATTAAGCATGACCACTGGTTTGGATTTTCATACATTAGAAATCACAGAAAAAGATGGAAAAGCAGTTATCTGGGATCTCGCTGGTCAAGAACAGTTCAGAAGTTTTCAAGATACATTTTTCAACGAAGCTGATATAGTCATTTTAGTCTATTCGGTGGAATGGTTTCCCAGCTATATGAATATCGATTCTTGGCTCTCGATGATAGACAGAGACAATATTTTTAAAATTTATCTTATAGCAAATAAGATAGATATAGAAAATCGTGCAATAAACTCAGATGAAGCTCAAGAATACGCAAAATCAAGGGGTCTTCATTATTATGAGCTCTCAGCACTCACAGGAGAAGGTTTGGATGAATTTGATCAAGATTTATTGATTACGGCGCGAAAAATGACGAATCGAGTGAAGGATGAGGAGATAGAATCCCATCAATGCATATTTAATGATGAATATATTGATCTTTTCGAGGATACCAATTTTGAAAGTAAGCACTGCAATGAATGTAAAGAGAAAAATCTATAGCTATAGGTAAAAATATGCTATTCCTAAGTTTTTTTTTTATTGAAAATTTAAGATTAGGGTAAATTCAAGAAATATAATAATAGAATTTTAATAACAAAAGATTTAATAGGTTTTTTCAATCCAATTTTCTAATTCTAAATATAGTCTTTTTAGAGTTTCGATATCCTCTTCAGACGCATTCCAATATCCTCGCTGCTCTGCTTGAAGCATATTTTTCACGATATCCATCATCGCAAATCGATTATTCTCGGTTAAAGCGTTTCGAATTTCCTCATTTTCGATATATTGATGAAAAGCCTTATCCCAAATCCAGTTATCTACTTTATGCGTAGTAGCAGCAAGCCCTAACACATTTTCAACTCGCTCTGCGACCTTTTGTCCCCCATGATATTTATGTTTTAGCAACCTCTTTATCCACTCTGGGTTTAATGTACGGGTTATCGTCCCTTCTTTTATGCTCTTCTCCAAGGTATCTACTCTTATATCTTTGGTTGAAGAATCAGCAATATAGACATTTGCATTTTCACCTGTTAGTTCTTCAAAACTACGTGCTAACCCACCGGTAAATTCATAATAATGATCTAAATCAGTAATATGATATTCACTTGAATCTCTTATTTGACTCATCAGATTGATTTTTCCCACTGATTTTGAAAAGGATTCAAAACTTCGGTAAACTTTCTGATTTTTCATATATGCAAAGCACATATTATTAAGATAATCATTTGCTAATTCTTTTTCTTCTCTCCATTCTCCACCTGAGATTATATCTGTTAAGTTTGTATTATATTTCCCGGGTGGGGGGCCATATATACGAGCCTCAGGAAGCTCAATATTTTCAGCTTCTAATTCTTCTATGGATTTTTTAATATAATTCTGATCATGCGCCTCATCTAAATTCGCAACAAGCTCAACTGCTTTATTTATCATTTCTAATATGTAGGGAAAGGTATCTCTGAAAATACCTCCGATCGTGGTGATGACGTTTATTCTGGGATGTATCATCTCATCCAAAGGGATCACCTCAAGTTCAGTCGTCCATATGGATTTGTTTTTGACCGCTCGAACCCCTAAGTAACTAAAAATTTGTCCAATGGTCTCTCCTCCCGTTTTCATGGTTTCAAAGGCCCATAAAACCACACTTACCGTCTCGGGGAATCTTCCATTCTCTTTTTTATAATCCTCAAGTAAAGACTCAGCAATTTGGGCTCCTCTACGATATGCAGTTGAATTGGGGATTAACCGAGGATCAAATCCATAGGAATTGCGACCTGTAGGAAAAATGTGGGGCGATCGTATTGGATCTCCTCCCAATCCCGGTCTAATGTACCCCCCTTCAAGTGCATGAATAATATTTTCCGTTTCTCGAGAAGTCTCTATTTGAAAATCTAAATTAAACACCCATTCAGATAATTTTTCAATATCATCCTCAGATATATTCAATTCATCAGCTATATATTTTTCAAGCTGATCAATAATATCATCTAAACCCATAAGTTTTTCTTTGTATTCATAAAACTTTGTTAGAAATAATCGAATACTTTCTGATTTTTGAGCTGGAATTGTTTCAAGATTCTCTAAGATCTCATCTAACTGAGGTATTTCCCCAGAATTTAACAGGATCATCTCAATAAGGTCAATTTTCTCGTTCGTATTATATGATTCTCCAAGTATATGCAAACCCATAGGAATAATAGATGTCTTGTATCGATATAATAAATCCTCTAATTCAGTGATATTTTCATACTCTAATTCCAGACTTTTTGCGAGCTCATGAATATCTTGTTTTAGATCCAATAATCGTTCAGATTGGACTGAGTTTTGAGATTTATTTATACTGAGATCGGTTTTTGAATGATATTCTTCTAGCAGTAATTCCAATTGTTCGATTTCCTCATATAGATCGGTATTTTTAAAAGAAGGTCCCGCGTGATTGATAATTAAAGAATTAGCGCGTCTTTTAGCAATAGCGGATTCACTTGTGTTTGTCACGTGGTAATAGTAAATATTGGGAAGTATTCCAATAAGATTTATATTATAATCATCCCAACCACCGGCACATTCTCTTCCGGGAAGAAATTCTTCTGTACCGTGAGTACCGATATGAATAATTGCATCAACATCCAATTCTCGCTCGATGTATCTATAGAAAGCTAAATATTGGTGGTGGGGGGGAAGATTACGGTCATGATATTCATTTGGATCACCTGAAACGGTGCTTCGCGCAGGTTGCAAACAGAGATAAATATTACCATATTGAATTATTGGTAATTTGATACTGGAGTTTTCTATCATTATTTTTCCAATTGGTTCTCCCCAAAATTCAATGATTTCCTCTTTAAATTCTTCCGGAAGTTGATTGAAAAATTGCATGTATATATCCTTATTAAAGAGAACTCCGTTAAATTGTTCAACATTTGTAAATTTCGGACAATTAGTTGCTCCTCCTTCGATAAAAATGTCTCCTAAGGTCTTTTTTTCTGGGAAATCATCAACTTGATATCCTTCTTGTTTTAAGGAGCTCAAAAGATTCCGAATTGATTCAGTCACATCTAAATATGCGGCGTTTCCAATCTTGTCTTCTCCCGGAGGATAGTTATATACAATTATTGCTACTCTCTTCTCTGAATTTAATTTTTTCCGAAGACCAAGCCATTTTTTGATCCTTTCAGTGGTGAGCCGAATATTATATTCTAATGGGACGACTTCCATCACATCAGAGTCGATAATTTCTGAATAACCCAAACTTTGCATACATCCCACCGTCATCATCTCAAATCGACCATCCAATTCGGGCATTACCACAGCAATAATTTGATTTATGGGGATGATGCCCTCTTGAGAAGTTCTATAATCCTCTATGGGATTATCAAATTGTATTACGGGGTTGAATTGAGGTACATTTAATTTCCGATATAAATCTAAGGTTATTGAAGAATCTCCTCCAAAGGGTCCTCCATTGAGTTGGAAATATTGTAAATTGATTATAGCGCTTACTAGACTTTTCCCCTCCTTGAAAAAGAATTCTTGATGTGCTTCTACATTAGTAAGCACATCGGAAAAAACGGGAAGCACATTATAATCGCTCAAATATTCCATAAATTTCTCTATAATTGGGAGAGATTGTTCAAAATAAAGTCCCCCATAAAAAAATAGCCCAATTGTTTGCTTACTCGGATCGTAATTGATATCTGTTAAGTAATTTTCCAAATCTTCATAATATTTATTTTTCTTAATATCATAAATTCCATAGGACGGAATTTTTTGTGGTTTGGGTACATCTAAATCCTCAAACCCCAAGTAATTCTTAAGTAGGAATAAGATCATATTTTTATGATTTTCCGCAATTCCCCCAAGTCCATATACCCAATAATCCATCATCAACCCCCAGTATCTTGCGTGTTTTAATGCTTTAAATGGAAAAATCTTTCCCATGAATTTTATCAGTTTTGTCATTCGTTGTCCGAATCTGACGGCATCAGTGAGATCGGGAATCTCATCCGTGCCATAGTCATCTGGGCTTGAGGAAGGAATCTTCTTAGCCATAAAGGAGCCCATTTTTGTCAGTTTTCTTATCTCGCTATTTCCCCCGACAAGGGCTATTATTGTTTTCTCTTCAAATAGATCTAGATTTTTTTCTTCCATTTCATTATACGTATTTACTAAAATCTCCGCTGTGGGACAATTTCCTCTAATGTCCAGAAGCATTATTTCTGACTCATAGATATCATCGATAAAGTCCTCTTTTGGGATCTTACCGGAATCTACATCATTCAAAAAATATAATTTAAAATCAAAGATATGTCCCAATTCTTTATAGATTTCTCCTATCCCTTCTGTCAACCATTTCACAAACACAGAAGCAGAAACCAAGGTGATTTTGGGGATTTGGTTTTCTGAGTTTTTATCAACCATTTTTCTTTTCCTTTATGAGTTTTCAATAAGACCTTGCTTTTTTAAAATATTATTAAGTTCTTGCTCATTCAGATTATCTATATGATAATAAACCGCATTAGAGGCTTCAGAAAGTTTCTTGTTAATTCCTAATGAAACATCTGAGTTTTCAGTATCAATAATAATCATTTCTAACTCATTTTTGGCAATACAAGTGCCCGTATTTATAAGATCCTCCATTGCATCCTTATAATAAACATTACCCCGAGCATCCGATAATAAAACAATAAGCGGTATATAACCCGTATTTTTTCTCTTCTCTTCCATTGCTAATTCAATTGCTTTTGATAAACCCTCCACCAAAGGCGTTGTACCCCCCGTAGGAATCTCTTTTAATAATTTGTATGCGAGATCGGTACTTCTGGTTGGTGGTAATACCACTTCTGCCTTATCTTTTCTGAATACTACTAACGCTACTTTATCGCGATGAATATAATTTGTTTGTAAGATCGAAAAAATCGCACCTTTCACGGCTTCCATACGGTTTTTAACGCCCATAGAGCCCGATGCGTCCACACAAAAGATGATTAGATAACTTGACTTTCCCATTCTCCGCTTTATGTGGATATGATCTTCTAATATAGTCAAAGTATCCCCATTTTTTAGAGCATCCCGATTTTCTTTTTCTAATGCTGCTTTATTTAATGTTTCATTAAGTGCAATATCATGGGATATTGTAAAATTAAAATCTCTCGGTTTTTCTCCTCCAACATATTTTCCTCGTGAGCTGCTTGTCGGATGGAGAATTCGCTTTCCTGACGTGTTCATTTTTTCTCGAATTCGCTTGTCTTCAATTATTTTATCGGCATTTGTGTCTTTTCCAACTTTGAATACCTCTTCTCTCATATTTAAGACTTCTTCCGAGAGAATATCTTGATCAATGTCTTGTTCCTCTACTGGTTCCTGATCATAATTCTCTTGTATCATCTCATCAATTTTTTCCTCATCTAAGATTTGATCTTCGAAAGGTAATCGTCGCATGCGATGACTTAGTGCTAATCTCGCAGCAATTTTGATATCCTCTTCATTAACTTCCCTTCTTTCATTAAAAGCTGCAATAGTTTTTGCCGTCCGTGCAATCGTTATATCTGCTCGATGACCATCGGTTTGGAACTCGATGCATAATGCTGCGATTTTTTTAAGTTGCTCTTCTGTGAGCGAAACCTCATTAAGTAAGTATTGGGCGCTTGTGATCCGCTCTCGTAATTGGTCCTGCTCCTCCTCATAATCTCTACAAAACTGTTTTGGATTAATCTGAAATCGTTCCACTCGTTTCACTATTTCGACTCTCGCTTCAATATCTTGAATTCGTTCCACATTCACGCTCAATCCAAAACGGTCCAATAACTGAGGACGCAAGTTTCCTTCCTCTGGATTCATCGTACCGACAAGGATAAAATTCGCGGGATGATGAAAACTAATTCCCTCTCTTTCAATAATATTTACGCCCATCGCAGCACTGTCTAATAATACATCCGCGACATTGTCTGCCAACAAATTAACCTCGTCAATATAGAGTATGTTTCGATTCGCTTCTGCTAAGATGCCCGGCTCCAGCGCTTTAATGCCCTCTACAAGAGCTTTTTTTATATCAATAGTACCAACCACGCGATCTTCGGTGGCGTTAATGGGAAGAGTGATCACACTCATCTTTTTTTCCATGATATCCTCTTCTCCAATATGATGGTCATCATAATGTTCTTGGCATTTTACACACATTTCTTGCTCCTCGTGAGGATTACAATTAAAACGACATTCTTGTATTATCTCGATCTTTGGCAAAATATCCGCTAAAGCTCTAACGGCAGTTGATTTTGCCGTTCCTTTCATCCCTTGGATTAACACACCTCCTATTTTCGGATTAATGGCATTAAGAATAAGCGCCAATTTCATCATCTCTTGCCCGACAATGGCTGTAAAAGGATATATCTCATGACACGTCATTTTATTCTATTATCAATATTCTATTTCTATTTGAATTTGCTCTGAATATTCGATTGAATATTTTTATTTGAATATTATTTCTTTGTAATATTACATTTGATTTGAATATTACTAGTATGGGAGAAAATATGATCCCTAAGTATGGGGGATGAGAGGATAAAATATTCGAAAATCTAGCTTTATTTCATCATTTCTTATCGTAAATACCCCATTATATCAAAACCTCATCCTTTTATAAAAATAAATGTAAAATCAATCTAGTAGCGTAAAAACGGTTTTTTCACATTTACTTCCGTTTTTTTATGAAATATAAGGACTTTTTGATCTATGAAAAATGTGATTAGGATTCGAATGAAAATGACTATTTTGTAAAGAATTATATATAAAAATGATAAATTTTTATAGATTCAATTCTAAAAATAAAAGTTTTAAATATAATGAAGATCTAAGGTATAATTCATAGTAATTAGGTGCATATTTTATACAATCATGAGTAAATAACACTTTGGAAAAACATTTTAAAAATGCACCTAATGAATCAAAAATTTTAAAGAAATTGATTCTATGAGAAAAAATAGATATTATCTAATTTTATCAATCGCTATTGGATTTTTACTTATACCATCTGGTTTTATGGTATTTAGCTATTATCCAAATGGCGAGATGGAAGAACCAAATTCTACCATCGATTTAAAAACCGCCTACAATTCAGAATATCCTGTTGTTCTCTGCCCCGGATGGCTTGGTCAAGGTCTCAGTATGATTAAAGTGTGGAATATTTTAGATGAGGCAGGATTTAACATGGTAGATTTTAGTGGCGCCTACAGTCCGACTGCGGATAAAACTGTAAATACAAAAGCGATTACTTATAGTCCAACTTATAATGGATGGAGCTTTAACGATAGAGATGCAGATGGGATTCCAGAATCCTCTGGATATACTCAAATTAAGGGAGATAAATATAAGGACACCTACAATAATAATGAACTTGTAGTAAAAGGAGACGGAATTTGGTGGATTGCTGAACAGATACGTGATTATGTGATGGATAAAGTTACCTTTACTGCACCAGGTTCAGCAGTGTCCTCTCCTTCGGAAACTGGAGATGGTACGTGGCATACGCCAAAAATTAACTTAATTACTCATAGTATGGGTGGACTATTAAGCCGAACTATATTAAAGAGAAATTTACTTTCTGGAACCAAGTTTGAGCATATCATAAATATTCAAGCACCTCACTGGGGTGTACCTGTTGCTGATTGGGGAGCTGGAATGCCTGGAATTATTCAAGATATTGAACTAGGTATTATTAACAGTTTCGGACCATGGGCAGCCAGCGCATGGGACATGCAAACCGATTCTCAGTTTATGAAGTGGTTAAGTGATTATGATTTTATTCATGAAGTGACCGATGTGGCAATTCAACCAGATAGCTGGTCTACCATCGCAGGCAATCCATGGCCGGATGTTTTCTTTTCAAATTTTCCAGGAAATGACATGAATAAGCCGGAAGATTTCCAAAATACGGGAACAACTGGTCCAGCGTTAACCACTGATTTGACTGGATTTGATGCGTTAGTACCACAAGATGGTTCTTGGTTAATTGGATCCAATACCTATATCTGTGAGGATAACCATGGAACTGCACTGATGGGAGAATCTACATTGAATATTCTTTTAGATATTCTCGGAAGCGGATATAATTTTGAAGGGGATAATATTCCTTTAGTTGGAAACGCGTTTGTAAATATTATGGGCTTTTCGACCACTGAAAATATTGATGGCTGGCCTGACTACGGGGGAGAACCCTATTATAAAATATGGATCGATGCAGATGGAGATGCCTATACCAATGATTATATCTCTATTAGTGATAATCTTGATTCAGGCATTGGAGACCTCGATGCCGGGGAAGCATACCGAGAAACAGATGATACATGTCAGAGCGATATGTTTAGTTTGGATGATTATGAGACTCCGTTCATAAATATTAAAATTGAAGTTTGGGACGATGATTCATTAAATAGTGATGATCTCTGGGCAACTTTTGAAGTAAAAGGAATCACTTTATCCTCAGATATCGACCAAGATGATTTCGAGTTTGTCGCGGAAGACGCAGAGGGGAATAAGATCTGGTTCGAAGTGAACGGATTTACCAATGATGTTGCTAAAAGTAATGTCGCTCATCTACAAGTTCATCTGGATCATATAAAATACAATGATAATTATGAATCTGGTGGTGCTGAGATGTTCATTAAAACTTGGGCCGGAGATGGAAACCATCCAAAGTATTATGATAGAGATGATTTAGGTACAGTTGATGGAGTAGATGATGGAGAAACGGTGTATTGGGACGTAGAAATGTTTAAGGGATATATTAAGAAGGATGCTCCATTAAAGATTCGTTGCGAAGCATGGGAAGATGACAGTTGGTCGAGTGATGATGATTATCCTGCCTTCAACTGGTGGTCAGAAGATTGGGATGGATACATTGATGGAAGTCAATGGGGGTGGTTCCCTTGGGATGCAAACGATTGTGAATATCAAATTTGGTTCAGCCTTCAAAATCCCGAATATGCTTTTAGTTTAAGCTGAGCTTAAAAGGTTTTATAATTTAATCTTTTTTTTCTTTTATTAAGATATATGAGTTTTGATATAGCCGTCTTTCTGGTTAATAAAATTTAGTTATGCTAATGGTTTAATTACATTAATTTAAACAACAAGAATAAAAGAAAAAAGAAAGAAAAAAAAGAGCAAATAATGATGAAGTATGGCCGTATTTTTAATTAATCTGCTCTTTTATTTTTAAAATAGGTTATGAGGTAAAACACACCTCCAATGATAATCGCCGCTAATAGCAAACCGAGTAGTCCCGCCACATATTCATTTGTTATAAATGAAAGGAAGGGTGTCCAAAATGATTCAGGTTCCCCTACACCACTATCTTCTAAGACACGCTCTAAGCCATCCGGATCTCCCGATAAAATCCCTACAGTAAATCCCACCGATAGCATTATCGACAACACTCCAAAAATGATGATAATTGAGATAACCGGCCATTTATATCGTTCCCAGTCCGCCATTTCTTATTGCACCCCCATTATATTTTGGGTTATAATTAGCGTAGGTTTAACTCTTAAGATATAGTAGATGATTAGTGCTGAGATTATAGCTTCCCCTATCCCAATCAAAAGATGCCAGTAGACCATCGCGGGAATACCAACGCTAAATGGGACTACTTGAGAGATGCCCAGTTCTATTCCACATACTAATGCAGCGAGAACAATGCTTATATAAGAACCTATTGCTGTAGAAACGGTCACTTTTAGGTTTTTATCCATCGAAGTTTTATTGAATACTTTAATTATTCCTATAACGATATAAAATCCCACTATTCCTCCGATAATACCCATATTAAACGCATTGGCTCCTAAAGCTGTAATACCACCATCACCGAATAAACTTTGCACAACAAGCACTAAAAATAAAATGATCACTGAAGCCCACGGCCCTAAGATGACTGCTACTAACGTACCCCCGACTAAATGCCCTGAAGTCCCTCCTGGAACCGGATAATTGACAAATTGAAACGCAAAAATGACCGCCGCTAAGACGCCAATATACGGAACAAGCTTCTCCGACTCCTCTCTTTCGAACATCTTACCCATTCGAAAATATCCCAATACCATAATGAGTATAGTGACAATCCATAGGACAATAATACTCCCTATATCCAATAGACCATCTGGTATATGCATATATTTATCACCTTTTTATTGATTTCATGTTTTATTTTTTTAGTTCAAATTTAAATGTTACGGACATCTAATATAATATTACTAATAAGTATTACTGGTCTCGAAGAAAGTATGAGAACGCATTAGAAAATCAAATATCATTCTTCCGGATAGAAAATATCGACTTACAATAAAAATAATCCATATAATTTCCCAAATATAATTTATGAATGCAAATTAAGAAATAGAATTACTCTCAAAAATTTATATAGTAGCAAAAATAATCATTTTTATCTTCACTCAAAAATATTCAATATGCTAAAATGAACTTTCATAAAACCAAGTTATTTATTATTCAAAACTTTACCAGAAACGAATATCGATTAAACCGTCTTAGATAAATATGGAGATAGAATCTTATTATAATACCTTATGAGAACCATACTCCCATTTCGGCATGAGGATGAGCAAACACCACTGGAAAGAATCCATCCTTTAGTTCGATTTATATTGCCTTTTATTGTAATAATTCCTTTATTGTTTCTCGAGGATATATTTCTCATAATTACCATAATCCTTTTTATGATTATCTTAATACCGATTTGTCGATTATCATTCAAGCGAATACTTTCAAGGGTTAAAACTGTACTTCCATTAATTATTGTACTAGTGATCTTTCTTCCCTTATATATTGGGAATACGGTGGTCTATACGATAAATATAGGGATCCAAATAGCCATTTATCGAGAAGGTCTTGAGCTCGCAATTTTACTCTTTTTGAGAATATTTACGTCAATCTTTGGATTTATGGCATTCTTCTCCTCATTAAGCTATTCGGAATTTATTGAAGCGCTAACCAAAGCGCGATTACCTTCGATGTTTGTGGGGAGTTTTATTATTTTACTCCATTACATTCCCATCTTGGCGACGAGTAATCGTAAAATCCTTGAAGCTCAAGAACTTAGGGGCAAAAAAGTGACCTCATATTGGCAAAAATTGAAGGCTCACGCATTCATAATGGGAAAAAGTATAGTGATGAATATGGAACGAAGTGAGAAATTATATGAGAGTCTAAAATTACGGGGATTTTCGGGTAAGATTACTTTCGCTCCGAGAGGAGTAAAAGTGTTCGATATTATAATTCTTATTGGATTCATTCTGATAATGGTTCTGCTTATTTTATTTATTGATTTACAAACTGTATATATAGAGGTCGTAAAATTATTTATTCCGTAGAAATAGAAGATTTAAATTTTTCCTATGAGTCTGGATTTTCATTGGATAACGTCTCACTCAAAATAGAACAAAATTCTATCTATGCCTTGATCGGGAATAACGGGTCGGGGAAGACAACATTACTTCGATTATTGGTGGGCTTATTGAAACCCGATTTTGGCAGTATAAAAATATTTGGGGAGAAGCAAACCAGAAAAAAGGAGGATTTATGGAGGATGCGTCAAAGGATTGGATTTCTCTTTCAAAATCCCGATGATCAATTATTTGCCCCTACCGTCGGAGAGGATGTAAGCTTCGGTGCGCGTAATCTAAAACTTCCCGAGGAAGAAGTTAAAGAGCGGGTTGATTGGGCCCTCAAATCGGTGGACTTAATGGACTATAAAAACGAATCCCCGTTTAATCTATCTTGGGGGCAGAAGAAGAGGGCATGTCTTGCAGGACTTTTAGTTTTAAAACCTGATTTATTGATCTTAGACGAGCCTTTTGCAAATTTGGATTTTATATCGATAAAAAACCACTTGGAAATAATTGAAGCTCTAAGAAACGACAATGAGATGACCATTCTTTTTACCACACATAATCTATTTTTTGTAGAAGAATGGGCTGATGAAATGCTTGTCTTAGCCAATGGCAAAGTAATTTTTGAAGGTACGCCAAAAGAAGGATTAACCTTAAAAAAGGTTGAGGAGTTAATAGGCTCTTATAACAAAATTAGAGAACTAATCCGGAAAAATCGAGTTTAACAATTCCTAAATATTGATAAAGCAAAGAGGATATATAAAATGATTTCCGATGAAATCAAGGAAAATAAATATTATTAGTAAGTGGTATCGCTCTATTATTCTATTCTTTGGTTGAAATGATTGATTGTGTTTATATGATATTCATCGCCATTGATCGCGCACCGAATTTATATTCTCTGTTTGGATTAAATGTACGCGAGATCACATATTTTTTTGAAACCCACCCCATTGTCTTATTCTCATTGTTCCTAAGCTTTACAACAATGAGATTTCTTTCGGCTGTGGGTATCATGAAGAATCGGTTATGGCGATGGTACCTTGGAATAATTGGTCTGCTACTTACAATGATTTTAACCATTCTATTTATTCCAATAGGTTTTTTTGAAATTCTATTATGTGCCATTATCCTAATTCCATTGATTATTGGCAAGCTTGAAGATATACCACTCATAACTTCATAAATGAGGATTATATAAATCGTAATTTAAAATTTTTATTGCTCTTTTTTTCATCTGATCTTAGAAACTTAAAAATCTATAGTTCATATATACACATTTATATTTCGGTTTAAGCGTACGCTAATATAGCAATCAATAATTATTTATTTTCTTACTCTATTTTTAGATCACAACACGATTTAATTAGGCATATGTTTCTTGTACTAACACATTTTCACGGAGTTAAAGGTCCGGTTATTTTTCTAAATTATCCAGAGAATATACCCTCCACAGTGCGAAATAAAGTGTTGAGATTCTTCGATCTCGACATTGAAGAAGAATTTTTTGAAATTGTCCTAATTAATCAAGGACAACGAATTGTCAATTTGTATTTCGAAGTCCCCTCAGAATGGGCTCGAGGTGGTGTTGAAATGGCTATGATTTCTGTGGTTATGAAAACTGAATATGATAGCACTCTAATTTATGATTTCTTAAAAGAAATAGCCGAAGAAATCATTTTAACAGATAATGTTTTTAAATCCTTCTACAAATTTGACGACTTCCACTATAATGATATCGAAATTGACTTGAATTACGAAATTCTCAAAAAAATTTTAAGAAGGTCTTTGGAACGATTTATCGAAAAATTAACGCATAAGAATATGAAATAAGTTGTAGTTAGATGTCAAAATCTCGAAACTACATACTTAAAGATCCCATCATCAATAATCCACGATCTTAGAAATTGATCTTTCTCTTTTTGCTCCCATAATTTATCTATGTTATTAATTCCTTTAATAAGCTTTTCCACGAGCTCTCTGCCATGGGGAAAACTGCCATGAGCGGGATATAGACTCTTCACTTTTCCATTATCGAATAATTGGAGAATATTTTCTAAGCTTGTAAGTACTGTATTCAAAAGGTTTTTTTTCGGAAGGAAAACGGAACCATAATGCATCAAATCTCCGGGGAACAACTCCCCTCTGTGAGTAAGAAGTGAAATAGACCCCGGTGAGTGTCCTGGAGTATGAAGCACTTCTACGGTGAGATTGCCTAAATCAAATTTATCTCCTTCTTCGATTTCAATAACTTCAGCGGAAGGCATAAGCATATAGTCCATGTTCTCATAATTCTTTGCAATCTTTTCTGGAGAATCCTTAAGATTGGAAATATTAACCGGGTTGTTAATAAAAACCGCTTCATTTTTGTGAATATAGACTTTCTCAAACTCATGATTGTTTCCTATATGGTCCCAGTGACCATGAGTATTCACCACAATTAATTCTCTAGTATCAATGTATTCTTTTATAACGGGTTTGAGAGGCACTACCCCACTTCCTGTATCAATTAATAAAGTTTTGTTGTTCCCGAGAAGGAGAAATATATTCGTGTTGTGTGTATGAAAGCGAGGATCGACTTTCTCAAGCTTCTCTTGAATCGCTATTATGTGATCCTCTTCCTTTTTTATCTCAAACCAATCTTTTGGAATGTTCATTATCATAATATTATTTTAGAAGCATTAAAATGTTTACTTATCAATAGCGAAAATCCTATAAAAAATGGTACCAGAGACAATAAAGGGACAATTTTACAAAATTAGAATAAAATTTTTAATCTCGGAATAATATATCTTAAATGGGAAAACGCTGAAGGAATAAATGCTTAGTCGAGGGCATATATGATAAACAGATGAATATATGTGCAAAAACGAGCAGACATCCCGAGTTTAGTAATCAACAAATATATCAATCCTGGCCAAAATGGGCTCTTTACCTAGCTATGGTGAATACCAATGCGATGAGGTGTGAGTCAGTTACCCAGACAGGATACATGATTATGTCCCAACCCAAATGCCTAACACGAGAGAACATTTTTGATTTTATGGTAAAATCCTCAAAATGAGAAAAATGTGTTAGTGTTTTAGGCGACACACTTATATTTACTTTATTTTAAGCAGAATCCAGTTTTTCCTATATTTAGTAACCTCTATGAGTTTTTTAGAAATAAATCTTGATAATAAAATCTATTTTCTCTAAATTCGACTTTTCCAAATTTAAAGGAAATTTCTTTTGTAAAGATAGGTCCACCATACACGAAAGTATGAAACTCTCCGTTTTCTCCGCAAGGATCAGCACTTTCTGGTAGATCTAATAAGAATTTATTATCATATTGTCTTCCAACAAACGATTTATCAAGAAATTCTGAATCAATACAAGTTATGACGGTTTTGAACCCTAAATTTATAAACGTATGAGCTAAATTCAGCGTGGACAGCTCCCATAAGGGAAAAATAGCTTCCATCTCAACTTGAAAGAGATTTTCCTCTCGATAATTTCTTATATCCTCTAAAAAAATATCTCCAAAGACCACACCCTTAATCCCTTGCGTTTTCAGCTCCATCATTCGCTTTTTCATAATTTTGTTGTAAATCTCATTGGAGCAATCAGTTGGAATATACACTAATTCGAGAGGGAGATCTAACACTTGTGACTGTGCTTCCAGCAATTCTTTTCGCACTCCGTGCATACTAATCCTTTCATATGATTCGGTAATCGTTGTTAGAAGGGAACATACTTCAAGTTCATCGTTCTTTAGGACATTATACAAGGCTAAAGCAGAATCTTTCCCTCCGCTCCAAGACATAATCACTTTCATTAGAAATTACCTTATCAAGTAAAATGCTAAAGATAATATGAAATACCTAAATAAGAATGGAATTTAATAATTATAGAATTTTTGATTTAAAAGATGATTATTTCAAATATTAAAACAAAATTAAAGCATGCTAATTGTATCTGAGTTAAATAGCTCTTTTAACTCCTCGTTTATGGCGTCCTGGTCGCTTTCAAGGTAGCGGTCTAATATTTTCCCTAATTTAGGGGCCCATTTTTTCATCACCGCTCTTACAAAGCCGATATTAACATTTTTATCTGAGGCTAAACAGAGTACTCCTTTTCCAACCTTCATCGAAAACAACATTCCCTTCCCATATTCGGTGATTTGAAGATCAATTTTTCCGTAATTGAGAATTTGTCCCTGTTCCTCTCCCGCCATAAATACCGCCCCGCCGATAGCCCCTATTTTTTCTACTGAAATCTCATCATCCGCCAGCTTGAATTTGGATTGGCTCATTATCGTAATGCCGGTGTCATCAATAATGATGGCATATCTCAATCCCGCGGTGCTGTTAATAACCGCATTTAGGATCTTTTTCAACATTCGTTCATCTTCAGAATAATTCATAGATGCTATCTCAAGAGGTTTTTTTATTATTATTTTATCCTACTTATGTATATTAGTGTGAGTATAAAAACTAAATTTTTGTGTTCATAATTCATCTTAACCCAGTGACTAAGTGACCAATCTATGATACAAATATTGATCTGTATATAAAAAATTTCGCCATTTGTTTGATTGTTCTAATAGTCGCTACGCAATTTGGTTTTTTTAAGTAAGATAATAGCAGTTTCTTTAAAACTTCTCATATTATAAATTAAAAAAGCATCTGCCGTTGCACTATTCGTTTCAAATTCTTAAATCCATTCAAATAATTTTTTGGTTTATTTAATAACAACAATAATCTGACTGATTTATCTTCATTAAGCGCAACTTTTACCTTGATATAATTTGAATTCTCCAGAAATCCTTTCTCGCGTGTAATCGCTTCCAAAGCCAAGATATTTTCCTGATATTGGAATCCTTTTGGAATTTTTGAACCAATTGGTAACCCATCAGAGTCAGAAATTACGGCTGCAACGAAATTTGGAAAATTATGCTCAACATCATCGAGAAAATTGCAAATTTGAGTTGAATTAATCACATCCTTCATTTTTTAGCTCTACCTTTGTAAATTGTTTTTAAGATATCAGAAAAAGAGATTAATAATAAATCAGAATAATATGAAGATGTAATGATAAGAATATCCGCATTAGATCTCTTGACTTTTATTCAAGATGATTATAAAACAATAAAAAAAGAAGGAGAATTTATTGATATTTAGAGGTCTAAATTCAGATACTCCACTAATTCGGAGAATCTATTACGTACGGTGACTTCCGTCACCTGTGAGATACGGGCAATCTTTCTTTGGGTCCTCTTCTCTTTCGTTATAAGAGTAGAGGCATAAATAGCTGCTGCGCATACTCCGGTTGGGCCCCGACCTGAAGTTAATCCGCGATTTTGGGCCATACTAATAATCTTCTTCGCGATCTTCTGGCATTTTGTGGATAATCCCAATTCAGAGATAAAACGAGTTAAAAAGTCTGAGGCAATCGTGGGATTCAAATTCATATGAAGCTCATTAGAGATGAACCGAAAGGAACGACCTATTTCCTTTTTATCCACTCTTGCAATTTCAGCAATTTCATTTAATGTTCTGGGAACTTTATACATCCGACATGCCGCGTACAAACTTGCAGCCGCTACTCCTTCGATACTTCTTCCTCGAATGAGATGTTTTTCCACAGCATCACGATAAATTTTCGCAGAACACTCTCTTAAATTTTTTGGTAAATCCAAATTTGAGGCCATTCGATCAAGTTCGCTTAAAGCAAAGGTTAAATTCCGTTCTGTTGCATCGCTGACCCGGATTCTACTCTGCCATTTACGTAATCGATAAATCTGTCCACGTAATTTTGCAGGAATTTCCCTTCCATAGAAATCCTTATTCTTCCAATCGATCATCGTGGACAATCCCTTGTCGTGGATCATATATGTCATCGGAGCGCCCGTTCGCGTCCGCTTTTTTCTCTGATCTGCATCAAAGGCTCTCCATTCTGGCCCTCTATCTATATAATTTTCTGAATGAACCAACCCGCAGCTCTCACATACTAATAAACCTCTATTCTCATCAAAAAAAATATTCTCTCCACATTCAGTACAGGTATTTTTCTCAATGATGAGATTTTCTGATGAAGCTTTTTGTTTTATTCTTTCCACCGAACACACCTTTTTTTAAAAAAATACATTAACTAACCTATAAGAATCTAAAAATCATCACGCTACCTTAACATAAAACTTATTATTTTTCCCAATTTCTATATTAGGTTCAGGTTTGATTGAAATAAAGGGATTTGAGTGGGGACCGAAGATATCGAGAATAAATCCGATCTTCTCATATTCTTCATTAAAGATAGGTTTTTTAATTATAGCTTCAAGCTTTTTATTCCATTTGGTTGCCCGGAAAATGGCGTGGTTTTTTGCAGAAAATCCCAAGTGAAATAAGTTTAATTTGTGCCAATTCATAGGTTAAGACTGTGATGACTGATTTTTAGATTGTGAAATCCTTACAGAGAGCATCAGATATAAACTTTACAAATACAGCCTTCCTATATAAACTTTTACTTTACTTAAAATTTCCTTAATATTAGGTATCGAAAAAAAAGATTCAGAAAAGAAAATTACATAAAACTTATGTTTTTCATAATGTTGATATATGAAATTCTTAATAAATTGGATCGCTTTGCTAAACCTAAAATAAATCCTTTATAATATATTTAGGTTATAAAGAAATTTCAGAATTAGATGTAATATCTGCTAAAGAAGCTGTGTTGAAATATATTGATAAAGAAATCTTTTCAAAGATATATGCTAGTCCAAATGTTGGAAGAAATAACCGTATGGCAGAGTTTGAATTTATTCAAGATATATTTATGGCTTATACAGAAGCAGAGTACTCAAAGATTCGAATTAAGGGTGGACACATTTTAGCAACCGAGATTCCACGGGATATATTTATTAGTTTAAGCAAACTTACTGGTATTGCTATTGGAAAAGGAATTTTTCCTTCTGCAGCGGCTCAGTTTACAAATATTTTAACTGAGGGTTCCCAATTAAATAAAGATACTATCTTAAATATCGGTAAAGACATAGTTAATCAAATTCGTCGGGAGTTTAAAATTCGAAATCCGTTGAATCCACTTGAAAACGAGCTTAATTCTCTCTCATCAGACCAGCGAGTACTTTTTGATGTCTGGAGCGGATTACTCGCTGACCTCAACTTCTTTTTGGAGACGCGGAATAAACGTAGCAGAAGCGAGTATGATCTGTTATGGGATGATGAGGACTATACCGCCTGGAATGTGATCACTCAGCTCTGCCATCTGTTCGGCACCGAACCGCTCACGTTTCTTTCATTGGACGACAGCATCTTTGACAGAAATCAGAAAACCGGTCTTTTCGCCCCGCACCATATGGACGTAGCAAAGAAATGGTCGATTTCACTTGGTGACCAAGTGCTCACGAGTAATAAATATCATCCGACGTTGAACGCAATGAGCGAGGCAGATACGAAGAAGCTAAAGAATGGCATCCGAACCCTCGTGGAAATGGGAATAAACGGCAAAGGCTCGGGTCCGAACGGCGAGATCACCGAAGGAGATGTCAGAACGGTCTTTAAAGGTGTGACTATTGATAAAGTGAAGTCAAGAAGAACAAAAAAGGATGAATATAATGTGCCTATTTTAAGCACCGGGGGCGTACCAGGGCTCTGGGACTTCCACATGAAAGAAAAAAGCTATTTTCTAGAAAACTAAAAGATTTTAACAGAAAAATCACAACATTTAAGAATGCGCTCAAGACCACGGGAAGCACACGAGCCGCCTTTTTAGCGCTGTTGAACGGTCAATATAAAAACGCCGTAGGGAATCTCTGGGGAAATGCCGAGACATTTGCCCGAAAGATTAAAGACAACTCAATTATGCAGCGGAGAGCAGGGAGTAAAGAATACATCCACCTTACCGCGCTCATTTTCGGCATGCAAACCAAACTATTCAAAATTTAAGTGCTCCCATTTATTATTTACTAAATCTGCGCTCCCGCAAGATTTAAATTCACAAAACCCAATAATATACATGAGGAAAACGATGAACAAAAAACGAAAAATAACGGTTAAGGACCCGCATTTGCGAAAGATCCGCTACGAGCTCCGCAGCTTACTCCGTTTGGTGTGGCTTGATCGGTTAGATGAATTGGATAATAAACATAGAAAAGCCGATAGTGTAGAAGAGATGCAACAAATCTCTTGGAAGATACAAGACCTCAAACGAGCATTCTATAGGCACCCCATCGGGTGTACATTATGCGGCGACCGTGATGTGGACCTCATCTACAATCCCAACGACTCCTCATGGTATTGCGAGCCGTGCTACACCTTCCAGCAAGAAGAGTATCGTAAGATGGGCAATTACCACCTCTATCCATAATTTTTTTTCTTATACATGAGGAAAACGATGAACAAAAAACGAAAAATAACGATTAAGGACCCACATCTTCGCAAGATTCGCACAAATTTGCGAAACATTTTATCGGAAGTGGTTATTAATTCGATAACTGAGATGCGAGAATATGAAGAAGATTTTGGCTTTTCGGATCCAAATGATCACCAGTGTTATCTTGAATATAGTAAGCGAGTTGAGGCACTCGATACTGTATGGAAAGAATCAATATGTGTGTGCCCCATCTGCGGCTCGAGAGAGAAGGATATGACCTATAACCCCGAATTGAAAGAATGGGACTGTGTTGATTGCTACCAGGAACATCGTGAATGGTATGAGACCCACGACCATCCAGAAGGTCGATCTAATCCTTTTCCTTAAATTAATATTTTTCTCACATTTGACATTTGATTGAGTAAGGAGATATACCAACTTTACAAATAATACCAAAATTAACTAGTTCGATTGAATGAGCATTCATC
>WJIN01000462.1 GCA_014730295.1 Promethearchaeota archaeon | reverse complement strand
GTGATGTAAGATTAAGCTATGTATTATGATGATGCAGGATGTCTATTGGGAAGTACACAACATGTCTTATACGATTCGCGAAAACAAAATTATTCCCAATCTCTTTATCGGCAATCAGTTTCACTGCTTTTATCATTTTCGTGAAGATATTGCCGTTATTCATGCCAACCAAGACCCTTGTCATCAGCGCGCAGTCGGCTATCGAAATAGTTTGCCAACCACCCATATGCACTATTGGTATATGGAGACGCGGCACCATCTCTATTTGAACATGGTCGATTCCGACCGGCTTCTGTTTTATGCGCCCACGCTCTTTGTGCAGGCCTTGAGATTTATCGAGAAACACATTGCCGAACGGAAGGTATTGGTCCACAGCAACAACAATTTCTCTCGCGCCCCGTCGATTGCGCTGCTCTATCTCGCCAAGCAGACAGATATTATTGATGATTCATCTTACGATGCTGCGGCTGTCGATTTTGGCCGGCTCTATCCGGTTTATCAACCTAAGCGCGGTATTGTGAACTATTTGCGGCGCGAATGGGATCACATCGTACTCCCAGAGTAGGGGGCGAGGGTCACTCACTGCAAACTTGCTTGAGATAGGCTCGCGCGCTTGCTTCGTCGCCGAACACATGGAAGGTGTTGATGCCTTCGTTAGACAGCAGCCACTCTACCAACAGGGTTTGGGCCGAGGTCAAGTCGAAGGACGCGACAGCCTTCACGCGCGGGTCTTGCGCTGATTTATAAAGTAAGCCCACGGTGCCTAAGCTTGCGAGGTCGTTTTGCGTGTTGCGCAGCAGAATACAGACCGGCGGGGTAACTTCTTTTAACGCGAGCTGTAAGTCGCGAATAAAGGTTAGGCCAATTTCGCCAGAGATTTTCACATAGATTAAATGTTCGTTTTCGCATACAATACGATAGGATTTCTTCACCGAATCAAGTTCCTTTAAAGTTTGTATTATGACATCTAGTTCGATGTCGTTCATCAAGCCATACATCTTTTCTTCTCCGTTAGCGATTTAGCCTCTGCTTACAATCTTACAACCTAAAGCAAAAATTTGTATCCTTTCTGTTCAAAATGTTATGTTTTTGTTACATAACCCATTTTGCTAGCAATGAAGATTGAAAATATTCTTTTTTTATAAAGGTTTTATCAAGTTTGACCAATATCGCTAATTGCTTGATTAGCATATACTGCGGAAATTAAATTGGACTAAAAAGATGATAAAAAGAAATTAAAATTCTGGCATTGATAGGACCTTGTGGTATACTCCTCACGTCCATAGAAAATGGGGGGTTTATGAAAGTTTCGTTTATTGTTTGTGTATATAATGAAAAAGATACGATTTTGACCGTGTTGGAGCGTTTGCGCGCGGTGGATTTGGGCGCGTGGGAGCGCGAGATCGTGGTGGTAGACAATTGTTCCACCGATGGTACACGCGAGCTGTTGAAGCAAGTGGATATGCCCAATGTGCACATCATCTACCAGCCGCGCAACATGGGCAAAGGGAACTCCATCCGCACCGCTGTAGATTATCTCAGCGGGGATTACGCCTTGATTCACGATGCGGATTTGGAATATGACCCCGAGGACCATCCCAAGCTTTTGGCGCTGGCCGAAAAAGGCGCGGTGGCGGTGTTCGGCTCGCGCACATTGGACGGCCAAGCCATTTATGAATATGCGCATGCTTATTGGGGCATTCGCGTGTTGACGACGCTCTGCAATCGTATGTTCGGCGGCAGCTTGACCGACAGCGGCACCGCGATCAAGATGGTGCGCGCCGATGTGTTCAAAGCGCTGAATTTGGTCGGCAATGGATTTGATTTGGATTTTGAGCTGCCGGCCAAGCTGCTCAAGGTGGGGATCACGATCCATGAGGTACCCATCAGCTATCGACCGCGCACCTATGAGGAAGGTAAAAAGATCACGATTTGGGATGGTTTGCACAGCATCTGGGTGATGTTCCGTGAGCGTTTGGGTCTCATCCCGGTGTGGAAGCATAAGCCGCCGGCCAACCTCAAGGAGCGGCCCATTGCAAAGACCTCTCGTTCCCCATTTCAGCAGCCTGATATACAAGATTGATCTTACGTTTAAGGAAAGAAAGATGGAAATTGTCATTTCTGGTTCAATCGCCTTCGACTATTTGATGACCTTTCCCGGCTACTTCAAAGATCACCTCATCCCCGATAAGCTGGATCGTGTGAGTTTGAGCTTTTTGGTGGAGCATTTGGATAAGCATTTCGGCGGGGTGGCACCGAACATCGCCTATACCCTGGCTTTGCTGGGCGAGAATCCCAAGATTTTTGGCGCGGCCGGCCGTGACTTCGACGGCTATCGCGCGTGGCTGGAGTCGGTGGGCGTGGATACCTCGCCCGTGATTCAGGTGGAAGATGTGTTCACGGCCTCTTTCTTTGCCAACACCGACCGCGATAACAACCAAATCGCCAGCTTTTATGCCGGCGCAATGGCCTATGCCAAAGACTACACTTTGGCCGGCACGCTCGACCATATGCCCGATCTGGTTGTGATTTCTCCCAACGACCCCGAAGCCATGATGCAGGTCGCTGATGAATGTGTGGCGCAGAAAGTGCCGTTTGTGTTTGATCCTTCTCAGCAGGTGCTCCGGCTCGACAAGGATTTCCTCTGTCACGGCATCGAACGCGCCTATATGCTGATTTGCAACGAATACGAGTTCGAGTTGATTTGCAACAAGACTGGTTTGATGCGCGAAGATATCC
>WJIN01000371.1 GCA_014730295.1 Promethearchaeota archaeon | reverse complement strand
GGTTAAGGATAATAGGAGCTTTGTTGAACCCATTAAACACGTGACCGTTTCGAAAACCAAGAGCGGAAAGTATTACGTGTCTATTTTAATTGAGGTGGAGCTAAATGTCTCTTCCTTAAAAGAGGTTCATTGCGATGCTATTGCCGCCTTTGACATGTCTGCGTCTGAATTCTTAGTAGGGGAAGGAGTGGTCTTTTCTAACCCTCGTTTTTATCGTTCCTCAGAAGCAAGCCTTAGAAAGCTACATCGACAAGTCTCTCGTAAGAAAAAAGGCTCACAAAACCGTGAGAAAGCACGCCTTAGGTTAGCTCGCGTGCATGAAACAATTGCCAATCAAAAACGTGATTGGATTCATAAAACCACGCTTCAGCTTGCAAATACATTCGATGCCGTTATTTTAGAAGACTTGAACATAAAAGGCATGCAACAATTCAATAGTGGTCTGTCAAAATCAGGAATCCTGAACTTTTCGTGGGATCAGTTTAAAATCATTTTAAACTACAAGCTTGAATGGCGCGGTAAGCACTATCAAGAGGTAGACCGCTTTTCTCCCTCAAGTAAGCTCTGCTCTGTCTGCGGATATAAACACGAGATGTTATCGTTAAGCGAACGTGAATGGACGTGCCCCGAATGTGGCACTCATCATCACCGAAATAAAAACGCGTTTGCTAATATTAAGAAAGAAGGAATACGCCTCTTAGAAGAGAGAGGTATCACAGTCATTTCATGATCTACCGTAGGGACTACGGGAAGTTACGCTTGTGGAGATCGTGTAAGACGTCATTTAGGCGCGGTGATCAAGGAAGCAAGAATCCAGCTCCTTTAGGGCCTGGTAGTTCAAAGCGACATATAGACCATTCACTAGGTTTAGTTTATTATTTTTTCTTATGAGTGCTTTTGTATCTTTTATGATTTTTGCATGTAAATTATTGAAATCTAATGGTGCTGAAATTAAATTAAAAGGCAAATTTCTTATTGTTGCCTTTGTAACTTATACCATATGTGCTTTTATCCATTCTTTTGCATTCTTCCTACAATATCCAGTTATAATAGTCATAATTCGTGTGTTTTTAATGATAAGTGCGGTGGAATTCTACTTTGGTTGGATATTACCCGATTTTGTGAAAAAGTGGTTTATAAAATAATATTAAATAAAAATTTTAGAATCATTTCCTATTCTCTTTTTTTATTTTGAGAATTATAAATTTGGTGAATTTATTGATTTAAAACTAATTTGGCAAAACACTTAAAACTTCTATTATATGTTTTTTCCGCATCCTTAGAAATCTTGGCAAATACACAACCTGGCAATTCATTCATTGATAGATGGTAATCTATACATTCACAACATCTTCCACGACGAGAACAACTTGTATAGGTACACGCACATATGCTTTTTAATCGATCTTGATTACATTTAACCATAATAAAAAAATAATAAATCAAACAATATAAGATTTGAAAATTTGAAATTTTTTTATCACTAAAGACATATAAACTTTTACATTTTTGTATATTTTTATAATGTTATTTATTCTTTCTATCCATGACTTTAAAATTTAGTCGAGAACAAATTGAAAAAGCTGAAAAAGATTTTTTAAATGTTCGAATAGATTCAAATCTTAATATGGCTTTAGATCAAATGGCGGAGATTTATCTAAAATCTATTGACATTTCAAGAGGGGCAATGAAAGGATACCTTTTACTCTCAATGCGTGATGCTCAGAATGAATTAAAATTAACTACAGTAGATGTACAAAAGCTTTCTTCTCAAGAACAAAAAGAAGTATTCGATACTTCCTTTCGATATCTCCATAAACGCTTGAAATTTGCTTTGAAAACTCAAGATAATGCCCAATTAGAAATATTAAATAGTGCAATGGATTCTGCTAAAAACTATTTATCTCAAATAAGACAATAAATATTTTTAGGAATAAAAATACTAATTTAAACCATATCGACTAAAGGTTTAATTTAGAATAGAAAATAATATTTTTTTAATTCTAATCTTCTATTAAGGAAAATGTTCCGTCTGTTGCTCCACATTCAGGGCATTCCTCAGGTATTTCTTCTAATTCAAATTCAGCTTCACATTTGTCACATTTCCAATGGGTCATCTTTTATATCCCTTAAAGTTGAGAAATTAATTCGAACTAATAAAATAACATAAAGAGTTATTAAAAAATATTGTGATAAAGCAATTTCCTATTTAATGGTGTCTATATGCCTTAAAAATGAACATTTCATACAATTAAAATAAAATAGCTAGATCATAATCTCAAGCAGCTTAGAATTATACCATATTTGGTTTTTCTTCTTACTTCTGGTTATGATACGTTCAATTGTTTGCCCATAACAGGGAATAACTACCCGAAAAAATGGTTCAATAAAAACTTACACAGAAGTTAAATCTATTAAGAATATTTTAATTTTCTATCAAATAATCCGAATAATAAAAGCTAAATTCTAAATAGCCTCACCATCATTAATTAATTCTAAATGGATATTGGGTCCTCAGAAATTTATTCAGTATTGTTTTCTAGTTTTAAATCAATTGATTTTTTATAGAATAATTGAATCTCTTCTTTTGTTAAATATATTGAAGCTGCTTCTGCGTTAGCTCTTACATGTTTAGTTTGAAATGCTTTTGGAATAGTAATTACATTTTGATGATTTATAAGCCAAGCGATGGCAATTTGTTGAATAGTAGCATCATATTTATCAGCGATATTTTCTAATTTATCTTTAATATCTCCTGAAAGATCAGTTAATCCTTCATGTCCTAAGGGGGAATAGGCGGTCATTGTTAAATTTTTATCTTGATAGTATGGAAGGGACTTGAAAATGTGTTTTTGGTGAATAATACTCGCATTAAGCTGGTTATTTATCAATTCTCCTTTTTTGAGTAATTTCTGCGCTTTTTTAAATTGTTCTACAGAGAAATTACTAACGCCAATATACCTAGTTTTTCCTTCTCTCACGAGTTTTTCCATAACTCCCATCTGTTTTTCCAGAGATATTAACGGATTTGGCCAATGGATTATATATAAATCAAAATGATCGATGTCCAATCTATTCAAGCTTTTTTCTGCAGCTTTTTTCATAGTTTTTCTTCGAAAATGGATGGGAAGAATTTTAGAGGTGATAAATAACTCATCTCGATCATATTCTTTTATAACCTTTCCAACAATTTTTTCTGCTTTTCCCCATCCATAAACCTCGGCAGTGTCAATATGTGTCATACCAAGTTCAATTCCCGTTTTTAAAGATTCCTTCCATTGATCATAGTATTCTTGGTCTTTAAAAAATCTCGAAATACCCCATGTTCCTTGTCCAATAATTGAAATCCTTTCTTTTGTATTACCTAATTCTACTTTCCTCATTATAGTTAATTGTAGCTGATTGGATAATATATTCTTTCTTTCTTTAATTTAAAGAAAAATAAATTATTAGTTCTAAAATTGGAAACTCCACTTAACAAAACTTTTATTAACCATTAGTTTAGAGAGGAGAGCTTATTTCTAATGATCAGATAGGTGAGATTTTAATTCAAAATTATATTAATAATGTTATAAATACTAAAGCGTCCTTTAATTTGGGGGATTTTAGGAAAAGTTTTTTACTATTTCATTAAATATATCTCTCTGTATATCTATAGAGGTTTCAAAAAAGCAAATCTCGGGTAAATTCATCAAATATGATCTTATGGAGTGCGATAAGTTCTTTCCAATAGTTGCAATAATCGACATATCAAGTCGAAATATATTTCTAATAAAAATTTCAAATCTATTTGAAAATAATTCCATTTTCCCTATCTCATCAATAAATAATATGTGAGATTCATTAGGAGTCCCAAAATCCCGAATTTTATTTTCCAGATATTCCTCTATAAAATTGTTGAATTTTTCCACAAAAACAGAATAATCCCCCAACCTATGGGTGTCTACAATGGTAGCTTTCCGCGCTAAAGGAAATCGAATAGTTGAATCAATGGATTTGATATCAAATCCAATACGCTTATTGTTTTTTCTTATCTCTGGAGTTAAAAATCCCACTATAGAATAGTCTTTCCTAAAATAGTCTGTTAACATTTTCATTAATGTTGACTTTCCAGAGCGAGGTGGACCACTAATTAAAATCTTCGGACTCATACCACACTATATCGAATATTTAATTGCAAAAATGCATAATGGTAAAAATTTATTCCTTAGTAATCCTTACTTTTTAACATCTAAAAATAGAAGAAATTAATGAATTAAGATGAATCAAAAGCAAGGAGAATTTATTGGAGTAAATGATGTTAAAATTTATTATCAAGCGTGGTTGCCAGATCAAAAACCCAAAGCAGTTGTTCAAATAATTCACGGGTTTGCAGAACATTCTGGTCGATATGAGAATGTTGTTCATAAGCTTGTACCTCTAGGTTATGCCATTTATGCTGATGATCACAGAGGGCATGGAAAATCCGATGGTATAACAAATTATGTTGAGTCATTTGATTATTATGTTGAAGATGAGAAAAAACTATATGATATCGCAAAAGAAAATCACCCGAATGTAAAACATTTCATATTGGGTCATTCAATGGGTTCGGGTATCGCGATATATTTTACTGAGAAATACGAAGATTTATTAGATGGATTAATTCTTTCTGGGACTGGAACTGCTGCTGGAGGAGAAGTCTCGGGATTTGTTAAATTCATGTCAAGAATTCTCTCAAAATTAGCACCTAAAATGACTATAGATCCAAAATTAGATCCCGAAAGCTTATCTCATGATCCTCAAGTAGTTGAAGCCTATAAGGATGATCCACTTGTTCACCATCAAGAAATAACTACCAGATTAGGCTATGAGATGATTAAAAAATTTGGGAATGTGGAAAAAGTAGTACAGAAATTTAAATTACCCCTACTAGTACAATGCGGATCAGAGGATCAGGCTATGCACGGAATTGAAGAACTAGAAAACCATTTTACTATGGCTGACAAGACAATAAATATCTATGATGGCTTATATCACGAAGTTTATAATGAAATAAAAGAAGAACGCGAAAAAGTACTTAATGATCTGGCTAAATGGTTAGAGAATCACATTTAGCTTTCTCTTTTTTTATTGTTTCGATAATTCTTTGAACTTTAGTAGTAATTCTTTCTGCTCTTTGCTAATATCTTTTGGAATGGTGATATTTACTTTTATATATTGGTCTCCTCTTCCATTGCCACGCATATAGGTGACCCCCCTATTTTTAACTCGAAATTCTGTACCGTATTCTGTTCCAGGAGGTATTTTAATTTCTTTTTGTGATATTTCTTCCTTTTTATAATCTAAGGTAGGAACGGTTATTTCACCCCCTAAAATTGCAGTGATTATATCTAAATCCGCTATCGTGTATAAATCGTTCCCTTGCCTAATAAAATCATCATTATTATCAACATTTACTTTTAAGTATAAATCTCCTGGTAAAGCATCTCGGGAAGGAATATGGCCTTGTCCAGATATCTTTAAATGAACTCCGTTCTCTACTCCAGGGGGAATTTTTACGCCATTTAATTCTTTCGATTCTTTGACCACTTTATTTCCGTTACATAATCTACATTTATTCTTAATAATCTTGCCAGTCCCGTCGCAATAAGGGCATTCCGTTTCTCTAATAATTGTTCCAAACCCTGAGCGCGACATTTTGCGATACCTTCCAGAACCTTGGCACTCTGAACAAGTTTTAACCGAAGAAGAATCTTCAGCTCCGGTCCCATCGCACTCGGAACAAGGAACATATCTTTCTACACTTATATCCTTTTTTGTTCCAAACATAGCTTCTTGGAAGCTAATATTGACAATTTCTTCTACATCTTGTCCAACTTCTCTTCTCCTTTGTCGTCTCGAAGATCTACTTGATCCAAATCCACCAAACCCCCCAAATCCACCGAAGAAGGACTCGAAAATTTCATCAATTCCGGGAATTCCTCCGCTGAAAACATCACTTAAGTCTACATCTACACCACGAAAACCAAAATTATCATAGTTTCTCCGTTTTTCGGCGTCGCTTAAGACTTCATATGCTTCTTGAATCTCAATAAATTTGTCCTTTGCATTAGGATCATCTTTATTGACATCAGGATGATATTTTCTTGCCAATCTTCGATATGCGAGCTTGATTTCATCTGTTGTCGCATCCTTGTCAACTCCTAATACATCATAATAATCTCTTTTTTGACTTGAATTCATTTTTTATTGTTCCATTATATTTATTTCCATTATTTTTAATGTCTAACACTATTTCTATAATGTTTGATAAATTTTATTTTTTAAGATAGAATATCACTTGCTTAAAATGAATTATAATATATCGTAAATTCAAAATCTTTGATTATTTTTTCTAAAAAGTTTCACATTCAATCAATCAGATAATTACAAACAAATTTTAATAACTTCTCATTTATTAAGAATTTTATCATTGATTTTGATTTCAATTGTTTGACTATAGAAGATTGATATTTCTAAATAAAAGAAATTTTTATAATTAAATTCATTTATACAATTAGTTATTGGGATATAATGCATACTTATGAAGAAAAGAATTGGATGTATAGATTTTTTTAGAGGAATTTGTATTGTTTGGATGATCTTTGGTCACCTATTTGTATGGTGGATGGATTATTCTTATGTACCTTTTTTCTATGACTCTATTGTACCGCTATTTGAACCGCTAGGTGCAGCTGGATTTATCTTCATTTCTGGAGTAAGCCTTCAATATTCTTATTCAAAAAAACTGAATGAGAGTGAAATAGAAAAGAAAATTGATAATAGAGTTCTTAGAAATACGTATTTTATTCGGGCAACTATTTTATTAATTATCGCGATATTTTTTAACTTAGGAACTTATATTCAAGAACCGGGGATAAGCCATATCTTTTCATGGTGGATCTTATTTACAATATCAATAACTTTATTTTTATATTGGCCTCTCATGAAAACTTCAATATACTCGAGATTTATCATTGGTATATTGATTCTAATTCTTAATCCGATTCTTCAAACCTTATTGAATACTTATTCAACATGGTCTCCATTAATACATATTATAAACCAATTTTTATATCCTATTGACGACCGACAAAATCCACTTATTCCATTTTTGCCATTTTTTATTTTTGGTTCCTGTCTTGGTGATTTAATAAAAGACATTGATTTCAACCGATACGATAATAATAAAACATTTCTAAGAAAATTCTCATATCCATTAATATTCCTTTCAATCTTTTTGATTCTTTTTGGTATATTTTTCCAATTTCCTCTATTTATCTTGAGAAATAGTTATACTTGGGTTATATATTCATTAGGATTCATGATTTTGGTCTTTACTCTGTTGATAATTTCTGAAAAATTTGAATTCATTAATTTTGATTCCAAATATAATTTTCTTTTCTATTATTCTTATTACTCTTTTAGCATTTATTTGGTCACTTTTATTTTTATGATATTCCCGGTTCCTAAACTTAATCTCTACAACTTTTGGTTTTTCTATTTTCTTACCATGTCTTTAACTACTATCGCCTTGAAACTGATATATGAAAGTGTTAAAGGTTTATTTTCGATTAAATATATAATGAGTAGGGTAAGTGAATTTCTTACATTAAAAATTGAAGAGAAGTTTTATAATCAAGAAGTTATCAAAATATCTTATTTAATAGAAAGATTAAAGATTAATCTATCAAAATCTTAATTGTATTGTTTCTTGGATATCGATCTCTAAAGGTAAGTGCATATATTTCTATGTTTTTCCTAAGAAATAAATATATAAAAAATGAAAAAGGAAGGAAATTCTAAAAATATTGCATCTGCTAGATAATCATATATTTAAAGTTTAAGAATGAAACTAGTCCTCCTCGTCCCAATCTACATCTACAACATTCTTTTTCTCGTCATCATCCGTTTTATATGACGCACCTCCAGCACCTGTTGCACCTCCTCCGGGCTTACCCCCCATACCTCCAGGGGGAGTACCTCCCTGTGCTGCTCTCTGAGCTTGCTCTGCCGCTTGCTGATATGCTTGCTGCTGTCCTGGTTGAGAATAAACTCTTTGAGAAAATCCATGCATGGCTTTCTGTAAGTTTTCAATTCCTTGTTTTATTCGCTGAACATCATCTGTTTCCATATCTTCCTCTAATGATTTAATAGCTGCTTCAATCTCTTGTTTCTCATTTTCTTGGATTTTGTCCTTGTTATCTTCCATTAGTTTTTTGGTCTGGTAAATCATCGATTCTGCATTATTTCGAGCTTGAATCAATTCTTTTTTCTTCTGGTCTTCTTCTTCATATCTCTCTGCTTCACTAATTTTCTTTTGAATCTCATCTTCTGACAAACCCTTCGCACCAGAAACAGTGATACCTGTCTCCTTTCCAGTCCCCAGATCTTTAGCTGTGACGTGTACAATTCCATCGGCGTCAATTGAAAATTTGACTTCAATCTGTGGAACTCCACGGGGAGCAGGAGGTATACCGGTCAAATGAAATTCTCCTAAAGAAATATTATCCTTTGCCATCGCCCTTTCTCCTTGTAAAACATTAATGGTTACAGCAGGTTGATTATCGGCTGCTGTACTGAAAATTTGTTTCTTTTCTGTAGGGATTGTGGTGTTGCGTTCGATTAATTTAGTAAAAACTCCACCCAATGTTTCTACTCCTAAGGAGAGAGGAGTAACATCTAATAACAATAAGTCTTCTACTTCTCCCGCGATCACTCCTGCTTGAATTGCAGCTCCGATTGCGACACATTCCATTGGATCAACTGAATGCTCGGGTTCTTTATTAAAGAATTTTTTAAATCGATCTTGTACACATGGCATCCGTGTTGGTCCTCCAACAAGAATAATCTTATCAACTCCATCTTTTGATAATTTACTATCTTCTAATGAGCGTCTCATGATTGGATCCAATCGTTTCAGAACGGGCTCGACTAATTGTTCAAGTTTCGCTCTTGATAATTCCATCTCTAAATGAACAGGATTCCCATCTTTTTGACTGATGTAGGGAAGATTAATATTCGTGGATAAAGTTGTGGATAATTCTATTTTTGCCTTTTCAGCGGCATCTTTTACACGAATCATTGCCTTTTTGTCATTTCGGAGATTAATACCATGTTTGTTTTCAAACTCTCCAGCGATCCAATCGGTAATTTTATCATCCATATCTCTTCCGCCTAATTGAGTATCACCCGCAGTTGATAATACCTCTACAACACCCTCTCCATATTCCATGATGGTAACATCGAATGTCCCCCCTCCAAGGTCCAAGACACAAATCTTTAGTAATTCGTCAGAAACTCGGTCCAAACCGTATGCGAGACATGCTGCAGTTGGTTCGTTAATCATTCGCACGACTTCGAGTCCTGCAATTTCACCAGCATTTTTAGTAGCTGTTCTCTGTGCATCGTTAAAATAGGCTGGAACAGTAATCACTGCTTTTTCAACTTCTTCACCTAAATAATCAGATGCGTCATTTTTTATTTTTCTGAGAATCATCGCTGAGATCTCTTCTGGAGTGAATTCTTTCTCTTCCCCTCCTACCATCACTTTAGCCTTATAAGAAGTACCCATTTTACGTTTTATACCCGTGATGGTACCATCTGGATTAGAAAGTGCTTGTCGACGGGCAGGCTCTCCAACGATCTTACGTCCATTCTCATCGAAAGCAACATATGATGGAAACGCTTTTCCTCCTAGGGTCCTTCCTTCTGCGGCTGGGACGATCTCAGGTTTACCGACAGCATTCAATACTGCGCAAGCACTATTTGAAGTACCAAGGTCGATTCCTACGATACGTTCTTTTTTAGTCCTTTTTTTCTTTTCTCCTTCACTCATATTCGATTACACTTTTCTACGTGTTATGCAATTATTATGATATTTTAGAATTAATTGAATTATTTAATTTGCTTCTATAAAGTATAAAGTTTGAAGAATTAAAAATTTTACTTAATAAATGATCTCTATATCATACAATATTACTTTGAAAATAAGGTATTAAAAGTACGAAAAGAAGTGTTTCTTTTAATATAGAGATTTAATTCTCCAATAAACCAGCATAATACATCATAAGGAGGATTCTCTTTATATATATAATAAGCTCTATCTCGAATATCGCCTTTTTTAGCTATTGAGAAATTCTTTTCAACATATAGTTGACGTTCTGCTAAAAGCCAACATAATTTTTCATACGAATGCTCTTCATGCCATATATAATACGCTGCTATACTGATCTCCTCAGTGGACATATTATGATCGATATTAATTAGTCTATTCTAAAGAATCAATAGATGGTTTAGTATTTGTATTTACCCAAAAATTCTTACTAATAATAATTCATTTGGATTAATCCAAATTAATATTAAATGTCTATAAGGTTAATTAGTAGTTAAAATTAGCTACAATTTTTAAATCTAATAAAAAATGAGAAAATTTTAGTTTATCCCACATTCCAAACCATTGCGCATTCACCAACACCGCCTTTTTGAACACCTTCGAATCGTAAATTCTTAAATCCAAATTTATTTCGAACTTTTGATAAAATTCCCATCATCACTTGGGGAAACATACAAGATGGGCTTCCATAATCATGATATCTATAATAAGTATTTGCAAAACACATTTTACAACTATCTTGTTTAGCGGTTATTTTTTTTATGTTTCCCTCATCATCATATCTAAAATCTACTTTTGCATTATCAGTAATTGCCCATTCCTTTTCTAAAAAACCTTGTAAGCGGTTTAGGAAGACATTTGGAGTTTCTAAACCCTCATCATCAAATTCCTTTCCAATGGTTCGACCAATTCGAGTAAGAATTTTCACTTTATCATCTTCAGGTAATGCCTTTTGTAATGCATACCATAATTTAAAGAATGTCCTGTAGGGTACGGTTTCAAATCGCGTAGGTAATTTACTAACTTCATCTCTAGTTAAGGTTCCCATTAAAAATCACTTCCTAATTTTATATTAACCATATCTATTACCAGTAATATTAGTTTCCTCTATGATATATAAATTTTCAGCAATAAATCTATACCTAGAAAATGTTTAGAATAAATATATTTATGAAATATAAGTTGAAAAAATAGATTGCTCAAGGGAGATTGAATTTTGTTGATATTATATTGAGATTCTAAAAATTTACTAACTAAGCAAAAATAATATTAATTTTATCGGTATGAGGAGGTATGGATAGAAATAAATGGCCCGGAATATTCCAAAAGCGTTCATAAAAATTATTTTTATTATTAACAAATTTTTTATCAAAACAGCATTTAAAGCCATCTCTAATTTGAATCAAAAAAATGCAAAGACCCAAAATCTTGATTTATTTCTTTATTCTATTTTTTCTGTTCTACATGCAAAGAAATTACCAAAATACCCCCAGAATAACTATTTATGATCCCAGAATAAATATAACATTTTTCCTAATTATAAATGATCTCCATATCATCCAAAAAAATTTAAAATTTCCACAATTCATTTATCTAAGAATTTTACATTGAAGATCGTTAATTTCCTAATTTACTCAATAATAAGGTAAGTATGATGAACAAGCAAAAGCAAGAAAAATCCGATAAACCTGAAGAAAAGGATATTGTAGACTCACAGAATGAAAAAACTTCTGAGTCTGAAGTGGAATTGAAGGATAAGAAGAATGAAATGGAAGAAGAATCAAAAGAAGAGGAAAAGTTCAAAGACTTATCAAGGGAGGAGTTAATTGAAAAAATTATTGAATTGGAAGACAAATTGAAAAACCAAGAGGATAAAATTAAAGAATTACAGAAATCAAATAAAGATTGGAAAGATAAATTTATGCGACTGCAAGCAGAATTTGAGAACACACAAAAGCGTTGGGAAAAATCGCGTAAAAACTTGCGCATACAATATACCGCAAACACGTTAAAAAATTTTCTCTCTCTGTATGATTCATTTAAAAGTGCAGTTGAAAACGAGGACACAGATGAGCATATAGAGCAGTTTTATAAACAATTTATGAATATTATGAAATCAATGGGCGCCCATCCGATGCATACCGAAGAATTACAAAAGTTTGATTATAATAAGCACGAAGCTTTAAGTTCTCTTGAACGTGATGACCTTCCTAACAATACAATTGTTGATGTGATACAAGATGGGTGGATATATGAAAAGGAAGTCATTAGGTATGCTAAAGTTATTATCTCCCGTAAACCGAAACCTCCAGAACAAGAAAAAGAAGAGAAGGAGAAGGACGAGGACCAAGATAAGGATCTAGAGAAAGAGCAATCTGGAAAAGAGAAGGTAGAAGAAAAAAATTCCAATGAACCTAAATCTTAATCTCTCTATCCTTTAATTACTACTTTTAATACAATTTTTTGAAATTTAGAAAGCTGAGATTCCTTTAAATTATTTTTTTTAACTTCATATTGATAAACTCATCATAATTGGATTTGGATTCAATTGCAAAAGATCTGGATATTTCTAGAGAATCTTTTTTGCATCCATATCCGTCAGCCAGGATTTCTGAGGGTCCCGTAACAGACGGTCCTGAGCACGATATATAGCGTAGTTCGATTAACCTTTTTTCGATGAAATTATATCTAAAGCCACTTTATTATTTTAATATGTATTATTTATAAACTCATTAGTTCTTTTTCTATTTAAGTTTAAGGAGATTTATATATTGATTTAATATGATTTAGAGTTCATTTAAATAAAGAAAATATGTTAATAGTACCTCCAAATCAGATATTGTAAGTACATATCTAAATTTTATATAAGGCAATATAGACTTATATGGATTCTTTCTTTGAAAATTGCTCTGGGATAATTAAACCTATGAAAAATAGTTGAAAAGAAAGAAAGATAAATAACAACCATTCCCAAAAAGGATAATCAAATAACCAAAGCATATTAAATGCAAAAATATCAGAACTAATTTGAAATGTCCCAATAAACGTGATGGCGATAATCAAAAATGTAATAAAGCTTAGAATCATGACAATTCCTACATGATGATATCTCATCGCTTTTTGTATTGAATCATGGATTATCGCCAGCCAATAGAATATTATAGCTACCCCCATACCTGTGAATGAAAAAATTGCAGCAATTAGATGCATGAAATTAGTCTCTGGGAGGTTTGGAAAGATTCCTAATAATATCATACCAAAAATAGATATAAAATTACTCCCGGTACCAATTTTCGCCTCAATTCTATGAATCTTTATTAAGCGACAATTTAGATAAAGAAATAATGGAGGAAAAAGAAATGCTAATGACCAAAATGCTAAAGAAAAAAATAACCACCCCGGAAAAGGATTTAATATTGGATTACCAAGATCACTAATAGCATTTGAAAAAATCGAATAGAAGCCCGGGAAAAAAATACGTGAAGTTATTAGAAGTGCAAAAAAAATTGAAAAAGATATAGGTACGGTGAACCGTTTGAAATATCTACGGGAATAATTCCCGAAATATATTTTTTTGATATTATTCAATTTCAATACCCCCTCCTTGAGCTAAACTATTGTCAAAAAAACAATAATCACTATAATAACTACTAAAATGATTAAAATAGGTAATAATAGGTTTCTTAAACATCGAGGACAAATTATCCTTCCCGCAAATGGCAATGCTCGTGCTTCCGACAACTTGTGATGACATCTATAGCATTCATAATCCTCTCCATCGGATTTATCTATGCTATTATTCTCTTTTTCACTCATAAAATTTCTCCCAGGTCAAATTTTTTTTATTCCTCTTTATAACTAATTTAGAAGTGTTAGATAAAGAATGTGATATTTATGTTTAATAAGCGATCTATTATTTTTTGAAAAAATGGGAGAAAAACATTTCAAATATGGTTTAGAAATTTTTATACGAAAAAACTAATTTCTTGAGATTTTTAATTAATATGAATAGAAAGAAGATTCACCTATTCAATTTGCTGGAAGGAGTAGGTGGCACTTCCATATCATTCCAAATTTCTGGTACTGGATAATCCCACCATTCTTCAGGAATCTCCGAATAATCACCATATTTCCTTAATCCTTTTAGGAACGCTTTTATATTTTTACTGGGAACTTTTATGTCGGTTGGAGTTGGATAGAAATATGCTCCAAATCCACCTTCTTTTGTCCCAAGATTCCGTACCATATGCCATACCTCTCTCTCCACTTGCTCTGGGGTACCTCTTGTATATATTGATTGAATATTAACCCCTCCCCACATCATTATTTTCCCTCTAAATGGTCTTAAATCATTATAGCCCGTCATTCTGGGACTGTCAAACTCTATGGCATCTAGACCAGCATCTATTAAGATAGGTATTATCTTATCTACCTTTCCACAACAATGCAAGTGAATTTCAGTTCCTAACTTATGCGCTTCATCGGCGAGTTTCTTGTAAATAGGATAATAGAACTCCTTAAAAATTTTGGGGCTAAAAAAAGGTCCAGATTGCTCACCTAAATCATCCACGATAAAAAATCCGTCGGGATCTAAGCCATATTTAAAGCATCCATTCATCGCATCAATATGCCAATCAGCTACCCAATTCAAAATCTTCCTGACCATCTGTGGATTCTTTCTATGATCAATCAAAAACCTTGAGAATCCTCTAATATTAGTTGATCTCTGAAATGGACCAAAATCCGAGAGAAGTGCCGAAAGATATTTATCTTTCCCGAAGGACCTTTTTAGCTCATGAGCAAATTCATATCTAGTCTCATCATATGGATCTAAGGAATATTTTTCTCGGTATTCATCAAACTCTTTCCAATTTTCAATTATAGGTTTCCCAGGGTGTCCCATTGTGTAATCGGATCCGGTCATATTCCAAATACAACCCCACTCATCAACTTCTTCATGAGGTATTTTTCTCCATTCATCCTTTTCAAATTTTGGATTATTTTTAGCCCATTCTGGTTTATCCCACTCATAATTAGTTCGAATGTGGGGAAACAATCCTTCTTCACCATCTTTCCACCCTGGCTTCCAATTTTGAGATGGTTGAAGTATCAAGAATATCATATCCCCTCTAACGTCTTTGAAGTAAGGAACCCTTTCTGGCTTTTCAAAATGTATGGCTGTTTTTACTAATTCTTTAGAATTCATATCGAATGTTAGATAACTCTATTTGATATATAATGTTTAATTTTCCACATTTAATAAACTGTATCTTATTTTTATAAATCTAATAGGAGAAAATATTTATTCTAATTCTTATAATCCATAAAAATATTAGATTAGTCTTATTATAATATCAAAACTATAGATAGTTTATAATTATAAAAAACCAATAGGAAATCACTTATGAGCGAGGAGCCACAATTACCCCCCTTACCCGCAATAGGGGATATATTAGATCGAAAAGATCGCTTTATCCAGAAGGTCTATTCGGTTATTCAATGTAAAGAGTGTAAGAACAAACATACAAGACCATTTGAAAAAGGAGATTACACCTTCAAGACATTAGAAGATGAAAAATGTGAGGAATGCGGATCTAAAGGAAATTCTCTAATTACAGAGATATATTCAGAATGGATTGACCCTAAAGAAGATAAACTGATAAAGATCTAAATTCTATTCACAAAATTCTAAGCGATTAAATTCTCTTCTTTTAACAATTTTACCTTATGATTCTTACATTTTGCGGAGAAAAAAATATAAGGTAAAATTACCATATTCTTAATAAAAATAATTATTCAATATTAGTAGTTTATTGATAATACAATCTATTATACTAATCTTTTTCTAAAAGAAAAGAAAAAAAAATAAAATGATTTCAAAAGATTTAAAAAATCTCATCGACACCGCAGTATCTCGGGATTTTATATTACACGATATAACTGAAGAGGATAAGCAAACCGATTCCTATAAAGCACTGAAATTTACCCTTGATTTTAATCATATTCAACTACCCTATTCAAGAAAAGTTGAAACTTTAAAGTATCCCGTGATACCCCGATTTCAGTTTTTATTTGGATTTTATCCGAAAGATGGATTATGCATTTATGTCAATAAGAGAGAACATAAGACTGCATTATGTGATGGACCATTAGAAGAAATAAATAAATCCTGTTCTCTAATTCACTCATTAATGTATCTTCTAATTCCCATCGAAAAGTTTGAGGTCTATTCATATCTTCCGGGTTGTTGCGAAATAAATTGTCCGAATAGTGCGAAACAGTTTAATCTTCGTATTAATCTATTTGAAAAGTAAGCAATATGTTAATTAAAAAAAGCGATATTTATTACAAAATTTCTGAATTCTCTAAGCAGAGGGATTACTTTTTATAAATGAAATCACTCCATGACAATTACAACTTGTAGAGATGATTATATCGTAATAATCTTTTTTAAAATATGCTGAATTATCATTTATCACCTTGAAGACTTTAGTTATGTCTTCACCCTTTAATCCTCCAAGCCCTGCTTTTAATTGATAACTTTTAATCAAAAAATACACTTTTTTTTCATCTTTTGAGAATCTAATTTGTTCTGGAACATTAAATAACTTAGTTAAATAGTTTGTTATGGTAATGGGTTTTTCTCGATCAAAATTAGGACAAAAATTTGGAGGACCAGAACAATTCTCGGGACATATTTCATCTCTTTTTGCATAGGATAAATAAATGGTGGCTGAGTCTTTAACACTGTCCAAGAGCAATTCGGGATTAATCTTACTGGTATATTTTTCTACACATTTGGGATTTGGATGTACTTTTATATCAAGTGAATTGAAATATTTTTTTATAATTACAGCAGTTAGATGGATGGGGACAACTGGAATGATATATTCAAATTGGATATTCAAAAGTAATTTGTTAATAGTGGAAACATTATCATTCAGAAAAATCATATCTCCCGTAGTATAATTTTCAAAATCCCTTAAAAGTGTATCTACCTTATTAAATGTTGTCTGAATACGAGTAGAGGCAAAACAATCTGGATTTTTATCGATTAAAAGAGTCTTATAATTTAGTTTTTGGGCGTATTCAACAGCTTTTTGCCCAAATTTACCTCCACCAGCAATTAAAAGATTCATTTTTTAAAAAGTATAAAAATTTTTAAACGACTTTTTAAACATTATCATTAATACCAAGTAATTCTATAACCAATTCTGCCATCGAGTAGGGATCTATTGATTTTTCCATAACCTTATTTATATATTCTTCAATCTTTTCACTATCTTTAAACAATTGTTCGATTTTCTCGGTTAGTTTATATTTTAGTATCTGTAAGGTCTCGCTTTTTATGCGGTTTTTTTTATAGCTCTGAATTACTCCGGAATGCTCTAAAAAATTTTTATGGGTCTCTATAATTTTTAGCAATTCATCAAAATTTTCTCCGGTAATTGAATTTGTTTTTACAATTTCGGGGGTCCATTGCCGAATTTTTGCAAAATCATCATTAAAAACTTCAGAATCATACTTATAATTCATAGTTAATTCAAGCATTTGAATAAGTTCTGCGACCTTACGATCAGCACCTTCTAAATCCATTTTATTGACTACAAATATGTCGGTTATTTCCATAATTCCTGCTTTAATGGTTTGGATATCGTCTCCCAATCCTGGAACTAACAAAACTAACACAGAATGAGCAGATTTGAAAATATCAACCTCAGATTGACCAACACCTACTGTCTCAACAATTATTATATCGCATTTGTTTGCATCTAAGATTTTAATTACATCTTCAGTTGCCCTGGAAAGCCCACCTAACTGCCCTCTATTAGCCATGCTCCTGATAAAAACGTTATCCAAAGAGAAATGTTGCTTCATCCGGATTCGGTCACCTAATAAAGCACCCCCCGTTAATGGAGAAGAAGGGTCAACACAGATAATTCCGATTTTTTTGTTTTGTTCCGTGTATTTTTTTACTAGTGTGGAGATAAATGTGCTCTTACCGCTTCCAGGGGCGCCCGTTATTCCCAATATATAAGCATTTCCTGTGTGCTTATAGATTGAATTAATTATTTTTTCTGCGGCTTTAATATCATTTTCTACTAAAGTGATGAGTCGTGCTGCTGCCCTTGATTCCCCTTTCAGCAATCGAGTGATTAAATCCTCGTGATTATTCCCCATATTGACTTATTATCGTTTTAGATTATTCTTTACAAATTCAACAATGGTTTTTATCTCTGTTCCTGGACCGTAAAAGCCTTTCAGTCCATACTTTCGAAGGAATTCTTTATCTTCTTCAGGAATAATACCGCCAACAGCCACTAACACATCATCAATGTTGTTCTTCTCTAATTCTTCCATAATTTTAGGGCATAACGCATTATGAGCTCCTGATAGAATGCTTAGCAAAACAGCGTCTGGGTCTTCTTGGATGATAGTATTAACAATATCTTTGGGTGTTTGATGGAGGCCCGTGTAAATAACTTCCATACCAGAATCTCGAAGTCCTCTGGCCACTACTTTCGCCCCTCGATCATGTCCGTCTAAGCCTGGTTTACAAACAAGAACTTTTATTCTTCTTTCATTTGACATATTTCTTAACCTCTTCTAAAATATTGAATCTTCTGTATAGGTTCCAAATACTTGTTTAAGGGTTCCAATAATTTCTCCAACAGATGCATAGGTTTTTACAGCCTTAATTATGTACGGCATAAGATTTTCTGTTCCTTCCGCCGCCTCTTTCAAATCATTTAACGCATCTTCTACAGCTTGATTATCTCTATCCTTTTTAATTTGTTTTAATCTCTGTTTTTGATTTACCGAGACCTCTTCATCAATTTTCAAAATATCTGGTTGAATTTTCTTTTCTGGCTTATATTTATTTACTCCAACAATAATCCGTTCTTTTTTTTCGACTTCTTTTTGATATCTATATGAGGCATTAGCGATCTCTTTTTGGAAGAAGTTTTTCTTAATTGCGGGAATAACACCTCCCAATTCTTCAATTCTTTCGAAATATCCCTCCGCTTCTTCTTCCATTTTTTCTGTGAGCCATTCAACATAGTAAGAACCTGCTAATGGATCGACTGTGTCAGCAACGCCAGATTCATATGCAATTATCTGTTGGGTTCTCAAGGCAATTCTAACTGCTTTTTCTGTGGGTAAACATAATGCCTCATCAAATGAGTTAGTATGTAATGACTGTGTGCCACCTAAAACTGCAGCGAGAGCTTGGAGCGTGACTCTTATAATATTATTTTCTGGTTCTTGTGCAGTTAAAGAGACGCCAGCAGTCTGCGTATGGAATCTTAAACGCATTGATTCGGGTTTTTTCGCTCCATATTTATGTTTCATATGTTTTGCCCAAATCCTACGAGCTGCTCGAAATTTGGCGATTTCTTCAAAAAAGTTATTATGAGAATTGAAAAAGAATGATAACCGCGGAGCAAAATCATCCACGTCTAACCCTCGTTCCATCGCAGCTTCCACATACGCAAATCCATCAGCTAAGGTAAATGCTAATTCTTGAACGGCTGTAGAGCCTGCTTCTCTGATATGATATCCGCTTATGCTAATTGTATACCATTGGGGCACATGCTCAGTACAGTATTCAATAGTATCTACAATTAGTCTCATCGAAGGCTCGGGTGGAAAAATCCAAGACTTTTGAGCGATATATTCTTTTAATATATCATTTTGGATTGTCCCTCTAAGTCTTTCTGGGTTAACACCTTGTTTTTCTCCTACAACAATATACATTGATAATAATATTGAAGCAGGAGCATTAATAGTCATTGAAGTAGATATTTTAGAGAGATCGATACCATCAAATAAGGTTTCCATATCTGCCAAAGTATCAATCGCAACACCCTCTTTACCGACTTCTCCGAGAGATTTCTCGTCTGTAGATTCATAACCATATATAGTAGGCAAATGGAAAGCAACACTTAATCCTGTCTGACCATGGTCAATAAGAAATTTAAATCGTTGATTAGTTTGGTCTGCAGTACCAAACCCAGCAAATTGTCGCATAGTCCATAATCTCCCACGATACATATTATCATATGGTCCTCTAGTAAATGGAAACTGCCCCGGTTCTCCTAAATTCTCATCATAGTCGAGATCATCTATATCCTCTGGTTCGTAAAGGCGTTTTATTTCAGTATCAGAAAGATTTCTAAAAGACCGTTGGGTCTTTTCTTTCTCCGTTTTTAGCTCTTCTTTTTTTGAAGTTTTAGTTTCAGTCATGATAATATTAAATTTAAATTTAGAGAATTATAAAATACAATACTATGTTTTAGATAGCATTTAGCAAATTATTAAATTTTTTACGCTAGAACGGAATAAAAAAGCTCGCTTCTGATTTTTCTCTATCGATTCAATATTGTATCAAAAGAGATGAGATATATCAAATCCCAATTTACTAGATGTGGATGTACAAAAGGTTTTATAATCTACTCTGAAATTTATAATAATCAGTTATCGCAGAACAACCCCCACAGCGTACACACCCGGCTTTGTTTTCCAAAGGATTCATATTATATTTTAACATTAAGCGAGCGGTATTCTGATAAATTTTATGTAATTTTTGATAATCTGTGGGAGGTGTCTTTTTTTCTTTGGAAGGTACAGCCCGAACAGGTGTAATAAATGGAATCACTCCAATTTTAATCACTTCTTCTATTTTATTCATAAAAGTTTCATAAGGTTGTCCAAAACCCGTTAATACAAAGCTTTCCACTTGATTATGACCAAATATCTTTATTGCTTTTTTCCAACTTTTCACAAACTCTTTGTAGGGAATTCCAGCTTTTCCAGGGGTGATTTGTTTTCTTGATTCTTCATTTAGTAGTTCAATATGAATTCCAATTGTATCCGCCCCTGCCTCTTTTAGTCGTTCTAAATACTCGAGATTTTTTAAAGGTTCAATTTGTATATGTAAAGGTATATCTGGATGTCTTTGTTTCAATCCTTTTAAAGTATTCATATATCTTATTGCACCTTTATCTTCAGATTCTTCAGTGCCACTTGTTAATGTCATATGAGAACACCTTCCCTCTTTTTTTGCGACTGTCATAACTTCTGCAATTTGTTTTGCTGATTTCTCTAAAATGGTTGTATCGTACGTAAGACTTAATTCGATCCCACAGAATTTGCACGCTTCTCCACAAGCCCAATATTTGCATTTTTGATAGACCGTGGTGGCGAGACAATCTGATCCGTGCACGAGTGCTATTTTCCTCATAGGAATTCCATCAGAAGTTTTATATTCCGGTGAGTAATATTTGGGATGGTCGATTAATTTAACTGAAGCCCACTCTTGACTTGTTATTCGATTTTCTACGGTGAAAAATTCCCCTTTTTTCCTACTTAAGGTAAGATTTGTTCTTTCTGGATTATCCCACAAAGCTACATTTACTAAAGTGGATTTATCTTCTAATAAAAAATATCTTCCGCCTAATGGACCTGCTCCTCCTTTTCTGCCAAAATCAAGATGGATTCCTTGTTTCTTGTAGTGTTCGATGAGATTCTTATCTAAATAGAGTCCTTTACAGAGTAATTCCGTTTTTTGCTTGAGATGTGAGTTAATATCAGTCATTAAAATTTGAGAAAATGAGCGTAAGTTTTCTTGATTGAACTATGACAAAGTTATTAAGGATTATAAAAAAAAGCTATTACTAAAAATATTAGGTTGTTGAATAAATAGAGGTTTTAAGAATATAGAAATGAAAATATTGATGAATAATGGCTTGTATGAATCAGTATATGAGCAAATTTTTCAAAATATAATGATTACGAAATTTTTATTCCTAAAGAAACAATTTTATAATCTCTGAAAATTCGAGCAGATGGTAAAAAAAAGTTCGTAAATTCATCTGTTCTTTGCTTAATAAATAGAGAAACCTCTATTTTCCTTTTTTTGGACACTCTATATGCTCTAATTGAGAAATCCATGAGATTGAAGGTTCATAAAAGTCATTTTCATTTTCCGAAACTCTTCCTGTTACTCTGATACACTGCCCGACTTTTGGGATAAATCCATATTTGTTAAATTTATTCGTATTTACTAACACTGAATAATATTCATTCCCAGAAATAATGCGAAGCGATCGATATCCGTAAGTATAGGTTCGACTTATTCGCCTTGATCCATCTCGCACTTCCACTATTTTTCCTTCTATGGTTTTTTGTCCCTTTGATGACATTCTTAACTCCAATAATATAGGATTTAGTGTTTCTCCTTATTTTAAACAATCCATAATATCTATATAAGCTTAATTTATTAAACTATAACTTTTTAGCAAATTATTTTCTTAGATTGATTATATAAGGTAATCATTCTCTCAAATTATTAATTTCGAATAGAAGGATTATTTTTTTGATTCAAAAAACTAAAGATTTAATTTTTAGGAATCATAGAACTAATTACAATAAAATTATTATCTAATTGACTCTTATTATAAATAAGATATATTATCATAAAATTACAACTGAGGAATAGATAAAAATGGCACATAAGAGACCATGGAGATGCTATCGTGAATGGAATAGGAGACCATACCAACATAAACGATCTGCCAATCACAGGAGAGAATTCGCTCGAGGAGGATCTCAGAGTAAAATTCAGAGATTCTGGGGTGGTAATAAGTTCAAAGACTGGTCCGAATTCGATCTTGTGGTAGGGCTCAGAGTGGAAGATCAAGTTCAAATCTCTTCCAACGCACTCGAAGCGATGAGAGTGGCGGTTAATGCTACCCTCCTTAAAAAAGTTGGTAGACAAAATTTCAGACTCCGAGTACGCCCAAAACCATTCCAAAAATTTAGAGAAAATAGAATGTTGGCTTTCGCTGGAGCTGACAGAGTTCAGTCTGGTATGAGAAATTCTTTCGGACGTGCGACTGGAGTGTGTGCTCGCGTACGCGCAGGACAGGTAATTATGGATGTTGGTGTGGATATGCGCCATCTTCCCTTACTAAAAAAGCGCATGAAGGTTGCATCATATAAACTTCCTACCTCATGTCAAATCGTATTATTGAAATATAAAGATACAGATATCTTAAAAAGGGCGGGATTACCTTTATACAATGCTGATAAGCGAAGAGAAATAGGTTTACACCAATTAGAAATTTCATAATAGCGTTTCAATAATTTAACCATTTCTATTTCAAAAAATTTCATTTTACCATCAGAATATCTTATTTTTAATTTTCTATACAAAAAAATATCTAATTCTTTCGATAAATAGAAATACCAATAAAAATTTGTAATATTGAGTCTATAAATTCAATAAGAGCAATTAATATATTTTATATATTCCGATAACTTATCAAAAAGATTTGATGTAGATTTGGTTGATTTACGACCTTTTTTTAACCCAAAAAGCATGTTGATTGTAGGAGTTTCAAGGAAAGAATATACATTCAATTATACGATCTTGAAAAATCTATTAGAGATTTTTTATCGAGGGAAAATTTATATTGTAAATCCTAATGCTGATGAGATATTGGGAATCAAATCCTATCATTCTTTAGAAGACTTACCCGAAATTCCCGAATTAGCTGTAATTGTACTAGGAAAGAATATTCTTTCAATTTTTGAGCAATTAGCGAAAATAGGCATCAAATATATTGTGATTGAATCAGAGATAAAGAATAGTTATGAAGAACAAACACCTTCCCAAACTCATGATTTTTGGTGGATTAATCGATTAAATGAGATCGCTGAAACCTATAATGTAGAATATATGGGCCCAAGCATGATAGGGATAATCAATTTCATAAACAACTTCACAACTTCAATAATTCCCGTCCGACAGCATATAATGAAGAAAAACAGAAATATCGAAGCGGGTGCGAGTTATATTGCACAATCTGGAGGGTTAGCAGGGGCATTAGGCTGGTGGTCGCCTGTACAAGATGTACCCATTTCCAAAGTCATCCATTTAGGTCTTGGGTTTCATATAAAAGAATCGAATATTCTCCATTATTTTTTTAAGGACAAAAAAACGCATATAATTTTATTATTCCTTAGAGAAATATCTAATGATTTAATCGATGCAGTTGAAAAATGTGCGCCCAAAAAACCCGTGTTATTTTTTTATGTTGGAAAGGATACCGATAAGGAAGAGGAATTAAAAAAGGCTGGAGGGATTGCTGTTGAGAATTATATTGAGTTATTTGACTATGCAAAAATCTTTCTTTGGTGTCCAGAACCTAAAGGGCCAAACTTAGGTATTATTGGACCCAGCAGCGGAGCTATTCATATTATTGCAAAAGAAATGAGGAAGCAAAATTTGTCGCTTGCAAAATTAAATAATCAAAATCGTGAAAAAATATTAGAAAAAGTAGGAGGTTCAACGTGTATTTCCGGAAACCCAGTCGATTATTGGCCCCCAGATCGATTTGTTGGCACAAAAGTATGCAGTATTTATAATACATCCTCAAAAACCCTACTTGAAGATAAATCCGTCAATGGTTTAATTCTAGCCCTAGAATTTTTTATCGAAATTGAATTTGATTTTAGTATCTTTAAAAAGATCAAAGAAGAATACCCAAATAAACCGATAATTGCAACTTTAATTCAAGCAGAAACCGAAGGTGCCAAACGTGTAATTGAAAGTGCCTCAGAACTAAAGATACCTGTTTTTGAAAATGAGGTAGAAAGGGCTGTACGCGGATATAGACTTCTATATGATTATTACTCAAAAATAAAAAGTAAATAAAAACAACAAGTTATTTAAAAATCGTTTCCAATTCTTCAGGAAGTTCTTGATTTTCATCCATCATAGAAATAGCGTAGACTTTTTCACCGCAATCGCATTCTTTACCCTCGAATAAATAGAATTTGAACATTTCTTTCCAATTACAGATCTGGACACTTTCTATTTCGACAACTTCTCCACATATACAATATATAGCCATTTCGGGACTATAATTAGGAAGAATAATACTGACATCATCCGTTGCTTTAGTAAATGTACATTCATTTAACGTTTCATTTATTTCATCTGCTAAATTATCTTTCAATGTTGGAACAAAACTTGTTATAATCCCATCTTCTGCTTTGATGTTTTTGAATACGATAAAATTGTTTTCGGGTATTTCCTCCTTGCTTATTTCTTGCGCTCCTTCAGATGCTTGATATTGCTGGGCGATCGCATCTGGAATTGGATAAGGCTCTACCCCTTCGGGATATTGAAACTGAAGAAAATATTGAGATGTTCCTCTCTGAGTTTTTTGGTTGATAACTTCTAGATTTTCATAATCCCTACTGTGTAGTACAAATTTAATAAGTTGTAAAGGAACCTTCAACTCTAAAAGCTTTGAACGAATATTTTCTAAGACATCCCCCACAAATCCTTTTAATATCATAATATCTTCTCTATTGGTGGAATAATAATCCATTTTATTCTCTTCTTTAAATTCCTGCCACTTTTTCATTAAATAGCTTTTAATAAAGTTTGGAACCATACAAAAGACACACAATATGGGAAATAGTATTAAATAACTAACACCAGGGATTAGTGATAATGCAAAGACGAGTACAAACATTGGAATGCTGATATAAATGCTTAAATTTCGCATGCGTTTATCAACTGATTTCTTGATTCCTTTTTCTTGTGCGCGCTGTTCTGCCTTTATCTTTAACTGCTCCATAATAAGATCGATTTGCTTGTTTTCAAAACTTTGTTTTATAAGTTTGTCCTCTTCCGATTCAGTTGAAAATCCTTCAAGAATCCCTTTAATTTGGTCTAAATATTTTGCCATTTCTTTATCTCTAAAAATAAAATCAAAGGTTTCTTCTGAGAAATAATCTATAAAACGCGCCATAAACAGTTTTTGTTCAATCTGCTCTAGGGATCCCGGCTCTAAGCCCAATTTTTCTTGTAACATCTGTGTTTGAGTTTTTTTGTCCGACTTTTTTCCCCGTATTTTATCAATTAGGGTTTGGCCTTCTTCCTCTTCTTCCTCTGTCTCTGAAGAATCAGTATCTTCGGTTTTCTCGTTTTCTGTATTTTTCATTTTATAGTATAGATTGTTTTTAATATAAGTAAATCTAAGTTTCTAATTAATTTAATCAATAAATGATATAATTAGGACCCTTACGGGAATTAGGCGACTTTAGACCAATCCAACTAGAGAAATCTTCCAATCAAAATCACCCGCTTGAGTTTATAGTATTCGATTATTCTAAAATATTAATAAAGCCTTTCTCATAATGACTGAAGCCAAGTATTAATCTGTGGGGTAAATAGCATAAGTAATATGAATAGAATGAAAAATAAAAGACAATAAATATGATGTATCTTAAAATGGCCACCAACATTCACATTTTTCATTCTATGCTTAAATTCCCTCATCTTAGCTTTGTAGAATGCTTTCAAACCCAACTGGGTTAAATATAATTTTCCATCAAGCTCTTTAATATAATCATCCATAATTAATTTAGAAATGTGTTTCTCAGCAGTTATTTCATCTAATCTATCGTAGAAAAAATCAGCGAAACCATGGTAATATTTCCTTCCAAGCTCTAAGCCCTTTGAAAAGTTAGCGATTAATTGTACTTTAGAGAGTATTTCTCTTCGGATACTTCCAAGGATATATGCGGTTAAGCGATTTTCATATATATTGTCTCCATATACCTTCACCTCTGTTATGTCAAAGTCTTCTTCTTTTACAATTATTTCTTTGAGGATCTCAATTCCCTCTTTAAAAATAACTACTGCAATTATTATTCCAATAACAGCATCAATAAAATAGAAACCAAAAATCGCAAATATCAATCCGATTATAACTCCTCCTGAGAGCATCATATTCATTTGGGAGTCTTTGGAATCACTCAATAATGCTAAGTTTCCAGAAATTCTTCCCACCATCCCTTTTAAATACATTAATCCCAGATTTAGAATCAATGATGTAAAAGAAATAAGAAATGCTTGAACTGAGGGAATTACAACAGAAGGATAAAATAACGCTTCAATTCCCGCCCATATCAAAGACCCTCCTGTAAAGAACATTAATGCTATAATAATAATACTTGCGAATTTCTCTTTATTATATTTGAGTGCTAAAAGAACGATAATCGCAATCTTTACCAGATCAGTAAGATTTTCAAAGCCATCAGTAATCATTGCCTGAGAATTTAATTGAAAGCCGATAATGATCTTAAGAAATGATAAAACGAGTAGAAAAATCGCAGAACCTAGCATAACGGTTTTTTCGGAAAAAAAAATTCTCATATAGAACGAAGTTTCCAAATTATTGATATAGCTAATCTCCGTTAACTTTTTTCCCGATTTAGTCAATTCGAGAGTATCTTGATTCTTAAATAAAATCAATCCCTCTCTTTTAGCAATTTGTATATATTCTTCGATATCCTCTTCAGAAATTACTAACTGTCTAGTTGAAGATATGAAGAATATTCTCATATTCGCTTTAATATTCTCAAGATCGTTTGTTCCATCATAAATAAGACATAACAAAGCATACAAGAAATTATTATGTGGTTCTCCCCTTCTAGAATAAGGATAGCTTTTTTTCATCATTTGATGATCTTTACGAGATAATTTTGATATTTCTTTCTTATCAAATTTATGCTTAAGTTTTAGAAGGGACATTTTTTTTCATTTTTAACTGATATTGTCAATATAATAAAAGATCTCATCAAATTAAAAGATTAAATCATTTCTTTCTTCCACTTTATTAGGATGATCTAATTTTTAGAATTAACTTAACTTTAAAAATCTGATTATAGCTTATGATTTCTAATGAGATTTGATAACAAATTATAAATAAAAATTAATATATATTTAGGATAATTAAAAATAAATATATTATAACGGGTTATTAGGTGATTGTAATAATATTTACAGATTTTATCCAAAGTTTTCTTAGTCTGTTATTTGTATTCGTTAATTTAGTGATCGGACTTATAATTGCCTCAAAATACAGATCAACAAAATCTTGGGAGACTTTATTAGTTGGGATTGCTTGGATAGGCTTAGCCTTTCTCTGGATCGCAGATGCATATCGCTTTATTTATTTCCTCCTTTATGATGACCTTACTCCCACCATTATAACAGTAAATTTAATCTTAACCGTCGGGATAATTCCAGTTCCAGCAATCATGTGGCTTATCGCATTTAGTAGATTACTTGGAATCCGCAAAAATAGTAGCTATATTATTTTATTGGTTTCTGCTCTCCTTTTCTCGGTGTTAGATATCTTGCTTTTTTATAGTTATTTTACAGATCCTAATCCACATACCAAATATCATTATAGTTCAATATATAATGATATAATTCTTTTAGGTAGTTTAATATTTGTGTTGGTTAGTGGATTGTTTTTCGCTGGTCAAGCCTACCAATCAGAGGATAAACGAATAAAAATGAAGGGGAAGTTGCTATTAATTGCTTTCATATTATTTACAATTGGAGCCGTTCTTGACTCTCTGTTTACCTATAGTGATTTTGTAATTAATATGACTTCAAGAATTCTTTTATTAATTAGCTCCATTTTATTCTATATAGGATTTATTTTACCTCGATGGGTTGAAAATTTGCTGTTTTCGTAAAATAATTCAAATATTTTTTCTAATCATAAAACTACTCTTTTATGTATTGAAAGTATTTTTTATAATTTTTAAAATTAAAATTTTTTAGCAATAAATAGTTGTTCTAATTACCAATCACCATAATATACGAATTATATGTTATTCTACGAAAAAACACAAGATATTGATGAGTTTCCGTTCAATGATTACGAGGTTTTATGTGGAATTGAAGAGGAGTTTTTCATAATAAATAAAGACGGTACATTAGTTGAGGTGGCAGATGATTTAATGGAAACTGTTGCTGAATTCCTAAGTAAAAATGAAGACTTATTAGAGTCGGTGAAATTAAAAATCAGAAGTTTAGACCCAGAACCCTCCCCGTCTCAAATAGAATATGTCACTTTACCTCTTCCTCCTACCGAATTGGAAGAAGCAACTAAAATGGGAAGGAAATTATTAGCCGATGCGGCATCTAAACTTGGAGTAAAAATATTTGCCCAAAGCCTCCATCCAATTCAATCAAACCCAAATCCAATAGTAGGAACACATATTAATGTGTCTATTCATGAGAAACATTATGTAATGAAACCAAAAGAGTTAAGGGCAGTATACAATTATTTGTGGAACTATTTACCAGAAATTATTGGAATCTCTGCTAATTCTCCCATTTATCAAGGAGAAGAAACCGGAATAGCCAGTAATAGATGTGTGAAAAGCAATGTTTTAAAACCAAATGGATTTGCGAAGTTTAAACAACCTGAGAAAGGACCTGCTTTGGTTCAAATGGAATATTATGGAAGGCTGCGTTATAATCTTAGAATTGGATCAGGAGAAGATGAATTTGAAAAGAGTGTAATTGCAAATTCACGGGGAGCGAGACTAGTGGATATTAGCCCTCGAGGTCCATCTTCGAATATTGGTGAGGACAAAGATGATTCTCCCTCAAGGAACAGGGTTGAAATTAGAATAATTGATGTACAACAAGATCTCCAAGATGTATTGGATTTAGCATATTTATGTTGCGCGTCTGCATATCATGCGCTTTATTTGAACTCAACTGGAAATATCTTGAAAGATACATACCATGAAACAAATCTTAAAGCCGCAATAAGAGACGGACATAAAGCAAAATTTGAAAGAGGAAATGGGTCAAGTGAATCAATATCTGAGAGTGTGAAGAGATGGTTTGATGAAATAAATGAATATCAGAAATATCTGGGAATCGAAATTCAGTCACTACCTGAAGAAAAGCTCACAAAAGAACCGCTTCAGAAAAAAATCAATATTGATTTCAGAACAAAAGATTTTGAAAAATTGCGTAGAAGAGGACAAGGTTATGTAGAGGTCAGGTTAGGTGATTCGCGAATTATTGAGGATGACAGAAGGAATAGGTACAAGGTAAAAGGAGGAGCTCGAGTTCATGGTAATCTTTCTAGTGATTATAATTTATCATATGAAGAAAAGGATGGAATTATAACCACTTTCAAAGATATTTCGGTTATCAATATTTTAGAAGTTCAAGGATTAAAAATCCCACTAAAAGAGAATGATAAAATTCTGAATAGTTTATCAGAAACTGATTATCTAGCAAGACGCTTATTTAGCGGGTTAGGATTTTGATTCAAAAAAAAGGATTATAAGAGGTGATTATGTTTGATTTCTCTAAAAAATTTTATTGAGAAAATCAGAAACATTTGGAATGGTTTTAAGACAAGTTTGAAGGTATTTGTAAAGAAGAAGAAAATAATCTTCATTATCAACAATTATCCCGGGGGATATAAGCCTGAAAGAATTAGACGATTAGAGAATCTCATACAGCTCGAATTTCCTACCCT